>CAXTMN010000141.1:3279-11474 GCA_964245395.1 uncultured Bryobacteraceae bacterium
ACTGAAAGGCAGCACCGAACATCTTTTTGTGAAATTCCCAAGTTGCCGCACCTTCGTCCTGAGGAGCCTTCGCTTTCTGGCCAAGGGTCAAAGAGTTCCAATACCATTCGGCATAGGGGTTCTGGTTTTTAGCGTTCACGGCGGCGAATGCGGGAACGGAGTAAAGTCCCCAATGGATAAAGATCCCGAACTTGGCATCGGTGTACCAATCGGGAGAGGCGCGTTTATCGATCGATGGCCACGTTGGCTGGAAGCGCTGCGTTGCGCCAGGAGCAGCAATTAAAGGTTTGACGCCAAGGCCTGGAGCGAGGGCGCCCACCATTTTCAGCCAATCCCTTCTTCTCATAGGTCATATCGTATAACCAGTGCGCGGCATAGCGGATATGCGGAAGCGGTAATGTCTCCGCCAACGTTACTGATTCGGCAACCTGGAGACCTTCGCTCCGGTTTTGGGGCTGACCTATTGATGTTCAGTGCGACGGCGGAGTTTGCGGAGAATGTCGGGCCAGAATTCTTTTAGCATGTTCGACGCCATGTCAACACCCAATTGGGTGCCCAACTTCCCGACTGCGCTGGAAGCGTCCCGACTATTCGGGTAGTAGGCGTTCGAAATGGCGACAGAAGTAGAATTTCCGAGGACTTCGGAGTAGTTAAATTGACCTAAACCTTGATCGGAGTGAGTCCAGAAAATCTGACCCGCAGCATAGCCCAGACGCGACAGGACACCCCCTTTATTGCGACGGAAGTAACGTGGATCCTGGTGGAGAAGGATGGGGAAGAGGGCTTCCGTCATATAATCGCCGATCATGTAATCTCCATAGGAGGTAGCAAGATACTTTCCATAAGCCTGGGCGCCATGTCCGAAGGAAGGTTCTGAATTGGTCAATTGCGCTTCCCCGCCAAAGGCGGCAGCAAGTATGAACGTACCGCGGTCGAAGGCGTCCTGGGTGGCTATCTTGAACTTGTCGTGTGGAGAAAGCGGAACGTAAGGCACGGGCATAGGCGAGGTCCGATAGTTGGGAACGATGCCGAAGATGCGCTTTTGTTGATCCTCCGCTCTATCAGCTGGCATAACGGACGTAGCAGGATCATTGGCCGGCTGTTGCCAGCACTGTCCAACATGAGGAATGGCAAGGAACAACAAAAGACCACACCACACAGGCGTTCGCCACGGGGCGGTTACAAACATCGGATGACTCGCATTAGAGAATAGGATTCCCATCGTTTGATGAGAGGACGCGTGATTAAGTTCGCCGGCTTCGAATATATTCTCGAATGGAGGTGTTATTACGAGGCAGGAAGACTAGTGTGGAGTTTGCGGAGGCTTCTCGCCGGGACGATAAAGGGAGGGAACTTTCTTGTTTTCCCCCTCATCGGATTGGGACTGAGCCGCTTTCTTGCGCTCCGCGGCTTCTTTTTCAGGCATCATCGCTTCACGATCATTTTTTTCTTTCGAATCGCCTGCAGCTAGCTCGGTCGTGCGCTTCTTGGCGTCTTCGAGAGAAAGATCGCGACTATCGTGAGTGGTGTTGATCGCTTCGGTTAGAACAAACTTATAGCGGTCCAGGTCTCGGGGTTCACTGTCCTGAATTTTTTCGAGCTGATCGAGGAAGCTTTTTTCAGCATCGGCAACAGCAATCATGCTCTTATCGACGGGGCAATTGCGGCGGAGTGCATCATCGGACACTGAATCGATTGCTTCGATAATCTTGCTGTAATCCTCGAGAGAATTGTGGATAAAGATGCTTCGTCCCGGCTTGTCCTTCGAGAAATAGTGCTGGACAAGATCCATCCGCTGTTTGGCGAAATGAATATAAAGCAGAAGGCGATCGTTGGGGTCCTGAACCTGACGGATCTGGTCGACCTCGTTGGGCGAAAGGAAATCGCGATCCTGCGCGGATAGGATAGTCGCTGCCAGTACAGAAAGGGGCAGGAAGACGCGCAGCTTCATTTCCTCATCACTCCTTCTAAGAGCTTATCGTGGATCTCGTCTAGCTTCTTATCGGTGTACTCAGCCCAGCCACGCTGCTGGAGAGAGAGATCCTCAAGGAGTCCTTGCATACGACGCTGCAGGAAGGCAACCTTCTGTTCGGCTTTCTTGTAGAACCTTGATTTGTGGGCGGTCTGCAGAGACGTGACGCATTCGTTCAGGGCGCTGGTCATCTGCTCCAGCTGCGCATCGCCCTTCTGAACATCACCCTGCGTATAGAGGGAGCGAGCATTGTCAAATGCAGAATTCGCCAGGTTAAGAGCTAAGTCGGAACGCCGGACCGGATCGTGTTCGGCCTGAATATCGGCGCTTATCGACTGGGCATTGCCGGCGCAGAGCGTCAAGCAAAACGAAAGACCGAACTGAAGAAAACACTTAAAGGAGCGGCTCATCGGTTCCCTTCCTTTTCGAGAATTCTGCTGCGTTGACGGGCGATAAATTCCTGGTCGGGGAACTTGCCTCCGCTAGAAGCCAGGAATTGTTGATAGCTGGCCAAGGCTGGTTTGATCTGGTGCAGCTTATCCAGAACGATGGCGCGGAAATAGAAATTGCCCGGCGTTTCGGCATGCAGACTACGTATCTTATCCATAGCGGCAAGGGACTGGGGATAGAGTTCTGCTAGTACGAAGGCGGTGGCGGCTTCGTTCCAAGCCTCAACCGAATCTGGTTTGATTTTTGTAGCCAGTACGAACTGATTGGCGGCGGCAACGTAGTCGTGTTTGTCGCGGCTGATGCGGCCAACAGCCATACGTACGTCGAAGTCATCGGGATTAGCGGCGAGGGCTTCCTTAAGCAGGGGAGCGGCCAGATCGGGCTGATTATTTTTCAGGTAAGCCGTAGCCAAGGCCAAGCGATTGGCAGGCGTTGGTGACAATTGGACAGCGGATTGAAACTGAGGGACGGCGTCGGCGGGCCGGTTGGCAGCGAGATAGAGGCGGCCGAGTTCCTCGCGAGCACCGGGATCTTCAGGAAATTCGTTCAGGATCGCGACTGCATCGTCCAGGCGGTTCGCTTTTCCGAAGGCCTGCCCTAATTCGAGTTCGTAGGATTTGAGAGCGCCATCCAAGGTGGCAGCACGGCGGAAATGAGGAAGAGCTTCGTCGAGGTGGCCTTGACGTTCGAGGGCGCGACCGAGTCCAAGCTCAGCCGCCGCGAGGTTACCGTCAAGGGCGACGGTCTGTTTGTAGAGGGCTTCTGCACCGGCGAGATCTCCCGTTTCAAGAAGACTGTCAGCGAGATATCGTTTCGGCCGGGGCTGATTCGGCTTAGCTTCCACGGCCTGGCGCAAAGGAGTCATGGCCTCGGCTGGCTGACCCAATCGGAGGTAGAGCATGCCGAGATTGAGTTCGGCTTCGTAAAGGCCCGGCTTCAAAGTCAAAGTGCGCCCGTAGTGTTCGATGGCTTCATGGTTCTTCTTCAGAGCGGTTTCAGCCAGAGCCAGATTGAAGAAGCTGGCGTAATCGGTGGGATCGGCTTTGACGAGCTGAGAGAAGACATCTTCGGCAACGGAGTAATCGCCGCGATCGAGAGCTTTTAAGCCGGCAGCCTGGTCAGGGGCTGAAGGGCTAGAACCGGCCAGGAAGACCAAAAGGAACAGGGGAAACAAGCTACTTGCCTTGGTTTTTATTTTATCGAGGAACTGGCGAGACGGGGTGGATACGGGGTAGATAGAGAGTTTGCACCTAATGCGAGCTGCACTACATCCCGAGCCGAAGCCTGTGCCGGTGGAGAGATTCTCGCAATAGTCGGGCATGATGAAGCGCAACTCTGTTTTGTCCGTCACTCCGAAGCGCAATAGAGTTTCGGGAAAGTTAAAACTCTGCTGTCCGAGCGTGGTGGTAACCCGGGTTATCCGGTTCAACACCTGCTCTGTTTCACCTATCCGAGAAAAGGATGATTACCTTTTCCGGCGGGTTGAGGCGGCGGCTGTGGCTTCGCGATGAAGGTGGGTCATATTAATCCCCTCGAGTGCGAGCGCAATAAAACCGATGACGATGAGGGGGATGGTGACAACGGCCCAAAGGAGGAGAGAAAAGCGTTTGGCGTGACCGGTGGCGAGGCCGAACATAATCAGGGTTCTGGCAGTGACCCACTGGAAGGAACCGAGATTGCCGGGGGCTTGGGGGACGACACTGCTGAGGCGCAGGAGCACAAGCATGGTGAAAGAGGCGGTGAAGGGAACGGGGAGGCTGCTGGCTTTTACGAGGGAAAAGATAGGAAGAATTTGAGCGAGCATATAGAGTCCGCTCACGAGGAGAGCAAGGTAGAGGTAGCGCGAATGCCCGATCAGATGCAGGTCCTCGATCAGGGTATTGAACCAGCGCGGCCAAGCCATGCCGAAGAAGAGGTCAAGAGATTGCTTTTTCGCGTACATGGCGTAGGCGAGGATGAGGGTGAGGAAAAGAATGATGACCCCGAGGATATAACCGCCTTTCAAGAGAACCTCGGGCAGGCGGCCTAACTGGAGGCAGTAAGAGAAGCAACCCATGAGCCAGATGCCATCAAAGATACGCTCGATCAAGGCGGAGGCAAAAGTGACTGAGAGCGGGATCTCGCTGGTTTTCGACAGGAGGAAGCAGCGAATCAGTTCCCCGGCGCGCAGGGGGAGGACTTCATTGGCAAAAAGACCGACGTAGATTGCCTCGACGTATTTGATGTAGGGAATGCGCTCGATGGGAGTGAGCAGCAGCTTCCAGCGCCACCCGTGCAGCAGGTAAACAAAGATATCGGAAAGAACGGCTGCGAGCACCCAGCGGTAGTGCAGGTGTTTGATCTCGCCCCAGATCTGGTTCAGGCCGGCGCCATTCAGCACCCAGACCATACAGATCAAAGAGAGCAAGTTCGTGATGATGACGATCAGCCACGACCTGAACCTGCGGCTGCGCTCAACAGGCCTTAGAGGCGCGGTCTGCGTGCTCAAGCAACCCCATGATAGCGCCTGAAGGCGAGCCCGCTACGCAAACAGACCCATGGCGCGTTTTGTCGAGTCGACGGTGGAATTGGAGAGCGGCAACACCCGCTCCCGCCCTTGCAGAAGTACTGCATCGAGATAACCGGAATCGGCGTTGATCTCCCGATATCGCTGCTGAATGGGTTGCAGGCGAGCAATGACAGCTTCGGTTACGAGTTTTTTGAAGTCGCCATAACGGAGTCCCGCAACGCTGTCTATGGTGACGGCGGGATCGCAGGCCTGTGCGATGGTAAGCAGGTTGGTGACGCCCGGACCCATGTTATCGGGATTGACGCTGGGTTGCGAATCGGTGGTGGCACGGGAGATTTTCCTGGCAATGGTCTGGGGATCGTCAAGGAGACCGATTGCATGGCCTGAGCCGGTCGCGGACTTGCTCATTTTCTGGGTGGGATCATCGAGACCCATGATGCGTGCGCCCACGGCGGGGAGACTCGTAGCGGGCATCACGAAGGTCTCGCCGTAGAGAGAGTTGAAGCGGGCGGCGATATCGCGCGCGAGTTCCAAATGTTGAGACTGGTCTTCGCCTACCGGTACGATGCTGGCCTGGTAGAGGAGGATATCGGCAGCCATCAGCACAGGGTATTGAAGGAGGCCATCATTGACCGTGTCTTGTTTCTCGGCCTTTGCTTTGAACTGAGTCATGCGGTAGAGCCAGCCGATGGGGGTAACACAGGTCAGCAGCCAGGCAAGCTCAGCGTGGCCGGAGATGCTCGATTGAACGACGATTGAGGACTGCTGGGGATCGATGCCGGACGCGATGAATAGAGCGGCAGTCTCCCTGATTTTGGCGGAGAGTTCAGCCGGTTTTTGGTAAACGGTGATCGCGTGCAGATCGACGATGCAGAAGATACTTTCGTACCGGTGCTGGATTTCGGCCCAGTTTTTGAGAGCTCCGAGGTAATTGCCGATGTGCAATTGACCGCTGGGTTGAACACCGGATAAGACGCGTGCTTTCATGCAAGAGAAGGAATCTTTATCGTAAGGGATGGGTAAAAGCATTAGCGAAAGGACTGAAGCAGCCAGGGAAGTGAACGTAGAGGTCGAAAAGCTGGTCTATGGCGGAGATGGGTTGGCCAGGGTGAATGGCCAGGTAGTATTGATTCCGTTCGTGCTGCCAGGCGAGCAAGTTCAGATCGCAACAACCCGGATGAAGAGCGGGGTGGCGCGGGGCACTGTGCTCCAGGCTCTGAATGAGGTTCCAGGGCGAGTCGTTCCGGGGTGCGAATACTTTACCCATTGCGGTGGATGCCACTATCAGCACGCGGATTATGAGCTACAGCTCCGGCAGAAGCAAGCGATTCTGCGTGAGACGTTACGACGGATTGGCGGGATCAACTATGAGGACGAGATTGGCGTTGTCAGCGGACCGCAGTGGAACTATCGCAACCGGATTCAGCTGCATTTCCGCAATCGGCGAACAGGATTCCACCGGGCCGGGTCGCACGACTTGTGCGAAATTACGCACTGTCCGATTTCGTCTCCGGTTCTGAACGAAGTGATCGGGAAGGTACAGAAGGCGGCGAAGCAAGCGCAGTGGCCGGACTTTCTTCAGAGTCTCGACCTGTTTACAAATGAGGAGCAGGTGCAGCTAACCATTGGCGATTCGATGAGGCCGGTGGCGGCGCGCTTTTTCGATTGGTGTGGCACTTTCATACCGCAGCTGGCTAACGGACCGATGGACTATAGAGCTGCAGGGCACAGTTATCGAATCGGCTTAGGGTCTTTTTTCCAGGTAAACCGGTTTTTGGTCGATGCGCTGATCGACGAGGTGATCGGGGAGGCGCAGGGTCAATCGGCGGTAGATCTTTACGCTGGGGTGGGGCTGTTCACGCTGCCTTTAGCGGACCGTTTTGGGACCGTGCACGCGATTGAACGCGGCGCATCGGCATTTCGCGATCTGGAGTTGAACGCCACGCAGAAGGGCGATAGGATACAGGCCCAGAGGGGCTCGGCGGAAGAGTTTTTACAAAGGTTGCAAGCGGCGCCTGACCTACTGGTGGCCGATCCACCGCGTACGGGTTTGGGTGCTTTAGCGACAGCAGAGATCCTGCGGCTTCGGGTGCCCCAACTGACGCTGGTGAGCTGTGATCCGGCTACTCTAGGGCGAGACCTGAAGAGCCTGGTTTCGACGTACAGGATAGAGCGGATGACGCTGATTGATTTGTTCCCGCAAACGTATCATTTCGAGACGATTGTGCAGCTGGCGGTGAGCTAGTGGGAGCAGTTTCGGTAGCGAGCGGTTTCTGCGAATTGAACGGCGTACTTTTGCAATGGAGCCGGCGAAAGGCCAACCTCCGTTTAGCGTGTCGCCCACAACCGCCGGACACAAGCCGATTAGTAGTCCTGCAGCGCTTTCCGGCGCTCAACCTCCGAATGGCCGAGGATCCGGCTAGAATCTCCGCGCGGGACGCTACCTATTTCTTTTCTCGAGCCGGAGGCGATTCGATTGAATGAGCGGAATGGCGACCAACGATAGTCCAAGACCCGGCATTGGCAGCGCGGAGCGAGGTCCGCTACATGCTGTCGTGCGGCTCTCCGACGAGGCGTCCGTAGCCCGCGTCACTCGGATACTCCGTCGATAACTCTGCCTGCTTGAGCACGAGCTGGGTTGCGTCCTCCGAGAGGTCTGGTGGGTAGCCGTACATCGCCAGCAGCCGGCGGACCTTCCGCCGCAGGTCCGCCCGCACGCTTTCCCGCTGCGTCCAGTCGAGCTTGGGCATCTTCTTGACCATTTCCGCCAGCTCGCGGGCCATCAAACGGAGCTGGTCGGACTTCATCACCTCTTTGGCCGACCCGTTCTCCGCCAGGGCGTCGTAAAAAGCCGTCTCCTCGTTGCTGAGGCCGAGCTCCTCCCCGTGCCGCTTCGCCTCGCGGACCCATTTCGCCAACTCCAAAAGGTGCGCGATCATTTGGGCCGTCGAAATCTGCTTGTTCGTGTAGCCGAGCATCGCCTTTTCCAGCGCCTCGCGAAATTTCTGGGCTCGTACAAGATTGGTCCGCTCGCTAATCTTGATCTGATCGTTGAGCAGCTTCCGCAGCGTTTCGAGAGCGAGGTTCTTTTGCTCCAGGGCCGACACCCGCTGGAGAAAGTCGTCGCTGAGGATGTCCAGCCGCGCCGCGTCAAGGCCGGCGGCGGCGAACAAATCGATTATCTCGCCCGCCTCCACCGCGCCGCCGATAACCTGTCTTACGGCCGCGTCGATGTCCCGCGATTCGGAATCGGAACTCCCCGTT
>CAXTMN010000142.1:0-9810 GCA_964245395.1 uncultured Bryobacteraceae bacterium
CAGGGACAGCTTTGTTGGCGGGCTTCGGGGCGGATGGAGGGAGCGCTTCGGCTCTCGTGTGAGGGAGTAAGGAGCGACGACTGGCTGTTGATTGGGGTGTGAAGGGGAGGAGGAGGATTGCACAAAAGTGACGTTAACGGTATCGATCCGGAAATCAAGTTTGTATGCCGAAAAGGCTCATGGGCGAGCTGCGCAACATCTTCCGACAGCCTCGGGATGTCACAACCGTTCCGGAAGTGTTTTTGAGTTATCGCGCGTTGAGCAGAAGCCTCCGCAGTTAAGGCGAAACCCCCGGGGCAAGTCTCTGTCCGAGTCTTTTAAGACCTCATACGTTGCGGCATTGGTCGAGTTTCGGAAGCTTATCGCTCGGCGAAGCACGAGCAGCCCGAGGGCGGGTCCTATCGTAAGAATTTATAAGTTCAGGCGAAAGGGTCGTGATCGCGCGGGGCGTCGGTGCGGGCTCTCGCCGTTGGTCAGGTTCCAGGATACAAGTGGCTGAATCCGAGCTCATCTCTTTCTGGCCGATCTGTACCTTGCAAGCGGCTTAGTATTACCCAGGGATTGCGCTGTTCGCCTTGATAATGTAGGAAACCTCACGGCCTGGCGCATTCTTTTCCGCGTCCAGCAGCGCTATTCTTTTCTCCTTCATTCTGAACGGCATCTTCGCCAAATCACAAAAGCGGAGCTTGCATACGTTTTCTACGATCTCAGCGCTTGTTACCAGGACCACCTCAAGCAAGCTACGCCCAAACCTGATCTCGTGAAGTCGAAGAAAGGATTTATATTCTTCGATCAAATATTCGAGTTCCTCAGCAGTCTCCCGAGGAGACTCAATACTTCTGGAGCATGCTCCGATCCATCTTCTAAGCCCCCGCAGTGCTGACCTCGTGTCAGGGTCCTTCCGAAAATCCTCAATCCGCTCCCAGGGGGTGGAGTCGTCCGGCTTGGGCATATGTGGCACTATTAGCCTCACCACTTCGCCGACCTTCATCGTCTCGTCCATAGCTAACGAAAGTTCCTCTTTTAAGCTTTCAGTAAACGTCTCCTTGGGGAACGACGGATCCGAACTCTCGTATTCCACGGGGCGCGCAATACAAACCGCATGGGTCCGTAATCTCGCCGTGAAAAGGATCGCTAATGCCCGAGAGCAATCGTATGCTGATGCTCTGACGAAATTCTCACTCTTAGGTTCGAGGTAAGCGTGGCGACGCTGCTTCGCCTCTCTTGCGAACTCATCGGAGTCTGGAGAAGGCGGAAGCGTTGGCGGTCTTTCAAAAAAGCCCTGACCAATCTGGAGAATATCCCTGGCCTTTAAATACTCGAATTCCGCTTCTCGCCGCAGACTTGCAAGGCCTGATGCCTCTCCGGAAGATGCATCCCTCTGCGGTAGATATGGTTCGTAAGCTCGACGTACCAGGAGCCTGTCCAGCAGGAGAGCATAGGATTTCAGCTCGTCGATAGAATCAACGTGTTCAGCAACTCCAAGCCACTCTGTCATGGTCCATCCTGAGAGCCGACAATTCTCATCGTCGCATGGCTTCAAATGGCTGACTCAGGCGCAAGCCCTGCGTCGGCGCTGCTGGAATAGGTCTCGGGTACCGCGCCGGTTACGGCGCGACTCGGCGAAGTTATTTGCTAGGCTTGCCGTTAAGCAAGTCGATTCCTAACGGCGTCGCTTAGATACCCCTACCCCGGATGGTTTGCCATAGACTGCCCATCGCTCGGGATATAGTCTTACTGTGGACTTCACAGGACACACTAGATTTGAAGCTACAAATGGAAAGTGCGTCGTTATGCTGGCGGAGGAGTCGGCGGATACCGCCGTTGTTTTTGTCCACGGATGGGCAGGAGATCCAGACACCACATGGGCGAACTTCCATATCTTGATGGACAGGGTTAGCGACCAGATCTTGCGATGGTCTAAAGCCGATGTTTTTTTCTACCGTTATGACAGCGTAAACACCGGTGTGCGGCCAAACGCGCTTGAATTTGGCGAAGTTCTGCTTCAAATCTTTCCCATGCCAGCGCCGTGGACGTATACTGAGCCCTTGAACTCCGTTTCAGCAATGAGCGGGCTGGACGGAGATGTGATGTGGAGAGAAAGTTTTCCCGGCTACTCCCGGTTGTTTGTTGTTGCTCACTCTGCAGGTGCAACTATCGTCAGACACTGGTTTCTTGACCTCGCGAACGAGGTAGAGCGCTTGGTCGAGGCGAAGTTCGCTGCTGAGAGCAAAGTACCGAACCTAGAGCACCTGAGGAGTTTATTAGAAACAGCTGCAAGCCCACCGAAAGAAGCCGAAGAGATGTTCAAGATCTATTCGCAGGCGAGGCTATCCGCCGTTGAGGAGATCATGAGGGGTGATCGATACGCGTGTCTCACGGCTCACCTTCGCCTATTTGCGCCGGCGCACAGCGGGGTATCCGTTTCCGGGAAATACGGAGCACTTCTTGAGATTGCTGGTTCGCTTGGAAAAGGTGTTCTTCAGCACTCGACGATGGCTGCTGACCTTGCCTCTATTTCGCCGCTTATCAGCAATCTCAGGCCGAAGACCGAGCGGATGGCTCGAGTCTTATTGAACGTCAGCGCCCTTGTCGCAGAGATTGTATGGGGAAAAGACGACAAGATCGTCTATATGGACAAGTTCGACTGTGACAACGACATCTTTGTTCCTGGACAGGATCACATCTCCGTTTGCAAACCGAGTCGAAGCTACCTTTTGCCCCTTCAGTTTGTATTTAATGAACCCAAGGCTGCGACAGCAACAGTTTAATTTTGGTGCGTTCACGCGACTACGCTGGCCACCAGCAGGAGAGCTGCCGTTGACCTTCACGCAGGCGGGGGAGGCTATTGAAACGGTCTTTTGGCTTGGGCTAGGTGTTGAACTGGGCGTTTATCCGCTTGAGCCCACCCAGCGGCTGCTGAGTCTCTCCAGATCTTTCGTCTCTGACCTTGACAGAGGTATCAATGATCGGCTCGAACTTGTTATGCCGGAGATCCAGAGACTTGAGCTCGCTGAACTGCTCGCGCGCGGGCAAGTAGATGGCTTTCCGGATCGGATCGCACCCGAGCGCGGCCTGTTGCCGTACTTTTCTAACGCTGTGCACCTATCGCACCGGATGAACCGGGATTTGCTTGGTGCAGCGTTCCGAGAATTCTTAATGTTTTCAAGCGAACGGCAGTGGTCCGATATGCTCCAGAGTTCACTCTCAGTGGACGTTGTCAACGATCTAGTTCTGCACCGACCTACAACTCTGAAGCTCTCCCTAGAGTCGTTAGTCGCTGGATTCTTCTCCACAGTGAAGGATATGATACCGTGGAGCGGTTTATTTACAACGCTTGACGAGGACGATTCAATAATCGGAAGTAGAAGTACCCTGATGCGGCGGCTAGGACGCATAACGTGTTGGTCGCTCGACTTCAATCTCGGTGCCCCCAACGAGCGTTTCCTGGGAATAGCTGCGATTGGGGCGGCCGCCATCCGCGAAATGTCTACATTCATGGGTCCAAACCTCGCGGTGGATACGGAGGCTTTCAAAACTGCGATCGGGGCATTGGCAGAGGGGTGGAAAGGGTTCCACCCAAAATTCCTGATTATGGCAGCGTAACTTCGAATGACCCTGGTCGCGTTCAGCCGCCTACCAATCCAATAAACGGTGTTAGAAACTCATCCAATTGTCCGCGATTTGACGACGTGAGAGGTAGGCGTAATTAACCGCCTCTCGGTGCCATCGCGGAAATTTGGATCACGCGCTTGCAGCCATATTAGTTCCCCAGTAATAATTACCAATTGCCTGAAAATACACTGCCAAGGGGTGCAGCCATACGAACTTGGAGTTCATCCCACTCGGCGGATTACGATTACTGCATAAGTTGAGCGCTGCAGCTGACCGGTTCTGATCTGGCTCGGAAATCTGAAGACAAAGGCCGACTTCTCGGTTATACGAAATCATACAATCGTAGAGGAAGCCTTACTCATGCTTAATTGGTCACAATGTTCCGCTGTAGAAAGCATTTCCTGGCAAAATGAGCGGGGCTTGGGTGTTTCGCGGCACCCGCACTCCCCGTTCAACCGATTTTTGAGAGCCTCGAGTTGGGTGAGAGCATCCGTGATCTTACAAATGCTTTCGACGTAACCGAGGCCTAGATCAAAGCCGTGCTTGCGTTTGCAGCGAAGAGGTTGAAGAAAATCCCGGCACATGCGAATTCTTTACGGCACTACTAACGCGGGCGAAGATCACTCCTCGTCAAAGTAGTCCCTGTCCAGTTTGGGTACCTTAACGGTACGGGTGGTTACGCCGACCTCGTATTCAATCATCAGGTCGGCGAGGCGATGCCCATCGACAAGGACGATTCGCTCGACCGATCGCGCAAAAGCGCTCGCCTGTGCAGTGAATGCAGAAGTCGTGATGAACACGCCCTTTGCCGCGCGCTGCCCAGCCAAGGCACCGTAGAATGCTTGGACGTCCGGTCGACCAACGGTTTGCTGCCATCTCTTCGCCTGCACGTATACCTTTTCGAGGCCAAGCTTGTCGAGCGAGATAACACCGTCTATTCCGCCGTCTCCAGAGCCACCTACCCGCTGCAAATCAGTCCTGCTCGTTCCATATCCCATTCGATGCAGGACATCGAGCACGACAGTCTCGAAGAACGCGGGTGACACGGCAGCCAATGCCTCTTGAATTTCCGTGGCCACGGTGTGCCGTAATTCCGAAAGCGCTTCGCCCAGCCGGTCGTCGGGGCTCGCAATCGATAATACGGGCGCTGTTGGCGTGAGCACGTCGGCGAGTGCACCTTCGCCGGTGATTGGGCTTAAGCGCACGTCGTTGAATCGGACTGCGAGCTTCTCCAAATCGCTGGCGGAGAGTGGGCCAGGATGTGTTCGAGCGAATTCGAATCCTTGCTGCGTCAGCTGCCAGTAACCCCGCCTGGGGCTACTCGACAGTCCAGCACGCTTAAGGCGATCGTGAGCCCATCCTGCACGGTTCTTATAGACTGGCTGCACACCGCTAGGCAGCAACTCCTGACGCTCCAGGTCGGACACATGAACGACTGCAGCGGCCGCGTCATGCACGTCCTTTGCGGCAGAACCGTCAGGGCGAGACGCAAGATACCGAAGTATCGGCTCGATGAATTTGTCGTATGTTGGGACCGGCATCACGCTTTGGTTGCTAGCGTATCGAACGTTGCGCGCTCCCGCCGTTGAAAGCACTCCTGGCAAGCTCAGTGGGGCTTGTGTTTCCCGGCACCCGCAGTCCCGTTCAAGCGATCTTCAAGAGTCAGTAGAAAAGTGGTCAGTGGAGAGTGAGAAGTGATCAGCGGTCAGTGAGGAGTGGAGAGCCCCCGATGTTCTGAACGGCGAGAAAACTGCAAGAACTCGTTGGGGCGACTTGCGGTTTGCGCTAGATGGCGTGTAGATCCGAGGGTGACCGTGATGGTGCATAATCTGTGGGATGAATTGGAAGGATCAGGGCGTCAAGATTGTTCGGGCGGGCGAGTTGGATGCGAATACGCCGCAGAGTCCGGGTATGTCGCGGGCGGCGGCGATTACGCATGCCCGGACGGGAGCGAGTCAGCTTTGGGCGGGTACGGTTGTGGTGCAGCCGGATGCGAAGACCGGACCGCATCATCACGGTGAGTTGGAGACCGTTCTGTATGTGGTTAAGGGGCGGGCCCGGATGAGGTGGGGGGATCATCTCGAGTTCAGCGATGAAGCGGGGCAGGGCGACTTCATTTATGTGCCGCCGTTTGTGCCTCATCAGGAGATCAATGCGCTGGCGGATGAGGCTTGTGAATGCGTGGTGGTGCGCAGCGGTCAGGAACCAATTGTGGTGAATCTGCAAATGGACACGCCGGAACCAGCCAGTGCCGGGCGGAGCGATGTGCCCTTTCATCCGAAGCGGTAGCTGCTTCGAGTTTGATCAGGGCGACGCCAATCCGTTCCAGGCGAGGCGATGGAAGAGGTCGTCCATTTCGGCGGGATCAAGAGTCATGCCCTTGTCGATCCACCAATCGAGGAGGGAGAACATGCTTCCGGCTAATGCCTGGGCCTGGGCGGCTGTGTGGACCGGATCTGTTTCGATGCCTGCCAGCCGTAAGCGCTCCTCAATGGAACGGGCGAAGATTCCCCGCCCGAGCGTCATAACATCATTCACCTTGCCTGACTGCACCAAGGCTGCATAGAACTCACGAACATCCTGGATATGGGTGCAGAACTCACGCAGGGGGGCGAGGCGTCTGGTGCTTGCGCCATGCCGGGTCAGTGCTGTTGAGAAGAGCTCGAAAAAATCTTCCACATCGCTGAGGAACAGGTCGTCTTTGTCGCGGTAGTGGACGTAAAAGGTGGAGCGTCCGACGCCTGCGCGGTCGAGGACATCCTGAACGGTGATGTCGTCGAAGTTCTTCTCCTGCATGAGGGTGACGAGCGCATCGCCGAGGGTGTCGCGGGTGCGCAGGATCCGGCGATCTGTCTTGGGGTGAGACCCGGCGAGCGACTTCGCCCCCGTCGTCTTGGGTCTATTGGCGTTAACAGACATATGTGCCCCCTTTGTCCGGTATCGCACCGTGGCCTGCAAATACACTGTCGCAGACAGCGGATTTCGATCTAGAGTGGCAACATGACAGACGATCGCAAAGCCGGCATGGCGCTGATTGCGGGCTCAATTGGCGGCATGCTAACGATGGCCATTCACCCGAGGGGGCCGGGCTCGCTCACAGCCGACCAAGTGGCGCATTTAGCGGTTACGTCGGCAGCAGCGCACTCGCTCGCTATCAGTAGCTTCGTCCTCGTTTTCTTAGGCGCTTGCGGCCTGGTGCGGCGGATTGCGGCTGCCGATCGCATCGCTTTCGCGGGGATCGTCACGTATGGCTTCGCCTGCGCAGCGGTGTTCATCGCGGCGGCGGTCAGCGGATTTATTGTTCCGGACATTATGCGTCACATGGTCCGGGACCTTCCTGCTGCGGCACAGCAATGGCGGATCGTCATTGACGGAATTTTTCAGATTAATCAAGCCTTCGCGCGGATTTACGCAGTCGCTGCTTCAGTTGCCATGCTGCTGTGGTCCATTTCGGCGCTGCGCAATGGAGGGCTGGGCCGTGGGGTGGCGATTTATGGCTGCGTCATTGCTCCGCTCGTTATCGCCGGCGTAGCAACGGGCCATCTGCGGCTCGATGTCCATGGCATGACCATCATCGTATTGGGCCACGCTGTCTGGTTCGTGATTGTGGGAGCACAGCTGTGCTCCGAGCGCACGGGCAGCATGGGATACCTTCGATCATGATCACTGAATCAATCATCGAATACGCGGAAGCACGCCGCGCAATCGAAGCGATTTATGCCGAGGCGCAAAACCGCGGGAAAGCGGGCGTGATTGCGGTGTGCGACGCCCATGGGGAGCTGATTGCGCTGGCGCGAATGGATGGGGCTCCGCTCTCGTCCATTACGATTGCCATGAACAAGGCCTACAGCGCTGCCCGGGAGCGCAAGCCCAGCAAGGAGATTGGCATTGCCGCACGCAACCCGGAGAAGAGTTTCGAGATGGCGTATTTCGGAGATGGGCGGTTTACGGGCTGGGGCGGCGGGGTGCCGGTGTGGAAGGACGGTCGCGTGGTAGGGGCAATAGCGGTGAGCGGGTTGCCGCAGGTGGAAGACATTCAGCTGGCGGAAATGGGGGCGACCATTATTTCGGGCCAAGCTAAGTGAAGGGTCTGTAGAAGACTACATTGGCCGGTCTGGGTAATGGGTTAGGTAGAAGAATCTGACCGGGAAGGACTATTTGGCCTCGATCGGGAGGTTAGCGGTGGCGGCAGCCTTGTACTGGTTATGAACGTAGGCGAAGATGCGATAGTCGCCGGCGTTTTCAGGAAGGCGAATGACAGCGGATGTCCCGTCCTGCTTTTCGACTGCTGCAGCGATGGGTACGGCGGGAGGTTCGAAGTCCCCGCCACTACTGCGATTGTTGGCGACATCGGGCCGCAGTTCCCAGGTGACGGTGAAAGGGTCGTTATCGGGATCACTGGTTTTGATCGAGCAGACAATGCGCGAGCCGGGGCGGAAAACGTCCTGGGCACTCTGGCTATCGGGGTCTGGCGCTGTGGCGACGATGACGCCATCGATGACGGGAGCGCGATGTGCGGGCCACTTGCCTGTCCAGAAATATTGCATGGTATCGACGCCCGCGACGTGACTGCCATCGTTTAGAAAGAGGCCGTACCAAGTCTGGGTTTTCTCCTGTTTTTGGCCCCAGAGAAACACATAGGCGCCGAGGCATTGCGGCTGATGGGCGATGGCGTGCTCATATCCTTTGGCGATTAGTGTGGCTTTTTGTGAGCTGGTGTCTTCAATGGGCATGCCCCAAGCGGTCTTGGCGACTTCCCAATGGCCGCGCGGCCCAAACTCGGTAACGATATAAGGGCGGCGAAAACCTTGCGCGGCGATGGTCTCCGGCAGGCCGAGGATGCCGCCGTAGGTGTTGATTCCGACGGCATCGAGCGATGGGCAGTACTGGTCGAGCTCACGAAGCTTATTCTTACCGGGACCGGCAAGTACAGCGATTACGGGATGAGCGGGGTCTTCCTGCTTGACTGCGCGCGCCAGCTGCTCTAAAGCCTTCCAGGCGGCGATGCGCTGTTCGTCGGGAGCGTTGAGCTCAACTTCGTTGCCGAGTGCCCAGATGAGCACGGCGGGATTAGATTTGAGGCGGCGCACCAGGGCTATGGTCTTAGCGAATTGCTTTTGAACCGCTGCAGTATCCAAATAATCGAAGCCTTGCCGCGGGATGCCGAGAGGCAGGCCGACGAGCGCCGTGATTCCTCCCTGGCGGACGCGTTCGAGCGCTTCTTCGTCGGCTGACCATTGGCGGATCGAGTTCGCACCGGCTGCGACCGCTTCGTTCAGATACTGGGGGCCGCCGCCTGCTCCCTTGATAAAGAACGGCTGACCATTTCGCATCAGCGTGTAGCCTCCACTGCGCGCGACGATGCGAACATCGGGTGATACAGGTTCGGCAAAGGATCGACTGGCCGTCACCGAGACAGCGAGCAGACAAATTGCGAAAGAGTTCGATGTCTTCCTAATCATTCCGGGTTGCCACTGAGGAGGGGATCTAGCGGGCGATAGCTGGGCATCAATGTTTCTATTCTGCGCTACCAGCGGTGAGACGTGTTCCTGCAGTCCGATGATCTATGGCGTGATCTGGTGGGTGCGCCAGAATTTGAAGACGAGCCCTGGATCTCTGCGCTTGGGTGAGAAGTAGTTCGAAGGGGAACGCGCCCAGCGCGGGACAGATCCGCTCCGGTGTCTTGCTAGGTTGGCGGGGTGGGGGTTCAGATTCAAAAAGACTTCGCAAAGCTTTGGATTGGGCAAAGCATTTCCGAGATTGGTTCGAGGATCACTCGAGAGGGTCTTCCCCTGACGGCCTTGCTGATACTGAACGCGAGTGCCGAGCAGATGGGGGTACTTTCGGCGGTTAGCAGCGCAGCGGTTCTTGTGTTCGGGGTCGGCGCTGGCGTGGCGGTGGACCGTTTACGTAAGCGCCCGGTGATGATCGCGACCGACCTGGGGCGAGCCGGTTTGTTAGCGCTGATTCCATTCGCAGCGTATAGACACATGCTGTCCATTGCGGTGCTGATCGGTGTGGCAGTCGCGGCGGGCGCGTTGACTGTTCTGTTCGATGTCGCATATCAATCCTATTTACCGGCATTAGTGGCCTCCGAGGAACTGCTCGAAAGCAACCGGCGGCTGAGTCTCTCGGCGTCGGCGGCGGAGATGCTGGGACCGGCATTCACCGGAGCACTGATACAGGCCATCACGG
>CAXTMN010000142.1:9820-11446 GCA_964245395.1 uncultured Bryobacteraceae bacterium
CGTTTGTGGTTTCGGCGCTTTCTGTGTGGGCGATTCGAAAGCCAGAGGCTGCATCGAAGCGCAAGCGAGAGGTTCCGCTGTTATCAGAAGCTCTGGAGGGATTTCAGTTCATTTGGATTCATCCGGCGCTTCGCTTGCTGCTGCTGCGATCAGGGACGGCGTTTTTGTCGATGGGTCTGATCTATCCGCTGTATTTATTGAATGCGATTCGGATCGTGCACATGAGCACGTCGGCTTTGGGGATTGCGATCGGCCTGGGGGGAGCGGGCAGCGTGGCAGGGGCTTATATAGCGCCACGGATGTCTGCGCGGCACGGACTAGGACCGATGTTTTTTGGGACGGCTGTTGTGGTGGGATGCGCGCAGTTGTTGATCCCGCTGTCGTCTGAGTTTCCGCGAATCGGATTGATCTGCTTATGCGGGCAGCAGCTGTTAGGCGACCTGGCCTGGACGATTTACATCGTGAACGAAACGGCGCTGCGGCAATTCCTTGCTCCCGGGCAGGTGATTGGCCGGGTGAACGCGGGGATGCAACTGGCTTCGCGGGGGATGTTGCCGTTCGGCGCACTCGTGGGCGGCTTCCTGGCCGAGCGAGTGGGAGTACCAGCGACTCTACTCGTTGGGGCTGCAGGCGTGCTTCTATCGTGCCTGTGGCTGCTGCCTTTGCGAGGAACGCGGGAGATTCGAGCACTGGAAACTGAAGACAAGGGCTCGCCCGCTGCATAGTGGTGAATGACTTTGCCGGCTTACGGGAACTTGCGGGGTCTGATAGAGTTCCTTCGTGAGGGAGATCAACTTTTATTACTCCGCAGTCAAACGCTCTGGCGCGGCATCGGTGCTGCTGTGTTTGCTGTGTGCCTTGCCGCATGGGTTGCGTGCACAAGCAGTCGATTCAGAAGCAAAGCCCAAGCCAGCCGTGCCGGACTGGGCGCAGCCGGGCTCGCCTACGCACAAACAAGTACCTCCACCGGCAGATTTTCACCGGCCGAGCAGGAATGTCAATAAACCGATCGGCCTATTTCAGGGAGAGTCTGACATCGGGGCTGCAGTGGTGCCGGGCAACGCCAGTTATGACGCTGGAAGCCAGCAGTACACGATCAACTCGGCCGGGTATAACGTTTGGTACACGCGCGATGAATTTCACTACTTGTGGAAGAAGATGTCCGGGGACGTTTCGCTGGCGGCCGACGCAACGTTTCCCGACCCGAACGGCTACAACGACCGCAAGGCGATCCTGATGATCCGCCAGAACCTGGACGACGACTCTAAGGAAGCGATGATTGCCGAGCACGGGACGGGCATGATTCATCTGGCGCAGCGTCCGGCGCGAGGGGTCATGATCACCGACATGCAATACCGCTTCGGAGGCGCGCTGGCCAAAGTCCTGGCAAAGCGTATTGGTCTTGAAAAGCATGGCGATTCCATCGCTATTTTCGTCAGCCGGGAGTGCGAACCGATGCATCAGTTTGGCCCGCCCATCACGCTGCATTTTGACGGGCCTTTTTATGCAGGCATTGGCTTCTGTTCGCACTTACCGGACAAGTCGGATACGGCGGTGCTTTCGAACGTCATTCTCGAGAATTCGGCGGGGATGGTGAAGTGCGGACGGAGGAGTGGGGAGTGAGGG
>CAXTMN010000143.1:0-11260 GCA_964245395.1 uncultured Bryobacteraceae bacterium
GCTCGCCGTTGATATTCATCAGAAGAGCGAACTGCTTTTGGAGGTCCTCGGCGGAAACGGTAAGGCGGGGGTCAAGCTTCAGTTCGAGCGGAGCGGTGCGTGTTATCCCGTCAACTGTAAGGCGAACCTGGTAGCGACCGGGCAGAGCCATGGGACCCTTTGATCCCTCCTCATATTCATACAAGTAGTAATCATGCAAGCGGGGAGTGCCCTGGTAACGCATGTCCCAGATGATGCGGTTCAGACCTGGTTTGAGTTCGAGCTCCTTTTTGGGCTTTTCATCTTCGGGGTCAAGCTGCTCTTCGGTGAGCTTTGTAACGGCTGAGGAGTAAGTGCGAATCACCTTTCCGGAGGAGTCGAGGATATCGAGCCGGGCCTCTTTCGGTTTAGCTTTTACCTGCACATAGAGAATGGCGCCGGAAGGTGGATTCTCACCCGAGATGAGCGACGGGTGGGACTGCGGCGAATGAACTCGCAGAGCTTCGGCCGGCTGGTAGAGCCAGAGGTCAGCGCGAGTAGCTTCGTCAGTCGCCTGGCGCAGGGGCGAGATGTCGTCGAGGATCCAGAAGGCGCGGCCGAGAGTGGCCAGCAGAAGATCGTTGCCTTTGATTACGAGGTCATGAACGGGCACGGTGGGCAGATTGAGTTGCAGCGCCGTCCAGTGAGCGCCGGCGTCTTTCGAACTGAACACGCCATTTTCGGTACCGGCAAAAAGGAGTCCTTTGCGCTTGGGATCTTCGCGTACAGCACGAACGAAAGACCCGTCCGGGATGCCATCGGTAAGCTTTCGCCAAGTCTGGCCGTAGTCGGATGTGGCGTAAATGTAGGGCTTCAGGTCGTCGTTGGCATGGCGGTCGATAGCGACCCAAGCGGTGCCTGCGTCATGGGCGGAGGCGTCGATCTGGCTGACCTTGCTCCATTCGGGCAAGTCCTTGGGGGTGATGTCCGTCCAGTGGGCGCCGCCATCGCGAGTTAAATGGATGAGCCCGTCGTCGGTACCGGCCCAGATCAGACCTTTGGTGAGGGGCGATTCAGCGACTGCGAAGACGGTGTCATAGTATTCGGTTCCGGTGTCGTCGATGGTAATGGGGCCGCCGGAAGGTTGTTGCTTGCTCTTGTCGTTGCGGGTGAGGTCAGGGCTGATGGGCTCCCAGTGAGTGCCTCCATCGGTCGTCTTAAAGATGCGTTCACCGGCGTGATAGAGGACCTTGGGGTCGTGTGGAGACAAGAAGAGAGGGGCGGTCCATTGGAAACGATGGTCGAGGACTGCAGCGCCTTTGCCGTCGCTGAGAACAGGATGGACGGTGATATTGCGGAGTTGTCCGTTGTGCTTATCAAAGCGGGTGATGTTGCCCTGGTAGTCGCCTGCATAGATGATGAGCGGATCACGAGGATCGGGAGCAATGTAACCGGCCTCTCCGCCGCCAACCGGGTACCAGTCTTCGCGATCGATGTTGCCCTCTGAACCACGGCTGGAGATGGCCACAGTGGTGTTGTCCTGCTGGGCGCCGTAGAGAAAGTAAGGAAAGCGAGTGTCGGCAGTAACGTGATAGAACTGCGCGGTGGGCTGATTATTCTCCTGCGTCCAGTGAGCGCCCCCGTCGAAGGTGATGGTCGCGCCACCGTCGTCGGTCTGGATCATACGGCGAGTGTTGGTGGGATCGATCCAGAGACCGTGATTATCGCCATGGGGAACTTTGATTTTGTTGAAAGTGCGACCACCGTCGGTAGAACGGTGGAAGTCGACATTGAGGATGTAGACGGTGTTGGCGTCCTTGGGATCGGCGACGACGTGCATGTAATACCAGGCACGCTGGGTGAAGCGGTCGTCGGGATTGATCAGCTCCCAGGTAGAGCCGCTGTCATCGGAACGGTAGAGGCCGCCTTCCTTGGCTTCGATCAGCGCGTAGATGCGGTCGGAGTTTGCAGCAACGGCAACGCCGATTTTGCCCCAGGGTTTGGCTGGGAGACCATCGCCTTCGAGCTTCTTCCACGTGTCGCCACCATCGGCTGAGCGGTAGAGACCGCTGCCCGGACCGCCGCTGCTGAGCGTCCAGGGCTGACGACGGACTTGCCAGAGTCCGGCGAAGAGGATGTGCGGATTACGAGGGTCGAAGGTAATGTCTACGGCGCCGGTGTCATTGTTGACAAAGAGAACTTTTTGCCAGCTTCTGCCGCCATCCGTTGTGCGGAAAACGCCGCGTTCCGGATTAGGCCCATAAGGATGCCCGAGTGCAGCGACGTAAACGATGTCGGCGTTAGCGGGGTGAATGATGACTTTGCCGATGGAACGCGAGTCGCGAAGGCCGACGTTTTTCCACGTCTTGCCGGCGTCGACGGATTTGTATATGCCGTCACCTTGAGAGATGTTGCCTCGGAGACAAGCTTCGCCGGTACCGGCATAGATAACGTTGGGATCGGAAGGAGCGACGGCGAGTGCGCCGATATCGCCGGTCTTCTCGTGGTCGAAAACAGACTTCCAGGTGGTAGCTCCGTCGGTGGACTTCCAAATACCGCCGCCAACGGAGCCGAAATACCAGGTATTGGGGTCACCGGGAACGCCTGAGGCGGTGAGCGAACGGCCACCGCGAAAGGGTCCGACCGAGCGGTATTGCATTCCCGTCTCGGCTTTCCTGGCATCGTCCTTGTCTTTGTCCTGAGTCTGTGCGTCCTCGGTGCGTTTCTGTTCGAGCGCTTCGGACTTGGTGGTTTGGGCGGAAAGCAATGCTGGGAAAGGCAGAAAAGAGAGAAGATAAGTGGCGATTAGGAAGTGACGCATGGGAAAAAGATAGTTAAACGTTTGGGCGGCAGTGATCAGTAAGGAGTAGGGGGTCCGGGAGTGGGGAGGTTTGTATACTGTGGGTTCGCTGACCTGACTAGCTATGAATTGGGATGCTCAGAGTTGTTTTTTTGACAGGCGCTGACAGCAGGCCAACCCGGGAAGCCATCGAAGCTGTCTGCAGTTTGCCGGATGTTAAACCGGTTGCTATTTTGCTCGACGAGGGCCAGACTGTTTCGAGCCGGCGTTTGAAAAACTTTCGTAACAACATTCGGCGTGATGGATTCGTTTATCCGTTTCTGCGTGTTCTAGGAAGCGTTCGCCGTTTGAGCGACAGTTTGGTGGTCCGTTCGGTTACGCAACGGCAGAACACGCTTAACTTGCTGCGAAGGGCATTTCCGGAGCGCTGTTATTCGTTCGAAGACATAGCGAAGAAGTATGCGCTCGAGCTCCTGAGGGTTCCCAATCTGAATGGCGAGGAAGCGGTGGCAAAGCTTCAAAACCTTAGGGCTGACTTGGGGATTGTACTAGGCAGTCGCGTGCTGCGCCGGAACATATTCAGCGTGCCGCGGGTTGGTTGCATCAACCTTCATAAAGGCCGCGTACCGGATTACCGCGGGTTACCGCCTGGGTTTTGGGAACTTTATGACGGGGCACAGTCGGCTGGGATCACCGTCCATTTCGTGGACAGCGGGCTTGACACCGGAGATGTGATCGCCACATCCGAGATCCCGATTGAGCGGCTTGAGACACCCGATACTCTTCTTGAAAAACTGCACGAGGAAGGAACGCGGGTACTGGCCGCGGCTGTTGCCTCGATACAAGGCGGCGAGTTCACGCGGGAGCCGCAGCCACGGACGACTCGTAAGACAAGGACCAAACCGAGCCGGGCTCAGGTGGCGGAGCTGCGGAGGCGCCTGCCGCACTGGAGAGCCCGCGGAGACCTGGGCGTCATTCTGAAGAATCTGTATTCGCTCGGTATGTACTGGTCTGGACTTTACCTGGCCGTTCGTGCTTGGCATCGCTCGAAAGGAAGCCGCGCTGCGATTTTTCTGCACCACCGTGTTAACGACTACGCCCGTGATGTTCTGACCACAGACACGGAGACGTTTGCGGCACAGTTGCTGGCCTTACGTGCGCGCTATCCTCCAACCGATACGGCTTCGCTGGTCAGCGCGATCGCCGAAAAGCGCCCTTTCCCCGCAACCGCGGTGGCGATTCACTTTGATGATTGCTATCGCGACGTATGCACCAACGGCGCACCCATCCTGAAGGCATTGAATTTTCCTGCGACATTTTTTGTCAACTCCGGGTTCATCGATACCGGCCGTGCGTTTCTTCACGACCAAACCCGGTACGCTTTTCGGTTTGAGAATGTGTCTTCCGGGGAGCTCCGTGCGTGGTCCGCAGACGGCTTTGAAGTGGGAGCCCATACCGTCAATCATGTTGATTTAGGGACTTGCACAGCCGACCGGGCTTTGGGCGAAATCGTCGATAGCGGCCGCGATCTGACGCAGCTGCTGGGACAAACAGTAAAGTTATTCTCGTTCCCCTTTGGAGCGATTCGCAATATTCGCCGGGAGACGGCAGAGATGGTGATGAGGTCAGACTACGAGGCCCTCTTCTCTGCGCATGGAGGATTTGTGACCCTCTCAACCAGTCTCTCGGACATTCCCCGGATGGGCGCAAACGGAGACACTCATCCCTTGTATCTGCTTCTTGAGGTCGAGGGATTGGCGCCTAACCAGATCAAGCAAAGCATCCGAAAGCGATTTGCCAGACCCGAGGCAAGGCGATTGTTGAAAGATCAATGAATATCAACGAGCAAATCACCGCTAGACAATCTACTGGCCTGGATGCAGCTGAACTCGAGAAATTGAGAGCACAGTATGGATTCAGCGATGAGGCGATTCAGACTGCATGGCGATCTGTGAGGGCTGGCGGTGGCGTCATGGCCCAGTTTAGCCACCCCGAACTGGGCGGAACAGGACAGTGGACAAGGGGCGGAATGATCATGATCGGCGACATGTTCAACCAGGCGCTGAAGGCGAGAGTGGCCGGTCTCTGTTCTGACTTAGCCACCCTTGCAGAAAAGAACGGGACTACGAGCGGCCGGTCCAGTGGCGTCACAGAGCATACTTTGGACCGCTGGTGGGGGACAGAGCTGGGCGTCTCGGCGGCAAGCGGGTCCCAGAACGACCTTCGCTATGCTTACTTCCCGAGCACACGGCGGTTAGCGGTCCTCGAGAGAGGGCAAGTAACTGTCTATGACACGGGAGACCACGAGATCACAGGCGTGTCACAACAACAAAGCGCCCATGGTTCGATGAGATTCACAAGCCAACGCGGCTCAGTCGCCCTGGCTGATTTGCCTGTTGTCAAAGAGCAAGGGCGAGAGACAACAACGCCCGAAGCAGGCACGATCACATCATCACCGGGGGACGGTGGCGGTGTAGCTCCGGCAACACCACAGCGAGAAGTCCCCGCAAAGGGTCCGGCGGGAGAACCATCAGAAGAAGTCTTCCGAAAGCTAGAACGGGTGGCTGAGTTACGGGAGAAAATCGTAATTTCGGACGAAGAGTTTCGCGCGAAAAAGACTGAGTTGCTGGCGAGATTATGAGCGACTCGCGTGATTGTTGCTGTCCGTGGTGAGTCGAGAGTACAGGTGCTTACGCCTTTCGCAGCTGCGTCACACGGCCCACTTCGACCCATTCCACAACATAGATATTGCCTTCGTGATCGAAGCAGGCTCCATGGGGGCAGACGAACTTGCCGGGAGTGAAGTGATCGCGTGTCAGCTTTCTCGTCTTCATGTACTCGCTCTGGGAATCGTCGCCCAAGTTAACGATGGGGCGATTCTGCGCGTCCATAACGGTGACGCGTGCAAAGAGATCGGGCAGAACCATTTCCCCGTTGCGAAAGATGTTGAAGTGACACGGTGCAGGAGTACCCTCGACAAAGTCGAGGTGAACGCCGTCAAGCCGGAACCGCTGGAGCCGCTTGTTGGTGCGGTCTGCAACGATCAGGATTGGCTCGTTCCCGCGCTCATCCACAATGATTCCGTGTGGACACAAGAGCTGTCCCGCGTCTTTGCCCGGCCCGCCGAAGGTCCGGATATGTTTGCCGTCGCGATTGTACTGGTTCACATAACTGGAGCCGTAGCCGTCAGCCACGTAGAAGTCACCATTCGGGGCCACGGCAAGGTTGGTCGGACTGTACTTCAGGAGCTTGCCGTCCGGACCTGGTTTTGAATACGGGTCAGACTCTTTGGGGTAACCGAGCGAGAACACTTCCTCACCGTCGAGAGTCGTCTTCACGACCAAGCCGCGCTGTGTGTCGCAGAGATAGAGAAACTCCGCCGAGCCCTCTTTTCTGATATGCAGGCCGTGAGCACCACCTTTGAATTGGCGGCCCCAGCTTTTTACAAACCTGCCCTGGCTGTCGAAGACCACCATGCTATCCGGCTTTTCGCTGGTGGCGTATACGGTGTGGTGAATGTAAACGTGTCCCTGTGAGTCGACGCAAACACCATGGGTGTTGCCGTATTGGATGTCGGCCGGTAGCATACCCCAGTCGTGGGTCGCTTCATAGGTGTGGGCACCTTCGCCAAGGACGGGCTTGTTCGATCCGGATTTGTTGGAAGCGCCAAGAATGAGAGGTGCTGCTAACCCGGTCCCGATTGTCTTGACGAAGTCCCTGCGTGATGCATTTTTCATGGCGAATTTGCGAGTTTAGGCGAGAATCTCTTTGACCACGATGGCCCGCTTTTCGGTACCGGTCAGCTTCTGGTCCAAACCCTGATAGTTTAAGGTGAAACGCGTGTCTTCGATGCCGAACTGATGAAGGACGGTCGCGTTGAGATCACGAATGTGCACCGGATCTTTGACGATGTTGTAGGAGAATTCGTCTGTTTCGCCGTGGACAACGCCGCCCTTGACCCCACCGCCGGCCATCCAGATGGAGAAGCATTTCGGATGATGGTCGCGGCCGTAATCCTGGGCGGTCAGCTTGCCCTGACAGTAGACGGTTCGACCGAATTCCCCGCCCCAAATCACCAACGTGTCCTCTAGCAAACCGCGTGACTTCAAGTCCTGAACCAAGGCGTAAGCGCCCTGATCTACGTCACGGCACTGGCTGGGGAGCACCTCCGGCAGGTTACTGTGCACGTCCCATCCACGATGGTAGAACTGCACGAAACGAACATCGCGCTCAGCCATGCGCCGGGCCATTAAGCAGCAATTAGCAAAGGTGCCGCCTTTGCGCGCTTCCTCGCCATAGAGCTTGAAAGTACTCTCCGGCTCTTTCGAGATGTCTGAGAGTTCTGGCACAGAGCTTTGCATGCGAAAAGCCATTTCGTACTGGGCGATGCGGACTTGTGTTTCAGGATCGGCAATCCTGGCCATTTCCATGCGATTGAGCTCGCCAGTGGCATCCAGCATGCGACGGCGGACCTTCGCGGGCACGCCATCTGGATTGTTGATGTAGAGAACGGGTTCGCCGCCCGATCGCAAGGCGACGCCGGAGTACTGACCAGACAGGAAACCTGAACTCCACAAGCGAGCCGAGATGGCCTGCACGTTCGCTCTCGGATTAGAGTGCGAGGCATTCAAGACCACAAAAGTCGGGAGGTCCTGATTCATACTGCCGAGGCCGTACGAGATCCAGGAGCCGATACAGGGCTTACCGGCAATCATGAAGCCGGTTTGCAAAAAGGTGACGGCCGGCTCGTGATTGATCGCATCTGTGTTCATGGAACGAATCACGGCGATGTCATCGGCCATGCTGGCGGTGTGCGGGAGCAGTTCGGAAACCCACGTCCCACTCTTTCCATGCTGCGCAAATTTGAAGGCTGAGGGAGCAACAGGGAAACGTGCCTGCGCCGAAGTCATGGTGGTCAGACGCTGGCCCTGGCGAATCGAATCGGGTAAATCTTTGTCGAACCACTTGCCCATATCCGGCTTGTAATCGAAAGTCTCGAGCTGAGGCGGCGCGCCCAACATATGGAGGTAGATGGCGCGTTTTGCTTTGGGAGCAAAATGTGGCAACCCGGGCAGGCCGCCGACGGCTCTTTTCGTAGCTGCTTCACCGTGTTTCTGGAGCAAGGAGTACAGCGCCAGAGCTCCTAGGCCATGGCCGCTTCGCGCCAGGAAGCGGCGGCGCGAGGCCATCAAAACGCTATCGTCAATCGGATTGGAATCCATGCTTTGCCTCGGGAGTTATTTGACCAGAACTTCGTCGAGATTCATCATCTCGTTCGCCACCATCGTCATTGCCGCAAATTTTGTCTTCGCGAGTCTCGGATTGGCGGTTGAGTCGCCGATCCTCAGCAGCTTCGTTGCGTCATCCGGTGCAGAGGAATAGTAGGCGAGGAAGTCTTTGTAAGACCTGTTCAGAACCTCGGACTCCTTGCGGTCAAGGGGCCGAGCGAGCAGACGGTTGGCCATGTAGTTTACTTCGCCGTTGAACCGCCTGTTCGATTCGAGCGCATTCTGAGCCAATACGCGAGCAGCTTCGAGAAACTGCTTATCATTCATAGTGACCAGGGCCTGCAACGGCGTATTCGTCCGCTCACGACGTACCGTACAGCTCTCGCGAGACGGGGCGTTAAAGATGTCCATTGAGGGAGGAGGAGCAGCGCGCTTCCAGAAGGTGTACAGACTGCGACGATACAGATTCTCGCCGCTGTCTTGTTGATAGAAACGTGTGTTGCTATCCTCCATAGCGACCGTTTCCCAGATGTTAGAAGGCTGATATGGCTTGGCGCTAGGGCCTCCGACTTCGGGCTGCAACAAGCCACTGGCAAAGAGCGCGTAATCGCGGACCATCTCGCCATCCATGCGGAACCTTGGACCATGCGCCAACAGGCGATTACCGGGATCACGAGACAATTTCTGCGGAGTCGTTTCCGATGACTGCCGGTAAGTAGCTGACATGACCATCATCTTGAAAAGGCGCTTCACATCCCACCCTGAATCACGGAAATCCACCGCCAGCCAATCGAGAAGCTCCGGATGCGTGGGAGGTTCACCTTGCGAACCGAAGTCTTCGACAGTCTTCACGATGCCGTTTCCAAATACTTCCTGCCACAGGCGGTTGACAGTAACCCGCGCCGTTAGCGGATTGGAGGGATCGACCATCCACATCGCCAGTCCGAGTCTATTACGCGGCATGGACTGTGTCATGGGCGGCAGTACGCTGGGAGCATTGGGAGAGACCTCATCCCGCATCTGGTCGTACTGACCGCGATAGAGTACATGAGCGACGGGTTGTGCGTCCGTGCGCTCTTGCATGACAAATGTCGTCGCGGATCGAGCCCGGATATCATGCCACGCCCGCTCGGTTTCGTGTAATTGGGCGACAGTCTTGCGGGTTTCTGGGGCAACTTTGTCCGTGTAATAGGTTGCGAGAGCATCGCGCTCGTCTGGGGATAGCTGCTCAAGAGTCTTGTTCGCGGCGGCCTGTAGCTTACTTGAGAGGTATAGAAGCTGAACATCTTCCGGATCTACCATCCGGTTCAGGATGCGGAAGTCACTCAGCGCGCCACCTTTGAAGGACTGATTGCCATCGCTGCCAAGGGTCAGCGGAGCACTTGACCTGATTGACGAAGCCAGCGGTTTGGTCTCTTCGCCCTTTCCCAGCACCATAACCGGGGCTCCATTGACATACAGGCTGAGCCCTTGCCGGCGGCGACTGCCGTCATACGTAAATACGACGTGATACCAGGCGTCCTGCTTGAATTCGAACTGAGGCACAGGGCGGGCGCTGATCGACTTCCCGTCGTCGCCCATAAGAGAAAGAGTGGGGGCGCGAGGGTAAAGGCCCAGATTTCCTGACTCCAGACTAAGACGCCAACCACGCTGCTTTGTCGATGCCGGTTTGTCTCCCTTGATGGTGTCGTACTGGTTGGCCACCGCTCCGTTACCTTTCGTTTTCGAGAGGTACATCCAACTCGAAATGGTGAACGGTCTGTCTGTGTCGATCCCGGGCACGTTTGGCAGGGT
The DNA here is from genome assembly GCA_964245395.1 of uncultured Bryobacteraceae bacterium. Lineage (GTDB taxonomy): Bacteria > Acidobacteriota > Terriglobia > Bryobacterales > Bryobacteraceae > Bog-105. The sequence goes on from CAXTMN010000143.1 coordinate 9,781, forward strand.
CAGCTTACTGCCCTGATTGAACAGTAGAGCCTTGCCGTCGGCCGCCGGCGCGTCGATGATGGTCGCCTCCTGAGGCAGAGCTAAAATTTCCGGCTTGCCTGACGAAAGCGTGGCTTCGACTTGATTGCCGACCGTGAGGGTCAACAATTGCGGTGAAGCACTGTCGGAAGCAATGGCCGCGCGCGCCGGAGAGGCGATCCATTGTTCGATATCTGAAAGCGAATGGTCGCGTTCGGCCGCAAGTTCCTTTCGCAATGCGTCACGCCTCCCATTCAGTTCGGCCCACTTGGCGCGATCCTGTGCCTGCGGCACATAGACGATCGGCGGCGTGTCCGGAACGTTCATGTCCATGGTGGTTTGGGTGGTATTGCGGAAAAAGGACTGCAGTGAGTAGTAATCTTTTTGGGAGATCGGATCGAACTTGTGATCATGACAAGTCGCGCATCCAACTGTCAGACCCAACCAAACGGTTCCCGCAGTGTCCGCGCGATCTTTTGCATACGTCGCTTCGACTTCGGCCGGAATAATTCCAGCCTCGTTTGTGGTGACATTACAGCGCTGAAATCCTGACGCAATCTTCTGGTCGAGTGTCCCCTCGGGCAGCAGATCGCCACCAAGCTGCTCCACAGTAAAGCGGTCAAACGGCATGTTCTTGTTGAAGGCCGAAATGACCCAATCACGATAAGGCCACATCTCGCGGTAATTATCGAAATGGAGGCCTTGGGTATCGGCATACCGGGCGGCATCAAGCCAGTACCGCGCCCGATGCTCACCGTAGCGTGAGGAAGCAAGCAGGCGGTCTACTACCTTTTCATACGCGTTGGAAGACTTATCCCGGACAAACGCCCCCACAGCTTCGGGTGTAGGCGGAAGGCCGGTCAGATCGAGGGTCACTCGCCGGATTAGGGTACGGCGGTCTGCCTCGGGCGCAGGCTGCAGTCCGCTGCTTTCAATCTTTGCGAGAACGAAGCGGTCGATATCGTTGCGCGGCCAGGAGACGTCCTTGACGGCCGGCAGGGCTGACTTGACAGGCGGGATAAAAGCCCAGTGCTGTTTCCACGTTGCGCCCTGCTCGATCCAGCGCCGCAGAGTGTCCTTCTGGTCTTGCGTCAGAGTTCGGTGCGAGAAGGTGGGCGGCATGCGGAAACTGGGATTGTCCGAGTAGATCCGCTTAATCAGAAGGCTTGCGTCGGGCTTGCCAGGAACGATTGCCGCCCCGTTCTTGCGCTGCGCTAGCGCACCTTCCTGGATGTCAAGCCGAAGGCCCGCCATGCGCGCCCCTTTGTCCGGACCATGGCACAGGAAACACTTATCTGAGAGAATCGGCCGAACCTGTCGCTGAAAATCAACCGCCGTGTTGGTGGCAGCTGAAGCTCCAGCAACAAATAGCACAAACGTGGCCAAACAATGGCGAAGCTCTGACAAGGTGCCTCCGGGACTTTCCTACTATATCGCCGACCGCAAGGCCCGTGTTTTTAGC
>CAXTMN010000144.1:0-8179 GCA_964245395.1 uncultured Bryobacteraceae bacterium
TGTGAAGCAGGCGCTCTAACCAGCTGAGCTACGCGCCCTGATCAGAGTTGAGCATGCCCTAAAGGCTATGCGGTTTTTATGATATCCCATCCAGGTCTTCCCAGCTATGCGAACCTGATCTCTAATGGCCGAACGACAGTACCAGATACTCTTCAGCGATATTGGTGGGGTCTTAGGGACGAATGGATGGGATACCAAGCTCCGAAGGAGAGTATGTGAAGAGTTTCAGATAGATTTCGAGGACATGGAGAAGCGACATCATCTGATGTTCGACAGCTTCGAACGAGGATTCTTAAGCTTTGAAGCTTATTTGAGCAACGTCATTTTCGGGTCACCACGAAGCTTCACGCTTGCCCAAGTGCAAAGTTATGCTTACGCCGGATCCGTTCCGTGGGAAGAGAACATCGCGCTCGAACAACGGGTGAAAATTCTCAACGGTTTGAAATTAGCCCTTATCAGTAACGAAGGGGAAGGAATCACCGAAAATCGCATCCGAAAATTCAAGCTGCGTGAGTTAGCTGATTTTATGGTGATCTCGCATTTTGTTCACTTTCGCAAACCGGATCCCGAGATCTGGAAGCTTGCGCTTAACTTGGCAGGTGTGACCGTCGAAGAGTCGATCTACGTCGATGATCGCGAGACTTTTGTAGAGGTCGCTTCCCGAATGGGCTTTGCAGTCATTCATCACGTTTCGTTGCAACAGACCGCCCAGAGGTTCCGTGAACTTGGTTTGAAAACAGAGTAGAACGGCTGGCGAGCGTTGCCCGCCAGCCGCAGCCCTTCGAAACTTATTTAAGCTGCTTGTTCACTTCGTCCCAGTTAATAACATTCCAGAAGGCCGCAATGTACTCGGGCCGGCGATTCTGATATTTCAGGTAGTAGGCGTGCTCCCAGACGTCCAGACCGAGAATGGGCTTCTTCCCTTCGATAACAGGACTGTCCTGATTAGCAGTTGAGGTAATCTCGAATTTCCCGCTACTGTCCTTTACCAGCCAAGCCCATCCCGAACCGAACCGTCCGGTTGCCGCAGCGTTGAACTTCTCCTTGAAACCATCGAAGCCACCGAAGTTTGAAGTGATAATGCTGGCGATGTCGCCGCTCGGAGCGCCGCCGCCATTGGTTGAAAGAAGAGTCCAAAACAATGAATGATTCGCGTGGCCGCCGCCATTGTTGCGCACGGCAGTCTTGATCGACTCCGGCACAGAAGCGAGATTATCGGACAGAATGTCCTCGATCGACTTATTCTGGAGCTCAGGCGCGGATTCGAGAGCCTTGTTCAGATTGGTCACGTAAGTCCCATGGTGCTTATCGTGATGAATCTCCATCGTTGTTTTGTCGATGTTGGGCTCTAACGAATCTGCCGGGTAGGGAAGTGGTGGAAGAGTAAATGCCATAGTGTCTCCAATCAGTTTAGTGGACCCGATTGGGCCTCACGCCTGGTAGACACTTTTACCAGCAACAATCGTTTCGAGCACTCGAAGTCTAAGAGTGTGTTCATCCCACTCGTAACGGATGAGATCAGCTTTTTCACCCGGGGAGAGACCACGCTGACGCCCAGCAACCCGCGCAACCCGAGCCGGATTCACGGTAGCCATGCTGATCGCTCTTGGCAGTCCAATTTGCCCCTGGCGCACGCTGTTGCCGATGGCATGATCCATGCGTAATGCCGACCCTGCAAGCCGGCCTTCTCCTCGCTTGACAACGCTTCCGTCGATTTTCAGTTCTACATCGACTTGCCCCAATTGGTAGAAGCCGGGCTCGCACATGGAGGGCATCACTGCATCAGTGACCAAAATACAGCGGTCCGCACCCTTGGCGCGTATGGCGGCCCGAAAGAAAGAAGCTGGTATATGGATTCCGTCAACGATGAAGCTAGGAGACAGACGCTCTTCGCTGAGCTGCTCCCAAAGATAGTTGGCCGTCTTGGGCAGGACCGGATGGGCAGCATTCCCCAAGTGAGTGGACATTGTTGCTCCCGAGTCGACCACGGCCTGAAGCTGCGCGCTGGTCGCCTTCGTATGGCCGATGCTGACGACGACACCGTTCTTCACCAGCTCTCGCGTGTATGCTGCTGACTCGCTCCATTCTGGCGAGAGGGTGACTAGGCGGATACTTCCCTGGGCGGCTTCCTGCCAACGACGAAACTCCTCTACGTCGGGAGGCCGAACGTGCTCCAGCGGGTGAGCGCCTCTGGGGCCGTCTTCTGGAGAGATGTGAGGACCTTCGATATGGAACGCCTGCATCGCTTCGCCCTCTGGCATGCGCTGTCGGGAGAACTGATCCTTCGCCTTAGCTAGATTCGCTATGGCGCCCAGCATGGTTTCGCGGGAACCGGTAATCACTGTAGGGAAAAAACGTGTGACGCCGGTCATGAACATAGTGCAAATTGAGCCGGCAATAGCCTCCGCTGAAGCGCCTGGGTTGTTGTAGTCCACTCCTGCAAACCCATTCACCTGGACATCGATGAACCCGGGTGCGAGGTACGCCGATGTCTCAGGAGGGCGGATCAGGTCGTCAACATTTTGGATGGCTGAGTCAAACTCGATTTGAAGGACAGAATCTGTTCCAGCTACGCGACCTTGAATAGCTTTTCTAGCTCGTTCAGAAACGATCGTCTGCGACATCAGCTAGACTACGCCCGCACCCACTTCTTCCCTCGTAGTACGCACCCCTGACACAAACGTTAACCAGTTGAACTCATCGGCTGTTCTCGCGTTAACGACCTCGAAGTAGCGATGTTGAATTCGTTCGGTAAGCGGGCCCCGGCGTCCTTGCCCGACGGTGATGCGATCTACCGAACGGATAGGCGTAACTTCTGCCGCAGTGCCGGTGAAGAAGAGTTCGTCGGCGATGTACAGCATCTCGCGCGGAATGATCGTTTCAACGATGGGGATGCCAAGTTGACCAGCAATCTTGACGATTGTGTCTCGCGTGATGCCAGGCAGGACTGAGGCGCCGAGCGGGGGCGTGAGCAACTTGCCATTATGAATGACGAACAGATTTTCGCCCGAGCCTTCACTCACGTAACCGCCCTGGTCGAGAGCAATGCCTTCAGCGTAGCCGTTCGCTGCAGCTTCCATGCGAATCAGCTGCGAGTTCATGTAATTGGCGCCTGCCTTCGCCAGAGCAGGAAGTGTATTCGGGGCGATCCGGCTCCACGACGAGATACAAACGTCTACCCCGTCGGCCAGAGCCTCTTCGCCTAAATATCGGCCCCACGGATAAGCGGCAACATAAACCTCAACGGGATTGTTGTAGGGCAGTACGCCAATGTCCCCGTAGCCGCGCAATGCAATAGGCCGCAAATAACAGGATTCAAGATTGTTTGCCCCAATCACCTGGACAAAAGCCTCAGTTAGCTGATCAACCGAGAACTGTATCTCCATCCGATATATCTTGGCCGAGTTGAGCAGACGCTGAGCGTGATCCCGCGCTCGAAAAATAGCGGGTCCCTTGTCGGTCACATAGCACCTGATCCCTTCGAATACGGAGCTGCCATAGCTGACGACATGCGAGAGTACGTGAATTTTGGCCTCGTCCCACGCGATCAGATGGCCGTTGTACCAGATTTTCTCGGTAGGCTGCAACATGCTGAAATTATAGCGACAGCTGCAGCCCACCGATACTGACCTCTTTCACGAGATCAGCAGTTGATCTACTGAGCCACTGGCAGACCCAGTTGGACCGGATACCAGCTGTAGACTGGCGCCGTCAGGTGCTGCTGAAGGACGGTGAAGATTGCTGATTGTCCGGCATCGTTGAGGTGAATGCCATCCTCAAGCCACGCCGATTCTGCCGTTGCACTCGAGAAAGTGGCAGTAAACGGTAAACCCAGGTAATCGCAATTGTTGGCCTGGGCCACAGATTGCGCAGTCTGGAAGACGAGCTGCTGTGCAACGTTGTTACTGCTGGCCGCCGAACTCCAGGGCATGCTCATAACCAGGATCCCGCCAACACTCTGGCTCTGCTCATGTCCAATCAGATTACTCATCTGGTTCTGATAATCGGCAACGCTCCCGCGAAGGTAGTCGTTGGTCCCCAGCGCGACGATATCGAAGTTTTTCGCGCCGGCACTGGTCAAGTCGATCATTTGCAGATTGCCTGGAGTTCCAAAGCAGCCGGCCTGACAAGCACCTATTGCAAAATTATCGATAGATACTCCCACTGTTCCCGCCGTCCATTCCGTTGCGAATACATAGCAGGCGCCTCCGTTTGTGGCATTGCATGAAAGCGACATTGTGTGGCTGCCGAGACCTCCTGGAGCGGAAATGGAGACTTTGTGCGGAGCAATGATCCCGCCGGTATTTTCAGTTCCGAATGTGCCAAGATTCTGACCGTCGATATTAATGGTGAACCCCGCGGTCGTCACGTTCGAATACGTTGTGTAATAAATCGTCAGACTGTCGCCTCGCTGCGGATACATGCTGAAGGAACTTCCGCCCGACATCTGAAGACCCGCTTTGCCGTCGAAGCTACCACTAGGCGTTCCCGTCTGAGTCGGAACACCGACGTTGTACCAGCCGGTCGAGCCCGACACTGTGTAGTAGTCATACGAGAGGGTGGACGGCATGCCTGCCATGAGGGGCAGAATGCCCGTTCCGTGAGATGGATACTGACCGTTGATCCATGATCGTAACTGCTCGATCCATAGATTGCCTTGGGTAACAGGACCGATCCCGGCGCAACTGCTGCGAGTGTTGCCCGTAGCGCCCCAGCATCGAGTGAGGGAATCTCCAAATGCACGAATCCGGACGACCTGACTTCCAGCGCTGGAAAGAGCTGAAGAAAGTGCATGCCAGAAACTGCTGCCACTGGCAGCGCACACCTGAAGCGATTCAGCCGAAGTACCCTTCACTCGACGGAGCACGCCGTCCTGCGCCGCCGAACACTGCATGTCCTGCAAAGAAAGGCTTACTGCATTGCTGCGGGTCGGAAGAGTGTTTCCAAGCTGGTTCATTGAGACGGCGCCTGCGGCCGGCACGCGCCACTTGAAAACGTCAGCGCTCGATGCGGATTGCACCAGAACGGTGTAGACGTAACCAGCGTTGTCGCTGGCCGTTAGAGCCACCGAGAGAGTACCGTTAGCTATCCCAACCCTTTTCGAACCACCCTGAACCGTGTGGCCCGAGTTGTCTGAGAAGGGCGGCCAATTAATGTAAGCAGTACCTGTTTGAACTGTATTGCCTGAGGAATCCACAGCGGGAACGCTCAGGGATACGGTCTGCGCGTACAACGGCGCACAGACCAGGAGAATCAATAGAGGATTTTTCACCGCCTACAGGGTAAAGAGGCCCTCACGGTGCTTTGTCCTGCATTTGGTCCTAAGTCACTTACCAGGGCCAGCTACTCTTTGCCCAAAGCAGGCGCAAATGCTTTGTAAATGTTTGTATTTCAGGCCGGCTGAGCTTAGAGAAGGGTTGTTTCAGTCCTGGAGCACTTTTTTTGAAATCGGTGTGATCCCCAAAAAACTATCTCACCGGCGTCCCTGTTTGACATGAGTCTGATGCGCATGCTGGCCATCGTGAACCTCGCGCAGCCAGGCCCGCTCAGCCTTGATCTTCGCATCGAGTGTAGAAGGCAGGTAAAAGCGAGTCCGACACTCGCGACAGCGGTACGGTCTCATACCCCAGAGGCGCATGACAGGGTCAAATAGTCCCCAACGGCGAGAACGGCTGACCTCCGTTGATTTGCAGCGGGGACACATACACTCTATATCGGCCCTTTCTCCTTACAGTTACATACGTATTTTCAGAGGTCCTCGAAATATGACTGCATGTGACCAGATGACCAGCGCAACGCTGGAACTCTCTATTGAAGCGGCACCGCTCCCATACCTGCCAAAGCGTGATTGAAGGCAGGTACATCCTTTTCGATCAGTGCCCGATAGTCTTCACGAGCACTCCCAAGCTGCTTTTCCAGCATGACCAGCAACTCAACTGAGGTGTCCGTCGGGCGATAGTTGACTCCGCCCGCCACATCGCCTCCCCCGGGGCCCACCTCGCCGTTCAACCAGAGCAGGTTCAGATAAATCTTGTAAGCCTCAGAGAAATACTTGTCGTCACTATTTGCTTCTGCCTTGGTAATCAGCTTGTATTCTACGGTTTCCATCCTATCTTCGACTCCGGAGAGCGCTCTGGATGCATCTGCTTTCGCAGAGCCCGATCGCAGCATTCGATTGACATCCTCCAGTTGCTTCCGCATCCATTCGATGTGATTCACCATCTCAGAAACGGCAGTAACATCGTTGCGGATTCGAAGTTGGAGTTTGACAGAAGCGTCCAGATCCTCCTCCGTACCAGCAGTCCCCGGAGCCCTAACGATCTCAATCGGCTCAGAGTAGGTCTTACTGCCGACAGTCAGACGGACGGTGTACTGACCAGGAGTGACCATGGGACCGACTTCAGCCGGCTGAAGCCCCCAGTGGGTGATTGGTCGCGATTCGGCGTGGCGGAACCGCGGCTCGTCCCAGATATATGGATTGCCTGGCGCCCGGGTACGGAGTTTGACCAATTGAGGAGGATCGTAGCGCAAATCCCATGTCTTCCGATTGAGGCCAGACTGAGCGGGGGCGCTCTTGAAGTCCCGCACTACCTTCCCGGCAGAATCGAGTACTGTGAGCTGCACCGGTGAAGCAGCCGGGAGAGAAAAATTGAGGAAAGCATTGCCGCCCGGAGCAAGCCGGTAAGCGGGTCGCGGCTTGTAGAGCGTTACTGAACTTTCCGTGCCAGCGCTCGCCATCTGTTCGAGCGGCGTAATGTCGTCAAGTACGTAGATGCCGCGTCCATAGGTGGAGACAACGACGTCGTGAAAGTTTTTCTGGACGGCAATCCACGTTACGGGAGCATGAGGAAGCCCAGCATCGAGCAAGGCCCACGTACCGCCATCATTGAGAGAGAAGTAAAATCCGCTCCCGGTACCCGCAAAGAGCAGACCCTTGCGGTTCGAGTCCTCGGCGACTGATTTGACATAACCTAATGGCCCCTTGGGAAGATTGCCGCTGATCTGTTTCCATGTCGCACCAAAATCAGTAGTCTTGAAAATAAATGGATCTCGGTTGTCCATCAAATGACAATCAACGGCTGCGTAGGCCGTGCCGGGGTCGAAGGTAGATGGCTCGATTTTAGAGATCGTACCCCAAGCCGGTAAGCCCGTAACGTTCTTCGTCAGATCGCTCCATTGACCGCCACTATCGCGCGTGATCCAGATCTTTCCGTCGTTTGTTCCAGCCCAAATCAGTCCCTTCCGGAGAGTTGATGGAGCTATGGCGAAAACCACCTCGCCATAGAATTGCCCTAGATTGTCACCCACAATGCCACCCGAAGAAACGATACGACTCGGATCCTGGGTTGACAGATCAGGACTGATTACCTTCCAGCTCTGGCCCGCATTCGAAGTCTTGAATATGACTTGGCATCCGTAGTAGACGGTGTTGTGATCGAAAGGATCAATCGCCAGAGGGGCCGTCCAATGACAACGGTACTTGGTGTCGCTCGGGGCTGAATCGATTGTGTGCAGCCAAGGGCTGACAGAACGCGCTTCCTTGGTTCGCGCATCGTAGCGGGTCACTTCATCCCCGTAACAGGAAGCCCAAACGATGTTCGTGTCCGTAGGATCCGGATAGGTGAAACCTGATTCGCAACCGCCGAGCCGGTATTCCCAATTGTCAGACTGCCCGTAAGAAAATCCACCAGCAGTAGGAGGCCTATTGCGACGTGCGTTCAACGTCAACGCTGTTGGTGGCTCCTGCGGCCCCACACCGGGCTCGGTTGGAGCTGGAACCGTGGTGCTCTTGCTGGGGCTCAACGCCGCTGCAGACGTGGTTGCCCGGCTTGTTTCTTCCGTCGCACTCTGAGTATCCGGACTGTCTTCGTCGTCATCCGATCCGTAAGGCCCGGCGCCTCGCGGCGGACTAGGTCCCCGCATGGTGCCGCTGTCCTGCATGTTGGTATAAATCCAATACGGAACCCGGTTATCTACCGCTACGTGATACATCTGTCCGATGGGCAACTGCACACGATGCGATCCACGTCCATGAACGGTTGTAATGCTCATGCCCGCGTCGTCGGTGATCACGAACCGGTCGGCGTTTGCCGGGTCAATCCACATGTCGTGCGTATCGCCGCCCCATGGCACAACTTTGAAATTCTCGCCTCCGTCCAGGGACAGGTGAACCGAGCTT
>CAXTMN010000144.1:8189-11182 GCA_964245395.1 uncultured Bryobacteraceae bacterium
AAGCCCGGTTGTGGCTGACTACGCGCCAGTTGTCGCCTCCGTCATCGGAACGCCACAGCGAGCCCTGCCCGGCGGTTTGGATAAGCGCATACATTCGGTTGGAGTCAGTCGACGCAATGGCCACATCGATCTTGCCTACGGGCTCTTTGGGTAAACCGTGGCCGCTCAAACGTGTCCACGTTGTTCCTCCGTCGCGCGAAAGAAAAACACCCCCGCCGGGGCCGCCGCTGAACTCTCCGTACGTATGCATCTCAACCTGCCACATGCCTGCGACGAGCACATGCGCGTTGTGAGGATCCATGACCAGGCCGGAGCAGCCGGTATTTTCGTCGGCAAAGAGGACCCGATCCCAGTGCTCCCCGCCATCGGTTGTGCGAAATACGCCACGCTGCTGCTGCGGTCCCGTGGTGCGGCCGAGTGCACAGACAAACACATTATTCGCGTTTGCAGGGTTCACCACAATACGTCCAATGCGGCCCGTCTCCACCAATCCTGAATTCACCCAGTGTTTGCCGGCATCAACAGACTTATAAACTCCGTTTCCGGCGACATCGCTGTCACGAATCGCCCACGCTTCGCCCGTTCCAGCCCACACAGTGCTGGGATCCGACGGGGCCACTGCAAGGGCGCCTATGGCAGTCACAGGCTGATCGTCGAAAATCGCAGTGAAGCGGTTGCCGCCGTCAGTGCTTTTCCAGATGCCGCCCGAGGCCGCGCCAGCATAGTAGGTGTTGGGATCACCGGAAATGCCAGCCACGGCCGATATGCGATTCCCTACCTGAGGTCCGAGAAAGCGAAACCGGAGAGCATCGTTGCCGATCCTGGGATCCAAGGTCTCTGCTGAGGCGGCAATGTGGCACGAAAGGGCGGTAACGGCGAGAAACAAGGTCTTGCTGAACAGCTTTGAAGTTGTCATGAGAGCGTGCGAATGAGGTATCCAGAATTGTATACAATTTGCCCTGCAGGCGTTCACCAACTACCCCGTTCTCCAAGCGCGTCGATCACGCGTGACAAGCGATCGGCCCCGTTTTGCCAGTTAGCTTGGCTGCCGGCCTCCGCCGCGTCTGCGTTTCCGGTCCTGATCGCACTGATGATCAGTCTGTGTTCACGAACAGATTGACCTAACTTGTCCAAAATCGCACTGGCATACAAACGCCAATAGCGCTCGGCCTGCAGCTGGGTTGTTCGATGCAATTCCATCAAACGCTGTCCCCCGCTTGCTTCCACCAGGGTTCGGTGAAAATTCAAGTCGAGCTCGAAGATCCGATTCGCCGCAGGCCGCCGAGCTTTGGCGAGTTCGTCCAAACCGGCATTCAATGCTCCCAACCGGCGAACGACCTCACCGCGCGACTTAGCCGCTAACTGCGAGGTCAGCCGTGCGGCAAGCCCTTCCAGGTGGCCGATGATCGCGTAGAGTTCCCGGGCATCCTCTTTGGTAAGCGGCGCTACCAGAATGCGGTTCTTGCTGCCACTATGAACGGCAACCAGAAACCCCTCCCGTTCCAGCCATTGCAAGGCTCCGCGAATAGGCGTGCGGCTGACCCCCAGCCGCTCGGCAAGGTCGGCTTCGATCATCCAGGTTCCGGGTAAGAGCTTTCCTGTGACGATCAGGTCGCGCAATTGCTGCACAACAACGGGAACAATATTTCTTCGCTCTGTTTCGGACCCTTCTGCCGAAAGATGATGGCGCCGAGGAGCAGTAGACATGCTGGTCTAAGCTAAGGCGCCGTTAGCGAATGCCCCAGCGAAAGGGATCATACTGATCTAAGATCAGCCGAGTTTCTCCGGTGACGTACGCTGCACCTTTAATCTGCGGGTGAACCAGACCCTCACGGACGCTGATCGACCCCTCAAAAATGCTGCCAATTACACTTTCCTGCCGCCATACCTGACCCGGATGCAGCTTGCCCGACGCGTGTAGACAGGCCAGCTTTGCACTTGTCCCGGTTCCGCATGGCGAACGATCGTAACTTTTTCCGGGACAGAGAACAAAATTCTTGCTATCAGCGCTTGGAACCGTCGCGTGTCCATAGACTTCGATGTGATCGATCTCTGCGCCGAGGTCTCCTGTGATCCCGTTTCTCGCTAGAGCCTGACGAATTCGCCAGGTGTACTCGATGAGCTGTTCAATGTTCGAGAGCGACAGCTGAATGGGGCAGTCGTAAGTAAGAAAAAACCAGTTGCCGCCCCAAGCGACATCGCCAGTCACGGATCCGAAGCCCTCGACCTGTACGGTAATGTCGGCCGCTGAACGATAGCTGGGCACATTGCTGACGGTGACCTCGTTGCTGCTATGAAGCTGAGCCTCTACCACTCCGACGGGCGTTTCGATACGGTGAATGCCGGGGCCAATACGGCCCAAATAAGCCAGTGTTACCGCCAGACCGATGGTTCCATGGCCACACATCCCTAAGTAATCAACGTTGTTAAAAAAGATTACGCCGGTTTTACAAGACGGGTCGGTCGGCTCGCAAAGCAGAGCGCCGACCACAGCATCTGATCCGCGTGGCTCATTAACGATTGCAGAACGGAACTGATCGTACTGTTCACGGAAGAGTTCAACACGACTCTTGAGGGAAGCAAAACCCAAGTTCGGGCCGCCGGATAGCACGACTCGGGTCGGCTCACCGCCGGTATGTGAATCGATGACGTGGATGGAACTGTTTGCGTCCATCTGTTTGGTATACGCTATTGTATACAATGCCGCAGCGCACGTTTGACGCAATTATCGTCGGCGCTGGGATTGTCGGTGCCGCCTGTGCAAAGGAGCTTGCTGATTCGGGCTTGCGCGTTGCTGTCTTCGAAGCGGGCACCACTGTTGGTGGAGGCGCAACTGCGGCAGGAATGGGCCACCTGGCGGTCATGGATGACTCCGAGCCTCAGTTTGCGTTAACCAGCTATTCCCAACGGTTGTGGCGTGAACTCTCGCATCAACTGCCGGCTGACGCTGAGTATATTCCGTGTGGATCGCTGTGGGTCGCTGCAGATGAAGG
>CAXTMN010000145.1:0-10998 GCA_964245395.1 uncultured Bryobacteraceae bacterium
GTGGTGTAGAGCACGGTCGGGTCGCCTGCCTGTCCAGACTCTTGCCTGAAGGGAACTACCTCGAGCTTGCCACTGAAATAGCCAGGCGCTCGTTCTGTAAATGCTATTTGCTTCCCGTTGGGCGCCCAACTTGCCCCTGAACTGTCTGCAGTCGACTGACTCAGGATGTTCTCGCTCCGCCCGTCCTGGCTGACTACGAGTCGCTATGTCCCCTCCGCCCGCTCTCGAATAGGATCCACTTGCCTTCAGGGGACCACTGCGGCGCTCTGTCTCCCGACTGCCGGGGGTCACCTTCACCGGGAGGCGCATTGGTCAGGCGTCTGGGTTGCCCACCGGCAACCGAAACAGTCCAGATGCTTCCCTGACTCGCATACGCAATCTGCCGCCCGTCGCGCGACCAATCCAAGCCTGATTTACCTGCCGCTGAGGTCGTCAATGTCGTTGGCCAGCCTCCTTCAGCAGGAAGCAACAAAATCTGCCCGCCGCGGATCATGGCCACTGTTTCGCCGTCCGGAGAAAGCGCCTTCTGACCTACCGGTTCTGCCGAGACCAGATCTTCTAAGGTGATCTTGTGACTTTCTGTCTGTGAACGACTGGCGCTTGCCTGCCCGAAAACCGGACCCGCACTGAGCCAAACGAAAGTAAGTGCGATAGCAACGGAGACCTTACTCGGCATAGGCAGGCTAATCCTCATCTAAGCTCCCTATTATGTCTAACCAGTTATGTCTAACCAGTTATGTCTAACCAGCCGAGTTCGCTTCCCTAGCTCGCGTGCTGACCCGCTGCAGTGGGAACCAGGACTTCGATTGGTTCTTGAATGCCGCGGGATACGAAATATCGAGACAGGCACTCCAATACTGTTGGTGAGAGGTCGTGATTTTTAGCTAGTAACAATGACCCGTCTCGCGCCACGATATCGGTCCGCAGAATCATCCCGGTCGTTAACTCCCTAAACTTGATGACCCTGCTTTCCATCCCTAACTTCACCGCCTCAATGCTTGCAAGTGCCTTCATCAGTTCAGGCGGATAGCCGTTGTCACGCATTTGCATTTGGGCCAAAGCAGCTGCTCGTGCGACCCCCTGCAAGGTGAGTACGTCCAGGTCAATGGCCATCCGTAACAGGTGGCATCCGAGCAGTACGCGATCTGCGTCTTGCAAGGGGGTGCCGGGGTGAAGCGGCTCGATCGTCTCCTCCTGCCGCTCAATGATCCGGGCCACTGTCTCCAAGCGTGGAATCTTTTCGAGCAGCCGTGACCCAGTAGCTGGATGCGTTTGGTAAAGCCTGTGTTCACTTGGCGTTAGTGCTAGCCCGTTGCAAACCTTTTCCAACAGCTCGATTGGCAGCGTGATGCAGCCAATCTGAGACAGCATCGCCGCTAATTCAAATTCCCAGCTGCACGAAAGGCGGCTCATCGCAACCAGATCTCTTACCGTGTTGCGGATTCGATTGGCACGGCTAAAGGCCAAGGGACGCATCACGCCAAGTATTTCGGTCAGCACCTCCACACTTCCGTTCAGTGTTTTCTCGAGCAAGACCTTTTCTGCGACAACCGTGTTATATTGCCTGACCGCCGCCAGCAACGTATTCGATAAGGAAGACAGCGGGCAAGGTTTGGTCAAAAAACGAAAGATATGCCCCTCATTGACCGCGGCAATCGCCGCCTTAGTATCCGCTTCACCGGTCAACAGAATGCGAACCGTGTCGGGCCATTCCGCAGCTGCTCGAGCCATCAATTCAACACCGTTCATCAGCGGCATCTTAAAATCCGAGACTATGGCCGCAAACGGCCCCTCCGTTCCCAGCGCTGCAAGCGCTTGTCCGGGTCCATTTGCCGTGGTAATGTCGAACTGCTTGCGTAAGTTGCGTTGGATTCCGCTAAGTAAGTTTGCGTCGTCATCGACGAGCAGGATCCTGTCAGCCATTTTCTGTGAGCACTCCGGACAGTAAAGTTATCGACGGTTTCTGCCGACTAATAGATCAAGATGTCCACTCCGCTTCGGCTACCTTGTCGGCCTCCCGGCAACTCTCGAGCTGGAAGACCTGCCGGGCCCGAACCCGGTAACGGCTAAACCGCTATCAACTCTTCTGCAGCCGCCGGTTTCGGGTCTACTTTCTTGCCGTCTACTGGTAGGCGAATGAGGAATGTGGTTCCAGATCCCCGCTTCGTTTCAAACGTCAACGTTCCTCCGTGCTTCTTGACGACTACGTTGCGCGCTATCGCCAGCCCCTGCCCTGTTCCCTTTCCCACTTCTTTCGTGGTGAAGAATGGATCGAAGATCTTCGGTTGAATGGCTTCCGGAATGCCTGTTCCGCTATCCTGCACTCGGATTTCGACCCAGTCATCGACTTGGCGGGTTGAGACGACAATCCTTCCTAATTCCCCGGTTTTCCTGGAATCGGCAATGGCGTGAGCCGCATTGATGGCTAGATTGAGCACCACCTGATTCAACTCCCCTATCAAGCAGCGCACGGGCGGAAGAGAACAATCAAAATCCGTGACCACTTCGGCTACATACTTCCACTCGTTCTTGCAAACGGTCAAAGTATTCTGCACCGCGTGATTTAAATTAACCAATTCCATGTTTGCGGAGCCTGGATGTGAGAACTCCTTCATCGCCCGAACGATGTTCGAGACCCTTTCTACACCGTCGTTGCACTGTGTAAGTGCCTGTGGGATCTCTTCCCTCAAAAAGTCAATTTCGCCACTAGCGAGTTTTGCTTCAATTGCCGCAACTTTGTCTGGCATGACCGAAGCGTCTTTAAGGGACTCGAGCAGGAACTTATAAAGGGCCAGGATCTCGTCGATGGCCTGAAAGGAGTCCTGGACAAATCGACAGTTGTCGCCAACGTACTGAATTGGTGTGTTAATTTCGTGTGCTACGCCGGCCGCCAGTTGTCCTATCGACTCTAATTTTTGTGCTTGCACGAGCTGGCCTTCGAGAAGAATCCGCTCGGCAATTTCGCTCTGCAGCCTTACGTTCGTTCTCACCAGCTCTTCTGTTCGCTCTCTAAGCTTCTCTTCGGCCAGCTTTCGTTCTGTAATATCGAGCAGTACGCCCGCCAGCTCTGCAGTGCCATCCCGCTTGGAAACCAGGCGCATCGAGGTTCGAACCCAGATGATTGCCTCTCTGGCGGAAATCATCCGATGCTCGAAGGGCTCGGCCTGTTTTCCTATCAAAGCGTCTTGATAGTGCGCGTTCACCACCGCCCTGTCGGCATCGTGTATGTGGCTTTCCCAGAAAAACGGCTGAGCGAGCCAGCAGCTAACCGGAAAACCCAGCAGCGCTTCCGCCTCCGGACTGACGAATGAAAACCGATCTGATTCCGGATTTCTTTGCCAGAGAACCACCTGCGCTGTTTCGAGCAGCTCCCTCGATCTCCTGGCCTTTGCCTCTAGCCCAAGAATCTGGGCGGAGAATCTCCGATCAGCTATGGCTAGGAGCAGCGCGAATCCTAAACAGATGAGCGCTGAAGTCGATACGCCCAAAACCCCGAGCGATAAGATGCTAAGTGAATGAGGAGCGTGCGCGTATGTCCGGCCATGCGAGAACGTCACAGCACCCATTCCGGTGTAGTGCATGGCGGAAATCGCAAATCCCATCAGGAGAGCGGCGCCAAACTTCTGAGGGTACTTACCGAAAGGAACTTCCCGGAAGTGGAAGGTCAGGTACAGCGCCACAAACGAGATTACGGCTGCAAGGGCAATTGAAAGTACCACAGTCGGCCACGACCAGTGGGAGGTGGCAGGCATCTCCATAGCGGCCATACCTAAATAGTGCATGCCGCTGATTCCCGCACCAATAACCAGACTTCCCAGCAGAGCGCACGTGAGCTTCATCGATGGCCGGCTCACAACGAAGAGGGCCACAGCTGACGCAAGAATTGCGGCGATGAGGGAGAAGATTGTAGTTGGCCAGTGATAAAGAACTGGTATAGGCATCGAGAACGCCAGTATTCCGATGTAGTGCATCGACCAGATGCCAAGGCCCGCCACGATCGATCCACCGGCTAGCCAGGCCTGGCGCACTCTGTTTTGCTTTGCGGATATCCGACCAGCCAACTCCAGCGCCGTATACGAAGACAAGACCGCAATGACCACCGAGAGCAGAACAATCCCGTAGCTATAGGAACCGGCAATAGGTATTTCAAAGCCGGTAAGGGCGGTCACTATTTAGGGGCCCAGAACCGAAGCGCACGAAGGCGGCGACTCACTTGCGCTAGCCAACCAGACGTAAAGTTTTTTTTCCCCTTATTGCCGCTCTGATCGCTTTCGACATATTTGTGCATGAAAACACCCACCACATAGGTGTCCTTGTTTACTCTGCGGCAATGTCGTACTTCGCCGAAGCCTATTCCATCATTCATCCGCACGACAATCTCTGAGCCGGGCGTCACTTCTGTAGGGAGCTGCAGGCCAAGCCCGGCAGTCGACATGTTGAGAACTCGACCCTTGTAGCTGACATCCGACCCGTTAAGTGTGACTGTTGCTGGCAGGTCTACGGGCATGCGCCATTCCTTGCGAATGGTGCCCTTTTCGGCTGCAATCTTCTTACACCCTATATCGAAAGCTCCGTCCGGGCGTTTTTGACGGTAGACCACCTCGATCTCGGTACGCAGACCTGCGTCAACCGTTACCAGCTGCCGTCCAACAGCAAGGTCCTCTCTCACTCGGAATAGTAGATAGTCGCCGTTCCTCTGACAGAGGTAAGCAGGAAAATGCTCATCCGGCCGGTCAAGCGCATAAAGCGGGACGCCCGCATCCGACACGTCAAGATCGATCTCAGTAGAAGCACACTCTTGATTCATTGATACGTACAGATCGCACCGCAACGTTCAAATGTCTACTAAGAATTCTCCTAAAGGGCCAGGGTCCGGCAAAGCTTGGCTCTCTCCGAGTAAATGACGCGGTCTCGCGCTTACCGGGTCAGTCCTGCGGATTCGTCGATCGTCAAAAACTGATTGATCGCAACGTTTTCAAAGTGCTGCGCTTTACCGCTCGGCCATTCTACAGTCAGCTTTGATACGATTCGATCCTGCTTCAGCCCAAACGTAAGCGCCAAGTCACTCTGCGAACAGTAGCTCGATCCGCTATGCACGGTCTGCCATTGCTTGCCTGACGGGCTCTCGATTTGCACAATCGTCCCGAGAGCGCTGCGATTAGACTGTCTGCCGATGAGACGAACATTGAGCCAGTGGTTTCTATTACCTCCATCGTTCCGCAGAAGTCTAGCAGGACCGCCATTTTCTGTCACAACAATGTCCAGATCGCCATCATGGTCAAAATCGGCATAGGCCGCTCCACGGCCGACAATGGGTTTCAAAATATCGGGACCGGCTGAGTTGCTTGCATCATCAAAGCCGCCATGTTCGTTGTTGTGAAAAAGCAGCGCAGGTTCACGAAACTGAAGATCAGTCTGGGTCCGGTTGATGTCGGGATCTATATGTCCATTCACGGCGAAAACATCGGGAAATCCGTCGAGATCGTAATCGAAGAAGAAAGCTCCAAATGTTACGTCGAGCAGACTCGAACGGGCCAGCACAGTGGAGGAGGCTACATCTGAAAACAGGCCGCTTCCATCGTTGTGGTAGAGCGCCATCATTTGCTTGCTGAAATTAGCAACAAGCAGATGTGGACGACCGGAACGGTCGTAATCGGCCGCATCTGCGCCCATTGCCCCGCGTGCCACCCCATCGTCCCCAAATCCGACGCCTGCCTCAACACCCAGTTCTGTGAAAGTCCCGTTCTTGTTGTTTCGATACAGCTAGTTCTGTTGGGTATCGTAGGCGATAAATAAGTCCGGCCACTGATCGTTGTTGTAATCGAAAACGACAATGCCCAGAGACTTGCTTGTGGCGTTGTCCAGTCCCGCTTTTTTCGTCGCATCTTCAAACCGGCCGTTCCCCAGATTGTGATACAGCTTCAGACTCTCGCCTTTATAAGACTCCGGCGTGCAGTATGACTTTGTTTTCCCATCCATGGAACAGTGGACATCTTTGGACGCGCTCCACTGGACGTAATTGGCCACCACGAGGTCGGGTTTTCCATCCCGGTCGAAGTCGAACCAGGCGACGCTGGTCCCGAAGTTCGCGTTGCGGATCCCGCTCGCCGCCGTTACATCTTTGAAGTGGCCGTGTCCCTCGTTGTGGAATAAACGATCGCCTTCCAGTGCCGTAACGTAGATATCCGCCAATCCATCATTGTCGTAATCGGCAGCGGCAACCCCGTTGGCATACATCTCGATATCCAATCCGCTGCCCTTTGTGATGTCGCTGAAAGTGCCGTTCCGATTATTGCGGTAAAGAGCAGGAAAATGGCGATTGGTGGTTGGCATCCAGTCCTTACCGTTCAGTAAGAAAATATCCGCCCAACCATCGCCATCAAGGTCGACGAAGGCGCAGCCAGAGCCGATGGTTTCGGGAAGCCATTTCCTTCCTGTTGCGCCATTATAGTGCGAGAAGTGGATCCCGGCCGAAGTGCTGGTGTCGACAAACTTAATACCCGCTCCGCCCGGTAATGCAGCGTAGACCAGCGCGGCCGTAATGACAAACAAAGCAAGGCTGATTCTCATTCCTGAAGTCAGTTAGATATTCGCAATGTAGCAAAGGGAAGCAGGTTCAAACTATAGGGCTACACGAGCATCCATCCAAGGTATCAATGGAACACGTTAGGCTTGTCTGACAAACTCTTTAGTGCCAAACTTTAGTTTCAAGTCAGCCATAGCAAGGACAGCGACCCCTTCGGGAACCGTCACGGAATCACAGTTGAAGCGTTCGTTTGCAGTCGTTCTTTCGACCCTATTTTTTTGCGTCTCATGCCGCAACTCGGGTCTTCCTAAACCCGGCTCAAAGGCATACGCTGATCTCTGTTCCGCTTTCTACCTCGGCTTGGCGGGTCTGCAGGCCGGCGAAGATGTCCGAGCTAAGGAGTTTCTCACCCGCTCGACTCAGATCGCCCCGGGCGAGCCCGCCGGTTGGTTAGACTTAGGGCTCCTCCAGGTTCGACAGCAACAGTTTGATGCGGCATTTCAGAGCGTTGACAAAGCGAGATCTCTTGCTCCTTCTGAAAGCCGCATTGAAGCACTGCTGGGCCTGATCGAAAGCCGGCGCGGTAAGTTGCCGGAAGCTGCAGCGCATTTCAAAAGAGCTGTTACGTTGGACGAGCATAATCTGCAGGCACTCTATTCGCTTGCAGAAGAAACTGAGCGTGATGTCAGTCCCGAGAGTCAATCGGCCGCACAGCAATTGCTCAAACAAATTCTCCGGCAGCAACCTTTAAATGCGGCAGTTCTTTTGGACGATCTTCGCTTAGCAGCAAAGCGCGGCGATGCAGCGGAAGCCCACAACTCCTTCCTCGCATTGAGGCCGCTCGCTGTGAACTGGCCTGAGATCGCTCGCCAGCAGTTCTCAACGGTCGAACAAAGTCTGAATAGCGGGAGCGGCAAATCGGCTGCTGTGCAAGTTCAGTTCCTGCGGAATGCTCTGCTTAGAGTTCCCACCTATCGTGAGGATCTGGATCAGATCAAGACACCCGCAACGCTTGTGGCGCAGCCGTTCACTCGGTTTCTGCACCTGCCGTCTCCCAACTCCCTCGCAGCGCCGTCCGATGCTACAACTCGCTTCGATAGACAGTCGATAGCTAACGTGAGCGCTAGTAGGGTTTCCTGGGTCAGAGCTCTTCCGCTTGACGATCGAGGCGCTGCTACAGTCGCCTGGGCGGACGACAGCGCGCTTCATCTCGCAAATGGAGCGACTCTGGCGTTGCCGGGCAAGCAACCGGCTCAGCTCAGTAAAGCTTCCCTTGCCTTTGCAGATCTCAATTACGACTTCAAGACAGACATCGCAATTGCAACTGCTTCTGGTCTGAGAATCTACCAACAACAGGATTCTGAGCACTTTCGCGATGTCACCGGCGCGAGCAAAATTCCCACAGCATTGTCGAACGCGTCGTACACCGGCGTTTGGGCGTTTGACGTCGATCTGGATGGAGACTTGGATTTGGTGTTGGGAGTCCCGCGCGGCGAGCCTATCGTGTTGCGCAATAACGGCGATGGTACGTTCGGCACTATAAACCCGTTTAGAGGGCTTGACGGAGTGACGGCGTTCGCAGCTGCGGACATCGACGGTGATGGCGACCCGGACGTGGCTCTTGTCGATTCACACAGCAGCTTGCATGTTTTCCTGAACGAGCGCTTAGGCGCTTATCGAGCTCGAGAAGTTCCCGCAAATCTCAGCGCAGGGGTACGGGCGATCGCTGTGGCGGACGTGAACGGAGACGGAACTCTCGATTTTGTGCTGCTGAGAGACGATTCATCGGTGGCGCGCTTCTCTCAAAAGCGAGACGGCGTCGGCTGGGAGTCCGCCGAACTCCTCCGGTCTTCAGGGCACCCTTCATCCAACCTCCTCATCGGCGATGTGGACAATAACGGCGCATTGGACATCGTCGTCAACGATCGGGTCTTTCTGAACGATGGCAAAACGTTCACGGCATTGGAAGCTAAGCTGGAGGGCGTTCCGGAAGACCTCTCCGACCTGAATGCTGATGGCCGTTTGGATATCCTGGCCATCGATTCGATAGGGAAGCCGGTCAGCCTTATCAATCAAGGAACCAAGAACTACCAATGGCAGGTGATACGGACCAGAGCGGCTCACGCCACGGGTGATCAGCGGATCAATTCCTTCGGGATTGGAGGCGAGATTGAGATCCGTTCCGAACTACTGGCGCAGAAGCAAGTTATTACCTCCCCCGTGTTGCACTTTGGATTAGGAGAGCACACATCCGTTCAGTTCGCTCGAATTGTTTGGCCGAACGGGTTCATTCAAGCGGAGTTCGATCTAAAATCCGACCAAACTGTGATGGCCGAGCAGCGGATCAAGGGATCTTGTCCCATGTTATTTGCCTGGAATGAGAAAGGCATGCAATTCCTGAAGGACGTAGGTCCATGGGGTTCGGCTCTAGGACTGAATGTCAATGCTCAAGGCAAAGGAATCTATGGAACCCGTGAATGGTTCAATGTGGGCGGTGACCAATTGCGACCGCATGATGGCTTCTATGATCTCCGGATCACGGCCGAGTATTGGGAAACCTACTACATGGACCACTATTCGCTATTGGCCATCGACCATCCCTCCGGGTCCGAAGTTTATACCGATGAGCGCTTCGCTCTGCCCTCTCCCGAACCGAATCTCATCGCTACAACCACAACGAAATCTTTCAGCCGTGCTACCGATGATTGCGGTGCGGACGTTACTGCCGTTGTGCGCGATCTTGACGATCGGTTCCTGGATACTTTCGGTCGTGGTCAATACCAAGGCCTTACACGAGACCATTGGGTGGAGCTTGAACTACCTGCTGATGCTCCGCGAACGGGATCGCTGTACTTAGTCGGACAAGGCTGGATTCACGACACCGACGCTACGATTGTCAAGGCCCAGGCTCAGAACAGCACGGCACATCCACAAGGCTTAAGCATTGAAACCCCGGACGCATCAGGCCGCTGGATAACCGTTCGGGACGGCCTAGGCTTCCCCAAAGGCCGCGTTAAGACAATCATCCTGGATCTTACAGGGGTTTTCCAAGCGGGGGCTCCTCGCAAGTTGCGGCTCCGAACGAACCTGGAACTCTACTGGAACAAGCTCGCCTGGGGTACTGGTTTGCCGGAAAGCGAGCACATTCAGGTGCAGCACCTGGGTCTTGCCTCTGCTGATCTCCGCTTCCGTGGATTCTCGCTCATCACCAAGGCGGACGCTTCTTCACCGGAGCTTCCCCACTACGACTCGGTGCAGCAGTCCGACCTCCGTTGGCGCGATCAGGAAGGCTACGCCACACGCTACGGAGATGTCCGTGAGTTGCTGGAGAGCGTCGATGATCGTTATGTGATCACCAGTCCAGGTGATGAGTTGCGCATGAAGTTTGCTGCTTTGCCTGCACCGGGATCAGGTTTGAAACGGGACTTCATTCTCATCTGCGATGGATGGGTCAAAGATGGCGACTATAATTCCACGTTTGCCGGGACGATATTGCCGCTTCCGTATCACGCGATGAAAGACTATGTCCTGCCGCCCACAAAGTTGGAGGACGATCACGCCTATCGACTTCATCCAGCCGATTGGCGGACCTATCAAACTCGCTACGTAACACCCTCGTATTTCGTGAGAGCGCTGTGGGGCCAACAATGAGCAAGCCACGCATTTTTCTCTCGATATTTTTTGTTGGTCTGCTCGCTGCTCCAGTCGTGTACAAGCGAGTAATCCAACACCGGCAGGCTGTTCAACTGGCTAGCCGGGACGCCTCCGCTCTTGCGAGCTATGGGTTTCGGCTCAAAGAATCTGCTCGAATCTCAGGTATCACCTTCCGGCACCGCGCTCCGAAACTCGATCCGAAGCTCAACCACATCATGGAGCAGATTGCGTCGATGGGTGCGGCCGTTTCCGTTGTCGATTTTGATCTCGACGGATGGGACGACTTTTACGTAACGAGTAGCGGTGAACATTCGCGTAACTGTCTCTACCGCAACATGCACGATGGGACGTTTCGCGACGTTGCCCCCGAACTTGGTCTCGCAGACGTGAACTCCCAAGCGAGCGGCGTGTCGATGGGCGCCGTTTGGGGGGACTACGACAATGACGGATACGAAGACGTTCTCATTTATAAGTGGGGAAAACCAGAGCTGTATCACAACGATGCCGGCAAGCACTTCAGCCGTGTCACAGAAAATGCGGGGCTTCCGTCCTGGGTTAATGCCAACACGGCCATCTGGCTGGACTACGACAATGATGGCAAGCTTGATTTATTCCTAGGCGGCTATTACTCGGAAGAGGTGGATCTGTGGCATCTGAAAACAACCAAGATGATGCCCGAGAGTTTCGAGTACGCGCAGAATGGCGGACGCAAGTATCTCTTCCACAATCTCGGAAACGGCCGCTTTGAGGAGGTCTCGTCTAAGCTCGGTATCAACTCCCGCCGGTGGGCGCTAGCTGCAGTGGCAGCAGACCTTCGT
>CAXTMN010000146.1:0-3296 GCA_964245395.1 uncultured Bryobacteraceae bacterium
TGCCATATCTGACCGACTGCTGGATCGAGCGAGCTGAGGGGCAGGGAAGAGTGGAGCGAGTAGTACTGCGCAAGCGCCAGAAAGGGAGCTACACATCCTGGAGCGAGCAATGTGATTACGCTGGCGTAGCCTACGGACTTCACCCTAATACGGAACTCGCCGCTTTGCTTGGTTGCAAGATTGAAGGCAGGGCGATTCAAGTCGACCAAGGTCAGCAGACTTCAGTCAGGGCTGTTTACGCCGCGGGAGAATGCACCGGCATCGGCGGCGTCGATCTGGCGTTGGTTGAGGGACAGATTGCGGGATATTTAGCCTGCGGCAGGCACGAAGAGGCGAGCCGGCTGGCTAACCCAAAAAAAAGGGCCTTACGTTTTGCGCATGCACTTGAGGGCGCTTTTCCCTTACGGGATGAGTTGAAACAGCTGCCCTGCGCAGACACCATTGTCTGCCGCTGTGAGGATGTCACTTTTGGGCAGCTTCAGAGTGCCGGCACTTTTCGCTCTGCAAAATTGCACACGCGCTGTGCCATGGGTCCTTGTCAGGGACGGATCTGCGGCCCAGCAGCTGAGTTTCTGTTTGGATGGAAAACCGAATCCGTTCGTCCACCCATTTTCCCGGCTCGCATCGGCAGCTTACTTCTAAAATCGACAGCTTCAAAGGAGAGTTCACTACCGCAATGAAAATGATGCAATGGCGAGGCGTGATACCCGCGATTACGACGCCGTTCAACCAGGATCTTTCGATTGACTTCGGATTCCTCTCCGAACATTGCAAATGGCTCATCGACAGTGGCTGCAAAGGGTTGGTCGCTCTGGGTTCACTGGGCGAAGGAGCAACTTTGAGCGCGGTCGAAAAAACCCAGGTTCTGGAGACTTGTCTGAAGGCAGTTGGCGACCGGGCTTATGTGGCCGCAGGTATCTCCGCTCTCAGTACTACAGAAGCGATTACTCTTGCGCAATCGGCCGAAGCCGCTGGTTGTCACGGGTTGATGGTTCTTCCGCCCTATGTATACGTCGGAGACTGGCGTGAGATGAAGGCGCATGTCGCCGCCATTCTCTCCGCAACAGCGCTGTCGTCGATGCTCTACAACAATCCCATCGCCTACACGACAGACTTTCTTCCACCGCACGTCTGCGAACTGTTAGCCGAATTTCCCAATCTGCACGCAATCAAAGAATCAAGCGCGGACGTGCGCCGGGTGACGACCTTGCGTGCCGTTGCGGGAGACAAGCTGGAGATTCTCTGCGGTGTGGATGATGTGATTGTTGAGGCTGTCTCGGCCGGTGCCGTCGGTTGGATCGCTGGCCTGGTGAATGCCTTTCCCAAACAATCAGTCGACCTGTTTAACTTGGCCCAAGAAGGCGAACTGGACAAAGCATTCGAACTCTACCGCTGGTTCTTGCCGCTGCTGCGCATGGATACAGTTCCGAAATTCGTGCAGCTGATCAAACTGGTCCAGGAAGAAGTTGGCATGGGCAACGCGAGGGTTCGTGCTCCTCGGCTCGTCTTAGCTGGTAAGGAATTGCAAGAAGCAAAGGCTATCGTGGCAGAAGCTCTGGCCAAGCAGCCATAACGTGTCGCAGGCCGAAGGCCCTAAGCAGCCAGCGGAATCGCGTGTGGAAGGACAGAAATTTTCGCAGGTCTTTTCTTCATGAAAGGGCGCTCTACCTTCTCGTACAGTAAGCTGGCCAGGCAAACTGCCGCCGTTCCGGCGATGGTGGTAAACAACCAGAACTGCCATGGACTCAGTGTCTGGAAAGGAACTCGGGTGTTTAGTAAGTGCGAGAGAGAGAACAAAACGATTCCATGTGTTATGTAGAAGCTGTAGCTGATCTTTCCCAAATATAAGAGCCCGCGATTCGATAACAGGCCGAAGAAATCGTTTCCGCTGGCAATGCAGAGGAACGGGACAGAGAGTATTGCAAATTCCCCGGGAGAATAGTCTGGCACGCGGACCACGGTCGGGACCGCCACGAGAATGAGGCACAAGATCGTCCATCTAGAGTCCGTCAAGGTTTTTTGCAAACGTGAGCCGTACCGCGAATTCACGTGAGCAATGATCATTCCTGGTCCAAACCCAAAAGCAAAGAATTTACTTAGGTAAAGCTCAACGGTTAAAGCGAGTGATGGAGCATGCGGCGAGATTCGTGCATTGGCATCCAGGTGCCAATAGGTGACCGCAAGAATGGCTACGAGCAGAAAAACTCGGCCATTCTTGAACAGGCGGTAAAGAAACGGAAGCAGGAGATAGAAGACGATTTCCAGCTGTAGCGTCCAGACGACGCTCGCATTCACCAGACGAGCGTTTTCGACTCCGTTTAATGGAGGGAGCAGACCCGGAATCCCAAAAGCGAGCCAACCGGCCAGTTCTCCCAAAAACTCGGCCAGTTTCACCTTCATGGTGAACTCTGTCTCAATCAAGATGATGAACAAGACCAGGAGAACCGAGACGTAATAAGCCGGAACAATCCTCCGAATGCGGGCCCAGTAGAAGTGCCCGAGTCCCTTGGTGCCGCCATCGGAAATGCACTTACTCCAGAAGAGAAAACCACTCAGAAAAAAGAAAACGACAACTGATCCAGACCCCGTTTCGAGATATGAACTCGAGGGCGAAGCACTCCATTGGCCTGTATGGAAATAGCAGTATGTGATCACTGAATGGCAGACGAATACTGCCGAAGCAAGCAAGCCTCTGAGCGACTCTAGTTCTATCTGGTATTTGTTGCCAGAGTTGATTTCACCTGATCCAATTAGGTGACCAAGGCCTATCAAACAGACGAGGACCGCGACGTAGGGAAACAAGCCGGTGATCGCCAAAGAAGAAGCTCCTGCAGGGGCAGTCGATTTCTTATCGCTCGCTTGTCGAGTCTAGTAGAGCCAGAGAGTTAAGGCGTGTAGTCCGATAACGGATATTATGTCAACTTCTAACTAGCTTTAAAAAGTGCCGCTTCTACCCTTGTCAGACGAGTCGAAGCGGCTGAGGGAAACTGTTGAAATTCCTTAACGGCCGCGATGGCCACCCCCGCCACCGCTGTGCCCTCCACCCTCACCTCCACTCGGGCGCGAGGACCCGCCGTTGTGTGATGAACTGCCAGGCGCACTATTGTGTCCCGCAGGTGGAGCGCTGTAATGTTGTGCCGGTGGCGAACTGTAATGCTGCTGAGGTGCACTATAAGAGCCCCGGCCGTAAGCACCGCCGCTACTATATTGCCGATAAGCTGGCGTAGACTGCTGCGCTTGACCGAAGGAATGCCATCCGCTTGGCTCGTGTCCGCCAGTAAATCCCTGACGGTAAT
>CAXTMN010000146.1:3306-9259 GCA_964245395.1 uncultured Bryobacteraceae bacterium
CCCATAAGTCTGCGTAGCCGGTGCCTGCCTGTTTAGAGCCGAGCCACCCCGGGGCATTCGGCTGTAGCCACTCTGATTGCTTCCAAAAGCATTGAAGGTTGACCCGCGAGAGAAAAACTGCCGATTCGACGCAGTTGCCAGCCTCGGGTTCCCCGCTGCCTGTCTATCGGCAAATTGATAACTGTTGCGAGTTGGAGAAACTGGTAATTGCCCCCGGAACATTCCAGCATTTGTTAACTGGACGCGTGTAGCAGGACTAAACTGACCGCCAGGTCCCCCAAAGCGTTCGTATCCTGACGTCATGGCACCTCCCCGAATCGCTGCATTCCGATATACTCCTGCAAGATTGCCAACTCGCGGAAGTGCTCCATATCCGGAACCGTAGTATCCTCGACGACCCCACCAGGGATGAAAGCTTTCGTAGGGCGCTAGTGCAACCCAGCCTAATCCCCCGAACCCGCGGCCAAACCCGCTGCCCCATCCAAAGAATCCAACCAGAGCCGGACTCCAAAGTCTGAGCCCCACCCTCGGCCCGGGCCACCAACACCAGCCGCGGCCGCCATTCCAGAACCACCGCCCGTAATGATAAGGTGCCCATCCCGACGGAGCCGCATCCACCCAGGTCCAGCCGTAGTAGTCCACCCAGTTCCACGATCCATTGCTGTACGGCGACCAATTGGGAGAACTCGCTTCTTGCGGTGCCCATACATCTCCGTATTGCGAAGCAACCCAGTTCCCATAACGGTCTAAATCATCCGCACCATCGACATCCGGACCGACTCGCCCATAGCTCTGCGACGCGAGCAGGTCCCGATCCCGCCCGGCACTCCAGTCTTCTAGCTGGTCGCGTCCGATCTCGGGTATGTCAAGAAATTCCGGGTTCGCCGGATTGCCTCGAATGACAACGGAATGTCCGGCCCCTTCACGTTGCACTCCAGTAGCGCCGGCTATCTCGACTTCTCCCGACCGAACCGCAACCTGTGTCGTTCCATCGTCAAGCACCGAGATGCGATACACGCCGGGCACCGTTGACCGGACTGCGATGTTTGGCGTATCGATTTCAGCTTGCGCGTCGGACGGCCTGAGTACTCGAAACACAACGGTCCCGGCGCCTAACTGAGCCTGGTAGCGGTGATATTGCAGATCGGCAAACCCCACATCGGTGTTAGGTCCTAGCCGGATGAGGTTTGCTTCGTCCAGCTCTATTTCCGCTCGGGATCCGGGCGCCGTCTGCAAATGATCCCGCGCCAGCAATGGTGCGTTCACCGCCGCAGCAACTAATTGTCTGTTGTCTCCCCGCCTGACATTTACATCACCCTGCAGAACACTAATTCGTGCCACTCCGTGCTGCTGGTCGCTAGCCGGATCTGGCGCATCGCTCGGCATACCGGGGTTTTGACCACCCGGATTCGGACCCTGGCCATAAGGTGGGTATGGCTGCACTTGGGGATACTGTGGTTGCTGGGGATATTGCTGAGCTTGAGGGTACTGACCCTCATATGGTGCCTGCTGGCCGGCTTCGCGAAACTGGGCCGCCAGGAGCAACTGTATTCCCATTACGCCCAGCGTAAGAGCGGCAGTCACGGCGAAAACAAAGCGGCGCATAGGAACAGCACTGTGAATACACGTTGCGTGCCAAAGGGAATTCATTCACATGCAAGCACTTAGCACGGAAGTGGTTCCCGGCCGCCTGGTTGAAAAGCACCACCTTGACCGCATTGCACCGCATGACCCGGATTGACCAACCGGATGGACTAAAAAGGTAACGTGAACTTGAAGGTCGATCCCTGGTCGCTGCTACTTTCCACCCAAATCTCGCCGCCATGGCACCGCACAATCTTCTGGCAAATCGCCAGGCCCAATCCCCTGCCTGGAACCTCTTTCCCATGAAGACGTTTGAATGGTGCAAAGATCTGCTTGTGATACTGCGGCTGTATGCCAATGCCGTTATTGTGAACGGAAAAAACATACCCTTCCGAAGTCTCAGTCGCGCTTACAACAATCCGAGGCACCTTTTCTCCGCAAAAAAGCAGAGCGTTCTTTATAAGCTGCTGGAAGACGTTCACGACCTCCGACTCATTCACGTTAATTTCCGGTAATTCGCCGGTCTGAATCTCTGCGCCGGATTCGCGAATCGGCCTCTCTAGATTCATCACCGCCCATTGCACCAGCGCGTTCGCGTTGGCGATACTCCGCCGCCCCGGACTGCCCGCGCGTGAGTAAACCAGAACGTCGTCTATGAAACTGTTCATTTCAGTTGCACCTGCGATGATCAGTTCCGTGAATTCGGCCGCCTGTTCCGACTGTCCTGGCTGCCGCTGAAGGAGTTGCGAATAACTCATTACGCTGCGGAGTGCCGCGCGCAGATCATGGCTAATCGCATAGATGACTTGCTGCATCTCCTCGCTCGCCAGGCGCGCTAACTCCACCGATCCGGCAAGTTCTTTCTCTAAGCGCTCGATCGTTGGGCCTGGTCCTGCACTCTCAAATCCCGCGCTTGCTTCCGCGACTTCAGATCGGTTCCGATCTTGCGGAGACATCAGGTCAGCCCCTGATCTCTCCTGATCGTCCGCATCCTGGTCAGAGGTCATGCAGCTTCAAGAAGTCCCAAACGAATCAGCAGCGCGTTCGCATCCGGATCCCGACCCATAAATTCCCGATAGAGCTGGGCCGGATCTTCGCTATCTCCACGCTCTAAGATGCGACTCCGGTACTCTGAGCCAACGGCAGCGCTGAAAATTCCTTCTGAGCTGAACCGTGTAAACGCGTCTGCATCTAACACCTCCGCCCATTTGTAGGAGTAATAGCCGGCACCGTAAGCAACCGGCGACGCAAACAGGTGAGTGAAACTGGCGATCATTCCATAGTCCGGCGGCAAGGGAGCGGCCGCGAACTCGGAAAGCACATCCCGCGCATACTCCATCACGTCAGCAGTCCCCTCCGGATTAAAGTCCCGGTGCAGCTTCAGATCGACAGAACCAAGTCCCAACTGCCGCATCTGCATATTTGCGCTCCGAAATGTTCGCGCCCGTGTCATCTTCTGGAACAGCGCTTCCGGAATGGCCTCACCAGTCTGGTAGTGCCGGGCAAAAAGCTGCAGCGCGTCGCGCTCCATACACCAGTTCTCCATAATTTGCGACGGTAACTCTACAAAATCCCAAGGGACATTCGTTCCGGCAAGACTGCGCACCGGAACCAGGCTTAGCGTCTGGTGCAACAAATGCCCGAACTCATGAAAGATCGTCTCTACCTCGCGATGCGTCAAAAGTGAGGGTTTATCGCCCACAGGCGGCGTTAAGTTGCCGCAGATTAGTCCAATGTGCGGCTCTCCCTCGTTGGGATTTCCGGTAATCAGGGCATCCATCCAGGCACCCCCGCGCTTATTCTCGCGAGGGAACCAATCGGTGTAAAAGCCGCCAAGCAGGTTGCCCGACGATTCATCCTCAATCCGGTAATACTTCACTGCCGGATCCCATCCGGGTACGCCGCTCTCCGCCGTCAGCTTGATGCCAAGAATGCGGCTGAAGATGCTAAACATGCCCGCTTCAACCTGATCAAGCGGGAAGTAGGGCCGCAATTCCTCCTCGTCGAATTCATACAGCAACTGCCTCTGCTTCTCGGCCAGATAGGTAACATCCCAAGGCCTGATCTCGTCGTAGCCGAGCGTGCGACCCAGTTCAGCTAGACTGTCGTTCTCCTTTTCAAAAGAGCGTCGCGTCTTTGCAATCAAACCATCCGTGAAGCGCTGCGCCTGCTCGCCCGTGTGAGCCATTCGTTCTTCTAAAACCAGGTCGGCAAAGTCGCGGAAGCCGAGCAATCGAGCCTTCTCGCGCCTGAGCTTGAGAATCTGTCCGATTAGTTTGCTGTTATCGAGATCGCCCGAAGTCGCGCGCGTGTTGGACGCCTCCCACAGCTGCTGACGCGTCGGACGATCATCGAGGTACGTTAATGCCGCAACGTAGCTAGGCGCTTGTAAAGTGAGCCGCCAGCCTTCCCTGCCCTTTGCTCTCGCACTCTCCCGTGCCGCGCTCACTGCCGATTCAGGCAAACCGGCCAGCTTCGATTCATCACCAATCAGCAACTCATATGCGTTGGTCGCATCCAAAACATTTTCAGAGAATTTCGTGGTTGCCTTCGTTAGCTCAACATTGATTTCCTCCAGCCTTTTTTTGCCCTCGCTATCGAGGTCTGCACCTGCTCGCCTGAAACCGCTGACGGTCTTCTGCAGAAACCGCCGGTGAACAGGCGCAAGTGCCTCGGCTTCTCCGCTCTGCTCCACTTCCTTGACGGCCGCCCACAGGTCCGCATCCAGCGGGATCGAAGTATAAAAAGCACTGACTGGACTTTCTACCGCATTGTTTGCGGCCCTGAGTTCTGGCGTTGTCGCTACCGACTCCAGATGACGGACCACAGCCATCGCCAAATCCAGAGGCTCCGTCAAGCGGTCCAGCGTTAGCAATACGTTGTCGTAAGTCCGACTCTTGTTTGATTGACTTAAATCTTCGACGCGCTTCCTTGCTTGTTTCAGCAGAAGCTCGATCGCCGGCTCTACATGTTCCGCTCTAATCGCATTGAATGGAATCGGTGATCGCCCGCTCAGAAGCGGATTATCCGCAAGGATCTCTTCAGACATCTGTAAGTGAACTCTTTCTAAAGTCGGCCGGCAAGGGGTTACCAGACACGGCATCCGTGAGCCGGTTCCATCTTTTCGCCGGCATGACAGCCGAACGCCTGCCCAAACTCCGGCATGTTGCTGACGGTACCATTGATGCGGAACTTGCCAGGTGAATGGGGGTCTGTTTGCGCCCATACCCGCGCCTGCTCCGGTCTCACGTTCTCGCAAAATCCTTGAGCAAAACCGAGGAAGAACTGTTGAGCTTCAGTAAAGCCATCCTCTTTCGTGGATGGCGCGATATTTTTTTTGGCAAGATCCTCCATCAGCGCCATATACGCCAAGTGGCTACCGCCGTTATCAGCCGTATTTTCGCCCAAAGTAAGCTTGCCGTTCAATTCAACCCCAGCTACCGGGCTGAATCCCCCGTACTCATTTACAAAGCAATCAGCTAACTTGTTGAACCGGGTTTGGTCCCCTTTCTGCCACCAGTCCTTCAGGTTGCCGTCCGCATCGTACTGCCGTCCCTCATCATCGAAGCCGTGGGTCAGTTCGTGTCCGATAATTACGCCCACAGCACCATAATTCACCGCCTCACTTGCCTGGTTTGAGTAGATCGGAGCTTGCAAGATGCCGGCCGGAAAATTAATGTTGTTTTGAGAGGGGTCGTAGTAGGCGTTTACAGTCGGCGGCGTCATGCCCCATTCACTGCGATCTACCGGCTTCCCAATCTTCTCGCGGTCGCGCCTTCCCTCAAATTCTTCAGCCCGGTACCAATTTCCGAAGTAATCGTCAGGCACCACACTCAACCCCGAATAATCCCGCCACTTGTCTGGGTATCCAATCTTATTTGCCACCGCATGCAATTTGACCAGAGCCTGCCGCTTGGTCTCGGCGCTCATCCATGCTCTTGATTCAATGTCGTTCGCCATTTCATGTTCTACGGCATTCACCATCTCGAGCGTTCGCTCTTTGCCCTGCTCGCCAAACGTCTTCTCGACAAAGCGCCGTCCGAGCGCCTCCCCTAACGCCAGGTCGGTTGCCGAGACACAGCGCTTCCATCGCGGCTTCATTTCTGTTGTTCCCGACAAAGTCTTCCCGTAAAACTCAAAATTTTCTTCCACAAACTGTTTGCTCAACCGTGTCGCCGCAGCATGCACGTACGTCCAGATGACATAGCTCTTCAGATCATCTACACTCCGCGCTCGGAATACTTCGTTCACCTTTTGAAGAAATTGCGGAACTGCGACGTTCAGCTGCCCAAATTGTGGCGTCCGAAGCTCGTCAAAGAATTGGTTGAAACCCAGTCCGGGCGCAAGCTGCTCCAACTGACGTCTCGAC
>CAXTMN010000146.1:9269-10956 GCA_964245395.1 uncultured Bryobacteraceae bacterium
ACATTTTGTGAAGCAGCCGCTGCGGATCGCGTCGTGCCGTGACATCAAGCGACCCTTTTGCCAGGTCTGTTTCAATCGACATCGCCGTCGCAGCGCTTTTTGCCGCCAACTCAGGTGAAGTGCCGATTAATTCAAATATGTTCCGCATGTGCACGACATACTTCTTGCGGATCTCTTCCGACTTCGGATCAGTGCGAAGATAATAATCTTTTTCGGGCAAGCCCAGACCGCCCTGGTCAATTTCCGCAATCGTCATACGGGCATCGGTCGGATCAGGAGTTGAACCGAAAGCAAAGAAGGGCTGAATCTGGGCAGCGTGCAGCCGCACAATTTCATTCAACAGGTCCTGCAAGTTGCTTACATGAGCTAGCCGTTCCAGTTCCGATCGGAGAGGCGTCGCTCCTCGTCCATCGATTCCAGCTTCATCTATGCATGATTGGTAAAACCCGCCAATTTTTTGATCAATGGGTGAGCTGCCCTCGTGCTGCTCAGCACTCTCCAAAATCTCACGCAAAGCCGACTGATTTCTTTCAACAAGCTCATTGAATGTGCCCCAGCTGCTTTGGTCTAGTGGTATCGGGTTGTTCTTGACCCAGTTCCCGCATGCGTATGCGTAGAAATCACTACAGGGGTTTGCCGACCTATCTATTGCACCCACATTCAAACCGCTATGTGGCCGCGAAGGTGCCTCAGTCTGCGCAGAGGCGCTGGTTGCCAGCAAGACCGTGGTCAGCAAAGCCAGCGTAACGCCTACGAACTTCATTCATCATCAGTGTAATCAGTCCGTCACCAGACTCGGCAGCCGTTTGCTGCCTGCATAGGCTGCCCGGCCGAGCATCCAAATGCCTGTCCGAATTCCGGTATGTTCTGGACGGTTCCGATCACTCGAAACTGGCCCGGTGAGTGAGGGTCGGTGCGCGCTCGATTCCGCAGAGATTCAGGCCGCTGATTCTCGCACCAGATCTGCGCAAAACCGAGGAAAAACCGCTGCTGGGGCGTGTATCCGTCCAGCTTCTGCTTCGCCACTGTCCCATTCTCCAGCCCACTCAACAAAGCCATGTAGGCAAGCCGGATCCCGGCGTTATCAGCACCGTTTTCACCCAGTGTAAGCCGTCCGTTCAGGGTTGTGCCCTCAACGGGACTAAATTTGGAATACTCGGAAGCGATGCAATCGACGCGATGATTAAATTCTTCGGCGTCCTTTTTTGTCCACCAGTCGCGTAGATTTCCATCCGCATCAAATCGGCGTCCCTGATCGTCGAAGCCGTGCGTCAATTCGTGCCCGACAACCACACCGATCCCGCCCAGGTTCGCCGCCAGATCGGCTTGATTCTGGTAGAACGGCGGCTGAAGGATTCCCGCCGGGAAATTAATGTTGTTTTGCAAGGTTTTGTAGTAGGCATTGATCGTCGGCGGCGTCATTCCAAACTCGGCCCGATCTACCGGCTTCCCAATTTTGTTCAGCTCTCGCCTGATTTCAAAAGCCCGAGCCCGTTCTTCGTCCCCGACGAGATCGCCCTGAGTTACCGTAACGCTGGAGTAGCTTTTCCACTTATCCGGGTATCCGATTTTGTTAGCCACGGTATGTAACTTGACCTGAGCTGCTTTCTTGGTCTCCGGGCTCATCCATGTCAGCGACTGGATATCGTTTCCCATCTCATGCTCTATCTCGTGAACCATTTCGAGC
>CAXTMN010000147.1:0-1778 GCA_964245395.1 uncultured Bryobacteraceae bacterium
TTCCACGGCAGTACCAGAACGTGCTCCAGAGCAGCAAACGTTTCCCGGTAACGCTCGGGATCGTAACAGAGCGCTTCCGGCCGGGCCAACGTAAAGGGAAAGCGGCTCGTCCCCAGTGTCTTCTGCTTGCGAAAGATTTCGCACTCAAAAGCCGGCTTCTGAATATAGCGAGGCGCCGAACTGATGCCCTGTTCCCGCAGTGTGCGCCCTAGACCGACAGAGCCACCGGAAACGAGGCGCGAATCCACGGTCAGAATATATTTCCAATAAGTGTGCACATCCCCCTCCTGCACTTGAGGAATGCGGATGCCCGCCAGCCCGAGCAACTGTTTGCTGAGCGAGTCCGCAGCGCTAATTCGCCGCGCAACGACATCCGTCAACTTCTCCAATTGAGCAACCGCCACGGCCCCCTGCAGTTCGGTCATGCGATAGTTCAACGCCAAAAAGTAGTGATCTGGATGAGGATCGCCATAACCCCAAGCCTTATTGATGAACAGAAACATCCGCCGGGCGAGCTGCGCATCGTTCGTCACCACGATTCCGCCCTCGCCGGTGGTAATGTGTTTCCCCTGTTGAGTACTGAAGCAGCTAATCGTGCCCCAGCTTCCCGTGTAGCGCCCTCGATGCTTGGCCAGAAACGATTGCGCGCAATCCTCAATGACAGGGATTCGATGGCGCTGCGCCAACTCCGTGATACTGGCCATATCGCAAGGATTCCCGAACAGGTGAGTCACGATAATACCCTTGGTGCGTTCATTGATGTGGGGCGCAATCGCCTCCGCGGTCAGGCACAGCGTATGGCGATCCACTTCGGCGAACACGGGAATCACACCTTGATACAAAATCGGCGTGAGCGCGCCCATGTCTGTAATCGCGCTGGTGATGAATTCGTCGCCCGGTTCCGGATCAAGCGCCGCAATGGCGCAATGAATAGCGGCTGTTCCGGAAGAGCAAGCATAGGCATGGCTGACGCCTATCATGTCAGCAAAACGCTGTTCGAACGTTTTGACAAACTCGCCCTTCGTACTCGTCAAAGTTCCGCTGCGAATCGCCTCGGCAACTGCTGCAATCTCTTCTTCGCCCAGCGTTCTACCGGAACTATCCTGATCTGAGGGCAGTGTCAGGGTTGGTCTAACTACTTCGACTGAATGACTCATGTGGCACTCTTTCTTTGCGGTACGGGGACATCGGCAGCGCTGGCTTGCACGGGCCGCCGGGGGTGGACGAGCCTCCAGTAACCGAGAGACGCCAGCAGTTTGAGGTGCCGAAGCGTGTTGCGGAACAACTTCATCTTCGAATGCCCCAGCATGCGCACCGCGAGCGTCGCCGGATGCTCTTGAATGTAAGCTCCTTCCAAATGAAGCTTGCTCAAAATCTC
Source organism: uncultured Bryobacteraceae bacterium (assembly GCA_964245395.1). Taxonomy (GTDB): domain Bacteria; phylum Acidobacteriota; class Terriglobia; order Bryobacterales; family Bryobacteraceae; genus Bog-105. Next base: position 1,379 of record CAXTMN010000147.1, read on the forward strand.
AGCAACGCCGACAAACCCGGGTTCTTGAAGCCGCAGCGCCAGAACGCTGGATCTCCGATAAACGCGAAAACAACTGGTAAAGGTGTGCAGGTCGCTTCCGAGAACAAGGCGATAGAAGCGTGATGCGCCTGTCGAGATAAACCGCCGCCAGGGAGGCAAATTCAGCACCTTTCCTTGAGGATGATAGGGCGAGGCCGTCACACAATCCACACCGCTGGTCGCAAGCGGAATCAGATTCACCAACTCCAAAGGGTCGTATGTGCAATCGCAATCGATCGAGCAAACCAGTTCAGTATGGGCATTGCGAATCCCCGTCAGGATCGCTGAGGTAATCCCCTGATTCGGCTGTTGCCGTAGCAAGGTCACTCGCGGATTCAACCCGAAAAGCCGTTGCAGCGTG
>CAXTMN010000147.1:1807-10895 GCA_964245395.1 uncultured Bryobacteraceae bacterium
CAGGTCTCATCCTGGCTCCCATCATCGACGAAAATGTAAACGAACCGATACAGATTCTCTGTCGCCGCTTGTAACTGCTCCAAAGCTTTGGCCAGGTAAGGAAGCGAGTGGCTCTCGTTAAAACAAGGAACCAGAATGGTGATCTCAGGCCTGCCCGCATCCGGCTTGGGTCCTTGAATAGGCGCAGTACTGCCCCGCTCCGAGCGAACCCGCTCGGCCGGCAAAACCTGTTGTTCCGGCAAGCCCAGATGCTCGGAAATACCCACCAGTCGCCGCGAGGACAGTAAGCTTTCAAGTAGTAGCGGAATCCTTTCAGCCTTTCGATAATGCCGCAATTTGGCTAAACGCGAAGCGCCCGTAATTTCCGGCTGATCTGGATCCAAATCCCAGATCCGGAAGTAGAAAATAAAGGCGGTTTGATTCGACTTGATCCAGGAATCAACTGCACCCTTGACAAGCGCCTCGGGAATCTGACGGAAGTAATTGCCTCCAGCTATCGGAATCTGGAGCCCGAGCCAAGTGAATGCGGGTAAGGGCAATTCATAAAAAACCTTATCCCCCCATAGCTCCTTGTGCAGGCGATGCCGATGCGGTTGCGAGCGGAAACGGTTAAAGCTGGGACTCAAGCTCGAATCATAGTCATAGCCTTCCTCGGCCAGAATCTGAAGAGCCCAGGTATGATCCGGCCCCAGAAGATGATCCGCTACTCGGAATCCACGCACCCTGCGTCCAATCAGTTGCTCGAGTACGTGTTTCGACTCTCGTGCTTCGGCACGTAACTCTTGCGGCGTCAGATGGCGAAAGCTTCGTTGCGTAATCCCGGAACTGGCAATCTCGTGTCCCTCCGCGACCACCTTGCGCACTACGTCCGGAATCTGTTCCGCCAGCCAGGTCGATACAAAGAAGGTCGCCCGGTGACCATGCCGGGAAAGCAGCAGCAACGTACGGTCCGTATTCTGCTGAACCCTTTGTTCAAACCGGGACCAATGTGATCGCGTCAGAAGCTTACGAAACGCGGCTCCCTGGAAGTAGTCTTCCAGGGAGACGGTCAGAACGTGCTGTCTCGGCGATGGCTCAGATTGCATAAGTTGCGGGCCACAGGGCCACACTTTGTGAAAGATATTTCAGTGAATAAGTACAATTTATAGAAAGATAGAATAATTCGTAACTGTTGCTGAATGTCTTATTCAGTCGTACAGGAGCGGCAACATTCGGTCAAGAATGTACCGTACTGTTGTTGTTCAAACTAATGCCGATTCGCTTCACCAATTTCAAAGCGGCGATTGCCCCTTTTAGAAGGCTTTGTAGACGATGTCCGGTGCAGGAGTGCTCAAAGCTTCGAGAAGAACAACGGTAATCACCAGCTCCGCCGTGGCAAAGACGGTTCGTAGATATCGCGATGTTAGTAACTGAGTGTCGCCAACCTGCACAGCGAGAAACCACTTCCGCATGGTTTCCCAGCTGGCCAGAAGTACAGTCGAGCAGAAGAAAACGGCAACAACGCCTCCCGCCAATTGAAATCCGCCCAGCACGTGCCAAATGTCACGAATTTGCATCCAGTTCGACCAAAACCACGCCAGCGATACGCTGAAGTAGGTGAACGTCAAACCTCGGCAAACGGCGTTGTAAGTCCAATTTTCTGAAAGCTTGCGGAAAGATTTCTTGCCCATCTTATTGGTCAGGAAAATTTGGTAAAGCTTGTTCAGACTCACGCCAAGTCCAAGCAGAACGCCATAAAAAGCAAACGAAGAGGTCTGACCATGCCACATTCCAATCAGGTAGAAAGTAACAAAAAAGGAAAAGACACCGAGGTAGGGCTGCCAGGCAGGAGCGTCAACTCTGGCCATCAGCGCTTTCAGGAGCGGAATGTACACATACATCTTGAGCCAGTTGGAAAGAGTCATGTGCCAGCGACTCCAAAATTCGAGAAAGTTTGTGCTGCTAAAGGGTCGATCAAAATTCTCGGGCAGCTTGAGCCGGTAAAAAGCGGCTGCCCCGATGACAATGTCCGTGTACCCGGAAAAATTGCAATAAAGAAATAGCGGGTAAATGCCAATGATCGTTGCAGCAGTGATACTGCCAGTGAACCCTGTGTGAGTGCCGCCCAGCGGCAGAGTCTCAACAGCCCGCTTGTGTAGTTCAAAAAGAACCAGTCCGAGAATGCTGACCTTAAAAACACCGACAATGATCCGTTCGATGGCCATGGCCATGGTGGGTACCGTAAGGGGAGGCCGGTCTTTTCGCAGTTGCGTCTCCGCGTACTCTTGATACCGCTGAATCGGACCGGAGATAATGCAGGTGAAATTCAGTGTGTAGTTGAAATAATCGATGATCTTGATCCGGGTCTCCAAAGTACCTTGCCAGGTATCGATAATGAGATGCAGAATCCGGAAGAACACATAAGAGAGTCCCAAAACGACGAAGGCGAACCGGAGAAAGGATCGCTCGGGAAGAAACGTATACTTCTTCAACCATGCGAAAAGAAGTATATTCAGCAACATCACAGCGGTGAATAAAGCTCGCTGCCGGTATTTGTGAACAATACAGACACTCGTATACCCGGCGACCAGGAAACAGCCATACGGAATCCAAGCTGAAACTCTCGTTGTAAAACTCGCGAGGAACAGTAGATTGGCGATTACCAAAACGCCTTGACGCCATGCGAGCGAGCTGAACGCGTTATAGCCGATTGCCACTGCGAACACGAAGCCAAAAAAAGTAAGACTCGGAACGTTCATGGGGTATCCGCTCCTAACCGAGGGATACACCGATCGTCAACGTCAGACCGTTCCACCAGTTCCACGAGGAGAGGATCTTCTCCGAGGAGCCAGCAGATGCGGCGTCCGGCAAATGCAACGGCCGGCTGAGGCTCTGAAATCAGCATCATGCCCTGATGTACAAGTAAGTCGATGGCGTTCTCCAGGGCTTGGGCCATAAAGCAGAGATGGTGAAGGCCACCCCGCTTGTGGGCAGCACGCGACAGTTTGCTGTCAGGTCCGTCAGGGGCAACAAATTCCAGGTAAACGTCATCCCCGGGTAGCCGGAGAAATTGAACCATTGCGGTCTGCAACGGATCATGAATCAAGGGTGTGCACACCTCATATCCGAAACGACTGACGTACTGGTTTACTAACGGCGGGATAGAAGACGTCGCATAGCCGGCGTGGTGCAGTCGAAGGCCGGGAATGAGGTTCGCCATTACTCCTCTGAGCCTCGCTCCTCTGGGAGTGAAGCTTTTTCCGGTCGTGCCTTGCAGGATTCAAACGGCTTCCAACCACTCGAGAGAAGATGCTGCTCAACGGTCGATGCCAGTATTTGTTGCCCGGCAGGCCCGATATGTCCATCGACAACATAAAAAAGCCCAATCGGATGCGGAACTTTCGCGAGCGGCATGAGGGGATCAATAAACAGCAGCTGATGGCGATCAGCAATCTTCTTAAGAGCAGCCCCGAATGCTGCAGGGTCAGCTCCGGTTCGAGGCTGGCCGACCAGCGCCACCTGAGACGCTTGCACGCCGGCCATGAGTGCAAAGGGAATCCCCGCCGAATGGGCTCTGTCCGCCATCTCGCCAACAATCAGATCCGTATCGGTCAGGCGCTGTCTCCAAAGTGACGAGAAGGGAGGTCGGAGATAATCGGCATTGTCGCCATACATTAGATAAAGATTCAGATAAGACTGAGGATCCTGATACATGAAGTGCTGTAACATTTCCAAAGCTCGACTGCTCTTGACCCCAGTAACAATTGCCTTCAGGGGCGACATGGACACTCGGGCCAGGGCGGGCTTAGCGGATAGGACCAGGTCCGTGCGATGAGCCAGGCGTAGGGGATCAACACCTGACTTCAAATCCACTTCCGTCAAACCCAGCAGGATGAGATCCGGCTTCAGTGCGAGAGCTTCGGGAAAGCGGTGATAAATATCCAGCAGATCGTATTCGGGGGCAGCAATATTCTGAAACTCGACCGGACGATGGCACTCGCGGCTTAGATCCCGGGCGGCGACTGTCGTATAGGCCGTGTCATACGGCGTCTCATATCCATAGCTGAAGGAGGTCCCCAGGACGGCAACCCGAAGCGAGCCAGCAGCCTTCTCCCCACAGGACTCGCGCGTTCGATAACCACACTCGTTGTAATGATTGGTCACCCACGGCCCTTCGGGTGACTTGGTGAGCGATGTACAATTCGAACGAAAGCGGTGCCCGAGGATCTTGTCAGGCGCAAGGCAGGTGTCTACCGGAATTTTTTGCCAGAGAATACGTGACACAAACTCAGCGCCACCGAGCATCACGAGAGTGGTTAGAAGGCTTACTAGCGGCAAAATGACCAGATCGCGCCTGTCGAACGGGATCGCCTGCAGAGTGGAGTGATTCACTACCGGGTCGGGCATGGAGGATCAGTATGGTCTTCTGGCTAAACGGCTACGGGCTCGGATTCGAAGCCGAAACGCTTGATGCGAACGGCAATCTCTGGTAGCACAGTCTCGGCAGTGGAATGCTCCCAGACGGTCACGCCATCCGGCTGACGCGATACGGGCCGAAAACCCAGCTTCTCGTAGTGGCCTTCTACCAGCCGGTTTCGTTCGGTAGGAATGTAGCGGCCCACGACTTTCGTAATACCCTGCAGTCGGGCGTGGTAGAAAATTTCCTGGAGTACGATTTGCTCGACTTGCCGGCCGAGTACTCGGCAACTCATCAGCCAGGTATCAATGTCCCAAATGCGCGGCTGGTTCTCGAGGCAGATGATGACACTGATCATGCCGTTATCACCGAAGGCATCTTTCAATCGAATCTGTAAGGTGAAAGCGCGACCGTTTTCCTGCAGTCTCCCTACCTCCGTCTCCGTATAGCGGCGGGTGGTGAGATTAAACTGGTTCGATTTGTTGATCAGCTGGCAAATGCGGGATCGTCCGGTCTCGTCAAAAGGTTGGAAGGTGATCTCCATATCAAGCGAAGCGAGATAGCTGTCCAAATCGCCCACCTTCTTCTGCAACGTGGCCCGCCGCGCATTGTCCGTATAGAAGTCTGCACGTTGCGAATCCTCGGAAGAAAAGCGAACTGATTCAAAGTACCCCGCGGCTGCGAGAGTTCGGGCATACAGAGCCGGATCGGACGGTAACTCAGGCACTGCCACCTCCGGCAGCCATTCCCGCACGAGGCCGCGCTCGACAGGGTTGTCATCGAGCAGAACCATCGAATCGGTTCCGAGAGCCAGTTCATCGGCGATCGCTCTGATGTTGGTGGCTTTGTCATTCCAGTTGGCCTGGAAGACCGCGATATGTTTTTCGTTGAGCAGCATCTCCGGATGCTGCTGAAATGGACGGCGGGCCGTCGCGTCATCGTTCTTAGACGAAACAGCAAGGACGATTCCCCGGTCCCGTAACGCCAGCGCGAGTCTTTGAACCGTGAGAAACGCCTCTCCTGTGGCATCTCCCTGGCAGCACTGAATGCCCTCCAAGCCATCGTCTCCGATCACGCCGCCCCAGAGCGTGTTGTCCAGGTCGAGGACCAGACATCGCCGGCTTTTACCCCGGAATGCACCAATGAGCCGGCCGACGTGGTCGGCATAAAGCGGAACGTACGTTGATGAAAAGGCGAGCTTGGCGAGGTTCCACTCAGTCGGAGCATGCCAGGCAGCCAGTCCGACCGTTTCGGCGAGCCCGCACACGTCAAACAAGACACGCTCGGATTGCAACGCCAACTCGTAAAGGCGCGAGTTGAGCTTCGCGATGCGGCGCCGCAGTGTTCCCGGGAGCGCCGAATCGAAACTCCCAAAGAGCGTTTCAGGGGGTGGGGCGATGGTTTGTACGATGCAGGTCGCGCCCGAATGTTCTCGAATTCCCCGGCAAATTGCCTCGACCTCCCCCACTGCAGCGTCGACAGAACGCGCTGCAGAGGCCTGATCGGCGTCAAACGGCGGGAAGGGGAACGCTCGATAGTCTAAGGCGAGAAGGACCGCGTCTGGTTGCGCCCTGTTGAGAGTCGAGTCGGCGGCCAGGGCCTCCTGCAGCACCTGCCCGTAGGGAGCGCACACACAGTCGACCAGCATTCCGTGCCGTGCGGCGCTGGCCGTGATGGCCGGTGCAAGGAAGTCTGTTGTCGCGTTGCTGAGTATGCCCAGGCGAAACCCGGAGAGCGGAGCGAACGAACGATCGGCTTTTCGCCCCTTGGCCATGGTTTGCGCCAGTCGCACTAACTGATTTTCATCGAGCGCGAACGTAGCAAGCGCTCGGATCGTACGCCCCAGCTGTCCCTCCTGCTCAAGCAGGCAGCGGCATCGCGAGTTGAAGTCTGAGGGCGGCTGGGGCAACCACTGCAGCTTCGTATAAATAGGCAAACTCATCGGTCGTCTTTCGTTTCCGAGCCCTTTGCTTCGATCAGCTTCACCAGATCGCCAACATTCTTCAGCCCGGTAGATTCTGCAGCGGAAAACTTGATATGAAACGCCCGTTCCACTGTCAGGATTAACCTCACATGAGTCAGACTGTCCCACCCATCTACATCCGTAGCCTGTAAATGCGGAGTGGCCACAAGGGTCTCGTCATCAAAGACGTCAACCAAGATCTGTGTCAGTCGGTTATAAATTTGGGATTCTTGCATGGAAAGAGGCATAGCCGTTGCTCGAAGACTTACCAATGAAACGCGTTAGGAAACGGATCGACGTCCGGAAGCTCAAAAGGGTTCTTTTGCCGGATTTGTCCGAAGGAGATCTTGCCTGGTGGCGCGGAACTCAGAGGTGAAAGAAAACGAGGTATCATTTGACCTTTCATCGATCTAAGCCGTTACTCGTTGCAGTTTTATCGGCCGCGACTCTTCCCGTTTCTGCGCTCGCTTGGGCTGGCCAGACAATCTCGGTTAAGCCGGGCGACGACATACAGTCGATGGTGAACAACAGTCCCGCTGGAACCACGTTCACGTTCACAGCAGGCGTCTATCGCCTCCTGCAAATTAAGCCCAAAACAGGTGATACATTCGTCGGATCTGGAAATTCCGCAATTCTAACCGGCGCAGCTCAACTCTCAAACTTTATGTCCACAGGGGGTGATTTCGCCTCGCCGTACTCCCAGTCTCAAGGTCAATTAAACGGCTCCTGTCTCGCTCAATCCCCCATGTGCCAGTATCCGGAAGACTTGTTTTTCGATGAGAAACCGCTGGCTCGCGTCAGCTCCGTCAATCAAGTTGCTCCCGGCAAATGGTTTTTAGATTACGGAAGACAGCTAGTGATCTTTGCCGATAATCCTTCCGGGCACATCGTAGAAATCAGCAGCGCTCGCAGCGCCTTCTCGGGCTCCGCCGCCAACGTGACCATCGAGGGGCTCACGGTGGAAAAATATGCGATTCCTGCGCAAATGGGTGCCATCGGTGACCAATATCCCGGCCAGAACTGGAAAGTCAAGCACTGCCTCGTCCGGCTCAACCATGGAGCTGGCATCCATGTTCTCTCGGGTGGAGTGGTTCAGAACAACGTTGTCACCCAAAACGGTCAGCTCGGAATCGGCGCGAGCGGAGCAAAGGTCGTCATTCAAAGTAACGAGATCTCCTTCAATAACACCGGCGGTTTCGATCCTGGGTGGGAGGCGGGCGGAACCAAGTTTTCTCTGACGACGAACCTCACCGTGAGATCGAATTACGTTCACGACAACGCCGGCGCGGGATTATGGACGGACACCGAAAATGACAATGCGCTCTATGACCAAAATGTGGTGACCAATAATACCGGGATCGGGATTGAACACGAGATCAGCTACGCGGCCACAATTCAGAACAATGTAGTTTCCGGAAATGGGGTTACGAGCGGGTTCCTCTGGGGAACACAGATCCTCGTTCAGAACTCACGGAATGTCGAAGTAAAGAACAATGTCGTCAAAGTCAATGCGACAACGGGAAATGGCATTGGAATCATTAACCAGAATCGCGGTTTGGACTCTAAGGGTGTCTCCTATGATGCCCTGAACAACTACATCCACGACAACGACATCACCTATGAAGGGGCTCAGGGTTCCAGCGGAGTCACCGCCGACTACAATCTGGACCAAACCTACGCAGGATCAAACCATTTCGACTATAACCACTACCACGCCTCCCAGATCACGATCGGGCACTGGCAGTGGCTCGGAATGCAAACCTTTGCTTCGTTCCAGACGCTTGGCCAAGAGCAGCATGGAACGGCTGACACCCAGGTGAAATAGCTTTCGACTCATTCCCGCGAAACAGCCTCGAAGAAGCGAGGCTGTTTTCCCAGCCGTCTTTGGATATTTGCTTCACGAAATGATCTGCCCCGAACTGACCGGTTCCCGGAGCACTGCCGCTCGGGCATCGGCGTGTTTCTCCCTGCTGACCCGATCGTGAGAAAAATATCGCTTCCACCCTAATAGGGGCGCTTCCACGTAGCGCCACGAGAGAGCGGCGAGCAGAAACGAAAAAAGAGTCGAGAAGAGAGGACCCATCCAATGGTGAATGCGTACATGAATCGCGGAAAAGACAAACGGGTGAATCATATATAAGCCGTAACTCACTTTTCCGATGTAGCGAAGAGGGCGAAGCGTGAGCAGGCGAACGAGCCAGGATGATTCTCCCGCGCCTACGGCCGCGAGCAAGAGTCCGCAAGAGGACAAGGCGATGAAACTGTAGATCCACGCGGAATGAAAACCGAAATCAGTCTGGGGCAAAGGAAAGAGAAGCGCAATCGTAATCAGAAAGCATCCACCCCCGAGAACGATTCCCAGCCTGGTCAGCGCTTTGGCTGAAAAGCTTTTTGCTCCGATCCACACCGCGAACAGACTGCCAAGGGCAATTCCATCCAGCCGGAATTGCGTACTCATGTACAGAAGCTTGTCCGATACTCCGTGTTCGATCGCATAAAGCCGCAGCAGTGGTGACACCAGAACCACCGCCAGCAGAACCCAGGGCAACGCTTGCCGGCGAACGGAGAACATCACGAAAGGCCAGACCAAGTAAAAGTGCTCTTCTACACACAAGGACCAAGTCTGGTTGAAAAAACCCGGTTTCGGGAAGGAGGGGAGAAAGTTCTGAACAAAGAACACAGATTGCCGCCCCGGATACCCGAGGGGCCTGGAGGCGTAAAGCGCCCCA
>CAXTMN010000148.1:0-10748 GCA_964245395.1 uncultured Bryobacteraceae bacterium
GCTCTGCACCTGGCCGTTTTCAGCTGGCTTGCCGGTCCGCTGATGCGCACGGCCTACGCGGTCCTCCTGGTTCCAGCGCTCTGGACCGGACTGGAGCGGACACACGGGACTTTCGGCTTTGCCTGGCTCGCGCTGGGCAACGCCGGCATCGACATGTCGCTTCCCCTACGGCTCGCCCCCTTCGTCGGTGTCTATGGGCTGTCGTTTGTCTTCTGCGCCTTGGCTACCGGTCTTGCCTGCGTCATACTCGGGCAGCCCCGGATACGTCTTGCGCCCTTGCTCACTCTTGTTTTGCTTTGGGCTCTCCCGCCCATTCCTCAGCACGCCAAAGCTGACCAGACCGCGCTTGTCGTTCAGCCGAATATTGACCCTGAATTCCAATGGACCTCGCTTGCCCAGGAACGAGCCGAGCAACATCTCAGTCTCGTCTCGAAACTGATCCCCGCTCCACTAGTAATCTGGCCGGAGTTGCCCGCGCCGCTCTATTTCTATAGCGACCCCGAGTTTCACGACCTCGCCACTCAGATCGCCCGGAGCCACGGTTACTTTCTGTTTGGAACAGTCGCTCGCGCTGCCGGGAACCAACCCCTCAACTCGGCTGTCCTGCTTGGCCCGAACGGGCTTGAACTTGGACGATACGACAAGATCAATCTGGTGCCGTTTGGCGAATTTGTTCCTCCTGTCTTCTCCTTCGTAAATCGCATCTCTCAGGAAGCCGGCGATTTCGTTCCCGGTCACGACATCAAAGTGATGCCCGGCGCAGGCCATCGCCTGGGCGTCTTCATCTGCTACGAATCGGCATTTCCCGACTTGGTCCGGCAGTTCACCAAACAGGGCGCGGATGTGCTGGTTAATCTCTCCAACGACGGATACTTCGGGCATTCAGAAGCTCGTCAGCAACATCTCCTCATAGCTCGCATGCGCGCAGTCGAAAACCGGCGGTTTCTCATTCGCTCCACCAATGACGGCATCACCGCTGTCGTCGACCCTGCGGGCATTGTCACCAGAACGCTGCCGCTCTATAAAGAGGTCGTGACCACTGTCCGCTATGGCGTCGTCGAGAGCACGACGTTCTATGCCCGGCACGGCGACTGGTTCGCGTGGAGTTGTTTAGCAGTTGGCCTACTCTCCGCAGTCTGGAAACTGCGAGGAACCTATACTGAGTTCGATGGCCACGAAAGACCTCGACCGGCAACTCGGTTTTAATACGCGCGCTCTCCATGCAGGGTACGATCCAGATCCCACTACACACGCGCGAGCGGTGCCGATCTACCAAACCACCTCCTTCACTTTCGACGATTCAGATCATGCAGCGCGCCTCTTCGGATTAGAGGAGTTCGGGAACATTTATACGCGCATCATGAACCCGACGACGGCGGTGCTGGAAACTCGTGTCGCTTCGCTTGAGAACGGTGCTGCAGCCCTTGCTCTTTCGAGCGGACAAGCCGCCCAGTTTCTTGCTCTGAGCACCATCGCAGCTCCAGGCGACGAGATTGTCTCCTCAAGCACTCTGTACGGCGGTACATTTACTCAATTCAACGTCACGATGCGTAGGCTGGGGTACGACTTCAATTTCGTCGATCCCGATAAGCCTGAGAACTTCAAGAACGCGATTACGTCCAAGACCCGCCTGCTGTACGCAGAGACCATCAGCAATCCTCGCAGCAACGTCCTCGATATCGAAGCCGTTTCAAAAATCGCTCATGACCACGGCATTCCCTTAGTCGTCGACAACACCTTTGCCACTCCGTTTGTGACCCGCCCTATTGATCACGGCGCTGATGTCGTCGTGGAGTCTTTGACGAAATTCATGGGCGGCCATGGAAATTCGATCGGCGGAATTGTTGTCGATAGCGGCAACTTCCCCTGGAATAACGGCAAGTTTCCCCAATTTACCGACCCATCGCCGGCCTATCACGGAATGAAGTTCTGGGATACGTTCGGGAAGATCAGCTTTATCATCAAGGCGCGCGTGGAAGGATTGCGCGATACAGGCGCTTGTATCAGTCCATTCAACTCGTTCTTATTCTTGCAGGGCATCGAAACCCTGGGGATGCGCATGGAAACCCATCTTCGGAACGCCTTTGCCGTTGCGCATCACTTGGAAGGTCACCCGAAAGTAGATTGGGTTCGCTATGCGTCCCTGCCTAAAAGCCCCTACTTTCATCTCGCCCAACAGTACACACCTCGAGGCGCCGGCGCAGTGTTCTCCTTTGGACTAAAGGATGGTTTCGAAGCCGGCAAACGCTTCATCGACAGCCTCAGAATCTTTTCGCACCTGGCAAATGTGGGCGACGCGCGCAGCCTGGTAATTCACCCTGCGTCGACCACACATCAGCAGTTAAGCCTGTCCGAGCAGCAGGCGGCCGGCGTATCACCCGAACTGATTCGCTTGTCTATCGGACTTGAAGACGTCGATGACCTGATCTGGGATCTCGATCAGGCACTTGGCTAAACAGTTACCCATGCCTTCTTGCGATCGCTTTCAGCAGCCTTCGCAAGAAGTATCATGCCGTGTAGGCCGTCTTCAAAGGTAGGATAATCAACCGGCGCTGAGGAATCGGCCACCTTCGCATAAAAGTGTTTGAAAAGCTGCTTGTGCGAATCATCGTAGCCTTCGCTATGACCACCCGGAAGATCGCAAAACGCGGCTGCGGCAGGGTGAAACAGCGAGGCGTCCTTAATCAGAATCTGATTGGGCTCGTTACGATGACCAATCCATAATGTATCCGGCTGTTCCTGGTCCCAGGCAACGCCGGCCTTGGTGCCGAAAATTTCGAAAGCGAATTTGTTCTTGCGACCAGCGGACATCTGACTGACTGTGAACGCTCCCCGCGCGGTTTCTCCCAAACGGATCATCACCATTCCAAAATCCTCGGTGTCAATCGGGAAAACATCGTAATCCGTTGGCGCAGCTTTCTTTCCCGAAAACGTTTCTACCGAGCCTTTGGGGCGTTTGCGAGTCTTGTGAAAAATAGCCAGGTCGGCGCACAGAGAGGTAATGTCCATCCCGGTCAGGAACTGGATCATGTCCATCCAGTGCGAACCGATGTCACCCATGACCCGAAGCTTGCCGTTAAACTTCGCATCCAGCCGCCAGTTCCAGTCGGTATCGTAAAGCAACCAATCTTGCGAGTAAGTTCCTTGAACGATCAGTATGTCGCCCAACTCACCTGCAGCAATCATGGCCCGTATCTGCTGGACCACGGGATAGAAACGCAAATTATGCTGCACGGCATTGACCGAGTTCATGGCCTTCGCCGCATCGACCAGCTCTTGCGCTTCTTCGGGAGTCATGGCCAAAGGCTTCTCGCAAAGAACCGCCTTACCCGCTTTGATCGCAGCAAGAGACATGGGGTAATGGTCGACGTTTGGTGTGCAGATATGAACCGCTTGGATATCCTTCCGTTCCAAAACGGCATTGAGATCGCTCGTGGAAAACGGGATGTTGGCTGCTTGTGCAAATTTCTCCGCAGTTTCGGGACGGCTTCCTACAACAGCAACAATCTCAACGTTGCCTAGGCGACGCACGTTTTCCGTGTGTACCTTACCCATGAAGCCAGTGCCGACGATTGCTGTTTTAATTTTTTCCATATATTTGCCCTTAGAGACTATACCCTGCTGGGAAACTGGCCCGAGCCGGAAGAAAATTCCGCAATAAACCTCATACCTTTTTACAGGCTACGTATGGTCTCGAGATTGTTAAAAAACAGTTAAGTAGCAGAGTAGACGGCGCGAGATGTGCGCCGGAACTTTCGGCCCTTGGCGTGCATCGAAAAAGCCATGGCAGGGGTGAAGGTAATGTCAGGGTCGCGAGTTTCCGAGATCGCTGCGCCAGGCGAAGACGTTCGGCCACTGTCGACCGGACTGGTGCACTCAATCGGTACTGGGTTGCAACACGTAGGACAGTGGGCAGGCAACACCGCTCAGCAGCTCGGTGAATTACTGGCCGCACTCATGGGTCCGGCTGTAGTCTGCGCCTACGCTTTTACGTTGTGGAGCCTTGCCCAGAATCTCGGATGGACTTCGACCTTTATTTTTCACTCTGGCCCGTTCTCCAACTTTTTCATCTGGTTGCTCATCGCGGCTCTCGTTTCGATTGCCGCAGCAATTCTAAGCCGCCGGATACAGCTCGATAAACCCCTTTAATACCGCTGTCCCCAGCCGGCCGCGGTCTGTTACTCTCAAGGGAGGTTACCCCTCCACAGATGTCTTTCAGTTCGCGTTCTTACGTGAAACCGTACGTTCCGGCGAGTCGTTTTCCCCCCGGTCTGAAATGGCTGTTGGTCGCCAATATCTCCATTTTCGTACTGAACTACATCCTTAAGCCCAGCCAAATCGGTGGCTTGTTCGATGACTTTAAGCTTGTCCCTGCCCAGGTAATTCAGACCTTTGCCGTCTGGCAACTGGTGACCTATATGTTCCTGCACAGCGGTATAGGGCACATTTTGTGGAATATGCTCGGGCTATGGATGTTCGGGGCGGAATTAGAAAGACTATGGGGAACCAAAAAGTTCCTTCAATTTTATTTCATTTGCGGGATTTGTGCTGGATTAACGGTAGTCGTTTCGGCTTATATCTTCGGGGGCACGGAAACAGCAACGGTCGGTTCGTCAGGGGCGATTTTCGCGATCCTCATGGGTTACGGACTCACGTTTGGTGATCAAACGATCTTATTCGGCTTTTTGATTCCCATCAAGGCGAAGTATTTCGTGATGATTGTAGGCGGAATCGTCTTCCTCCAATCCTACTCGGCGACGATCGGTAAACAGAGTGGGAGCATCGCGGTGATGGCGCATCTTGGCGGACTGGTTTCAGGGTACCTGATGCTCCGGGGGAGACGTCTCCAATCCCGGATCCAGCAGCCTGCTTTGGCAAGTTGGAAAGAGTGGAAGTTGCGCCGGGCAAAAAAGAAGTTTCAGGTCTACCTGAGTAAGAAAGATTCGAATAGGGACCGCTGGGTTCATTAGCGTAGTCCCGTTGAGGTAACGCACGATGAAGTTGAGAGCTCTATCCGCTGCTTTGGCTGGGGCGGGTTTCGTTTTGATGGCTGCCATTCCCTTCGAAAGCGCGGCACAGGAAGGCCCGCGAACGGAGAGCAGCGACTCCGTTGCTAAGCCAAAGAAGAAGCCGAAGGCCGACGAACCACTTCCCGCTGAAGAACAGCCCATCCCCTCTGAGTACAAGAAGCCGAAGGAAGTTGCAAAGGACACTCCCACCTTTCGCTCCAACGCAACGACGGTAAGTGTGGACGTGGCGGTCCTTGACGACAAGAACAGATTCATCCCCAGAATTCCCCAGGATGCCTTTCGAGTCCTCGAAGACGGCGTTCCTCAACAGATTACTCAATTCGGCCATAGCGAAGCGCCGATGACCATTTGCATGCTGATCGAGTTCAGCGGGCGGTTCCAGGCCTATTGGACTCAGGGCTGGTATGAGACTTTACAGGCCTCCTACGGCTTCTTGGAAACCTTGAAGCCCGATGACAATGTGGCCGTGGTGACTTATGATCTGCGCACCACAATTCTTTCAGATTTCTCCCCCGACAAAAGGAAAGCTGAACAAGCCATGTCGTTGTTGAGGATCCCGGGTTTCAGTGAATCAAATGTCTTTGATGCCCTGAACGACATGGCCGATCGCATGTCGAACATCGAAGGCCGGAAAGCGATTTTGCTAATCGGAACCGGTCTCGACACCTTCAGCAAATTGACCTTCGATAAGGCCCGGCGAGGCTTGCAGGAATCTGGCGTTCCGATTTACACAGTTAGTGTATTGCAGATTGCGCGCATACAGGCCGAAGCGAGGGGCATGGGTCCCATTGCCGAAATGGATTTTCTGCAAGCCGACAACGAGATGAAGACTTTCTCGAAAGAGACAGGTGGCCTTTCTTTTTTCCCGCGCTTTCCGGGCGAATATCCCTCTATCTTTCGCCAGATTGAGGACGCGCTGCGAAATCAATACGCCTTGGCTTATCACCCGACTAACACATCCCATGACGGCAAATTCCGGCGAATCAAAGTGGAACTGGTTAACCCGGGAACCGATGCACCTCTGCCTGTAAAGAACGAGAAGGGCAAGAACATTAAGTATCAAATCGTAGCGAAGGCCGGCTACAAAGCACCGCGGGAAGTGGATTAGGCTCCCGGCAGTATCTGTTTCCAAACTGTCAAGGACTGGATGTGGCTTGCTTTGAACTCGATAGCGACTGATTGACAGCTCCCCGAGTCCCTGGTAAGGTCACTCCAGTCTTCATGCGATCCGGTCTGCAAACTCAGCAAAGCGCATCTATCCTCCTGGTCGACGATAACCGCGACGGGATCATGGCTCGCCGCTCAGTGCTCGAAGAATTGGGATACGAGGTTTTTTCGGCGACTTCGGGTAAAGATGCGCTGAAGACCATTGAGCAGCGCGCCTGCGATTTGGTGATTACAGATTACAAAATGACCCCGATGGACGGTTTGGAACTAATCTCGAAACTTCGCGAACGCGAGTTTACCAAACCAATTATTCTCCTGACCGGATTTGCCGAAAGCTTGGGTTTGAAAGCTGAAAATACCGGAGCCGACATAGTTCTTCAAAAGAGTTCCAACGAAGTCGCCACTCTGGTGCGACACACCAAGCGTCTGCTTTCGGTTCCGAAGAAGCCGGCTCGCTCGCAACAGCCGTCGAAGACCGCGCAGCGAGCGAACGGTGAGGGTTCGTAGCTCAGTACAGTCTTGTGTTCTTGCCCGGTCTGGCAGCCGTCTATAGTTAGGCATGTTCGCATTAAGAGCGGGTGCGATTTGTGCCGCGGTGGCGATCTCGGCCCTATTCACATCTGCTGCGCCACCACCTTCCCACCCTAAACAGAACAGGGCTAAGTCTGTGAAGCCAGCCGGTTCGCCTCTGCTCCGGTCGCTTTCACTCCACGATCGAATTGCCCAAATGATTGTGGTGCGTGGTTATGGAGATTGGCCGATAGAGACTAACGCAGAGTACCGGCGCTTTACACGCTGGATTCGCGAAGACCATGTGGGTGGATTTATCGTAGCCGGGCGGATCCGAAACGGCAACGTGATCCCTGCGCAACCGTTTGAGATGGTGGCGTTCATTAATCACATGCAGCGACAAGCCAAGACCCCGCTGCTGGTGGCGTCCGACTTTGAGCGCGGCGCTTCCATGCGGGTAGCAGAAACAGCTCGCTTCCCCTATCAAATGGCCTTTGGGGCCGCACATGATCTGGCAGCGACTCGAGAGTTCGGCGATGCCACAGCGACTGAAGCCAGAGCCTTGGGTGTGAACTGGGTGTTCGCGCCTGACGCAGATGTAAACAACAATCCAGACAATCCGATCATCAACGTGCGGTCGTTTGGAGAGGACCCGCAGGCAGTGGCGAGCGAAGTATCGGCATTCATCGAAGGAGCGCATCGAGATCCGTCCAGTTATGTTCTGATTGCCGCCAAGCATTTTCCAGGCCACGGGGATACTGCCGAAGACAGCCATATGCAGATGGCGACTCTCAATCAGTCGAAAGAGCGGATCGAGTCGTTGGAATTAGTGCCGTTCCGCGCGGCAATAAAGAGCGGCGCTGACGCGATTATGACCGCCCACATGGCGGTTCCTGCCTTCGAACCGAAACCGGAACCAGCAACCGTGTCACAGAACGTGCTCACTGGCTTGTTACGAAATGAGCTGGGATTTGACGGCCTGATTGTAACCGACGCGCTGGAAATGCAGGGCATTGCCGCTCTATTCTCACAAGGCGAAGCCGCTGTGCGAGCTGTGGAAGCGGGGGCGGATGTGCTTCTCATGCCCTCCGATCCCGAGGCGTGTATTCGAGCTCTGATGGCCGCTGTCCAAAGCGGCAGAATCGCCAAAGCTCGTATCGATCAGAGCGCGGCGAAGATCATGGCCGCGAAAGCGCGGGTCGGATTGTTTCGCAGCCGAATCGTCTCGGAGGAGAACCTGGGAGACAAGATCGAGAGTCCAAGGTTTTCTCAGTTGGCTCAGCACGTAGCCGACAGAGCGATTACGCTGGTGCGAGACGAGCAGCATCTGTTCCCCGCGGGTGAGGCAACAGAAGGCGGGTGCCTGGTGATTGCCGAGGAAAACCAGTTTTCGCAGAGAGGAGAGGTGTTCGCCGCGGAACTGAAACATGCCTCGCAGAATTGGAGGACCTACGTAGTCGATCCGACCCACTCAGACGCTATGCTCGCGGCAGTTGCGGCAGATACTGCCAAGTGCAAAGCCATTTATGTTGCCGCCTACGTGACCGTAGCGGCCTATCGGGGCAGCGTTGCACTCGAAGGCGGGCTGAATGGCTTCTTGAACACGCTGGTCCACGGAACCGTTCCGGTGGCAATTATTTCTTTTGGCAACCCCTACCTGCTACGGTATTTTCCAGATGCCAAGACCTACGCGGCAACGTTCAGCACGGCGACAACTTCGGAGATTGCTGTCGCGAAGGCGATAATGGGGCAAATCTCGATCGGCGGAAGGCTGCCGGTCTCCATACCCGGTCTGGCCAAGGTAGGGGACGGGCTGGACGTGACTGGCCCGGGACAGAGATGAGTCTCAGCCCACGCAGGTTCTGAACCAGGATGGATAGCCGGAGCATGCTTCCGCCAGCGCAGGCGGCGTTCCAGTGAGCCACTGTTGGTTTTTTTAAGTCCGGACAGGGAATGCTGGAGAAGAGTGTTCACTCCCGGGACGGACAGCTTTCTTTTCATTCATTGGCCGAGCAGGCACTCATAGGACCGCAACACAATCACTCGACTTGCGCGACGAGGACAAGAGAAATAATCTTCCCGTCCTTCAGTGTTGCCCTCATCTCCGTGCCATCCTGCCACTGAACAGTGATCAGGTTGCCTTTGAGCAGAAACCGCCGTCCATACAGGCGCTTCAGATTCTCGACAGTCTGCCCAAGAGCAAGCCCCCGGCCCGTTGTGAAATCTGCACGCGGGCTCCCGCTGAGCCGAACCGAGTATGCGACCGAATCAGCGTCCATATAAGCGTGAATGATGCTGCCATTCTTGCTCCAGATTGCTTCAGCACTGTCTTCCGTTTTCGGAAACGTTTCGTATTGGGAGGGCTTTCCAAACTTATTCTGTAGATCCTTCCAATGCGAACGGTACACATCAATACCGGCTAGCTGAGTCTCCCCCTTACCCTTCGCAATGAGAGTCTCTGGAAGGTGATCGGCAGCGGCCATGCTGCCCAACAGGAGCATGAAAGCGATCGAGCGCACATTATCTCCGTTGATTCCGATTGTTCCGTACTTTGATGTTGTAAACAGGATCGGATTTAATCGTTTGAGAGATTGCTGTCATCGCTGCTTCCGTGGTTCTGATACAACCCATTGTCACGTGATCGGGCCCACTTGCCCGCTGATGCGTCCGATCCGCGTCGCGACTTCAGGGACTTCAGGGACTTCAGGAGGGGGACTTCAGGGGACTTCAGGGACGGAGAGATATGGTCCCAACTCGAGGCACTTCAGGGCACTTCAGGGCGGAGAGATATGGTCCCAATTGGATAACTACTGAGACCAGGCGGCCCGCGAAGGAGTTTGGGTGTGTCGTCCCTGCCGCGGCGCTAACGGACGACCAAGATCCTGCTCCAGGCACGCCACGAAGTCCGCACTTCCCACCGGCCGGCCCGTAAAGGTTCCACGCTGCAAGCAACGAATAGCCGTTAATTCCTCCTGCTCGGCCAAGAGAGCCGTCCAGCCTTCCACACCACCAGCGCGAACATGAAACTCCCAATCCAATAGTGAATTTGTGCGCTCTGTCCCAAGATGCGCGGCCGCGCTCGACCATTTGTACTCTTCGGCCCGTTCCACCAGATGTGCCCGTACCGGGTTCCGCTCTACGTAACGCAGTGCAACCCAAAGATGTCGTTGATCGAGAGCGCAGGAGTAAAAACGGTTTTGCCAGAGATGCCCAACGCGCCCACGCCGCGCATTCAAGTACAACGCATAGCGGCCATGAGTGCGGCGCAGTGCAATAGCCAAGGATTGCGCCTCCTCTGGAATAGCGACCAAGTGAATATGATTGCTCATTAAGCAATAAGCCAAAACCCGTAGATGGGCCTGGGCGCAATAAGTGGTTAAACAGTCCAGATAAGTTTTACGGTCGGCGTCGCGGAAGAAAACTCGCTGCTTATCAATGCCTCGCTGCGTAATATGGTGCGCCACTCCCACAGCCACGGCGCGCGCGAATCGTGCCATCTGCTAGGGAAGTAGCTTGTGCCACGATTTCTTCTCTTCGTACCATGTCTCTCCGTCCCCAAAGCCCCCCAGTCCGACCGTTTTCAGGGTCGGCAAAACCCGTAACAACAATCTTTTCTAACCTTGTCAACAACTTACCGCCAAACGCTTGCACCGGTGCTGTATCCTGGTAATCAGGAAGGCCGCCGAGCCTCCACCATTTCGCCAAAAAGCCGGACGAGGATCCACCTCCTGTCCGGCTTTTTCGCGTCTCAGGAGCTCTTTCACCATGTCCACCGCCGCCCAGATTCTTGCTAACCGCGCCAACGCCGAAAAGTCCACCGGCCCTAAAACCGAAACCGGCAAAGGGAAGTCATCTCTGAACGCTGTCAAGACCGGACTCACCGGCCGCACCGTTCTGCTCCCCAGCGAAGACGCTGCCATCTACCAGGCCCACATCGACCGCCTGTTTACTGAATTCGCACCTGCCAATGATGACGAACGCTCGCTCGTCCAGGCCATCGCCGACACCGATTGGCGTCTGCTCCGCATCCCCTCGCTCGAA
>CAXTMN010000149.1:0-7784 GCA_964245395.1 uncultured Bryobacteraceae bacterium
TAAGCCGCCAGGGAAACTCTTGTTTTACACGGCTGCGTTTTGCGGGGCAACGTCAACAAGAGTAAAGTCCCCATCCCAGCCTTGAAGTGTCTTCCTGGAAAGCCCGGAAGCGGGCAGCAGAGACGCAACCTGATTCGGCTGTAGCTCAACAGATGGTAAGGTCACCGACTCCGGCTGCCAGCCCATCATTTGGTAGCTCAGTGAGGGGTTTACGGTGACAACCTTGCTGCTGATGTTTCTCACGAACGCATGTGAGCATCCAACGATTGGACGGACTCCGGGGGCAGGCCGTCCACCATGGAGGTGTCCCAACCGCCATCGGTCATACGCGCCAGAGAGCCAAAAGAAATTGTCTTCGATTTCAGTTCGGCGTGTCCTCCCGGCTTGATTGCGTCCCGAATACGCTGGAGATCGGCTGTGATCTGCCGCGCCATCATCTCGTAATAGCCCGCTCCGAACAAACCCGGTGTTGCTCGATTGTTTGCTACCGACCGAAGCGAGACCACATGGCCCCGCTCGTCGACATTCGCCTTCGTGGGAACGCGATCTGTTGCGTCGAAGTCAGCAAAATCAAACCGTTGCCCCAGCACGAATACGTTATTCGATATATCGCCCGCGCCTCCCACAACCGGCTGGTTGTGGCAACCCGCGCACGAGTTTGAATCGGGTCCCGAAATGCGGTTTACATTCCGCGGAAATAGCAGTGGGCTTTTCAGATCGGAAAGAGGTGCGCCGGTGCCTTTGTGAGTGGCCTACCGGCGCCGTCCTGAATTGTGAAATGCGCCTCGAATAACCGTTTGCCGTAGTGGATCAAATCGGGAATGGGTGTGTCGAACTCATCGCCATCCAGAAGACGCTTCTGAATGGCCACTTCGCGACCGATCTCCGCATGTTCTTGTGCAAACGCCGATTCTGTTTGCAACAAACACAAAAGCGCTGAACAGACAGCCAGCCAAATTGATTTTAGTTTAGGCAAAGACATTGACCTAGGCAATTTCATGTGAAGCTCTAACAAGCCTTGTTACTTTATTGCCTAGCCGTTTCATTAGAACCGGCAACAGATTGACTTAGGCACTGTACTTGCACTGCCATCCCACATGTATGAACTCGACACCGCTAAAGCAGTTAAGAAAACCGTTAAGGGTCACCAATATTACGTTTTCCCGAAGCCTCACACCCATTCCAACCAGGTAAACCGGCCGAAAAAATACACCGATAAGGGCAACTTGACGCCCTACAAAGGAGCTGGGCTAAACCCCCAAAAAGACGTATCTCTTCATCCTGACGTGGGCAATGACGTCAATTGTTTTATGACGGCTCTTCTTGATTACGGTCAACAGATTAATGACTGGAGTATGTCCCAGGCCTACATCCTCGTTGGCTTCTATCCTGATGACGACGATCTGGGACGCAGATACCTGAACATCATTAAACAAACGATTAAAGCGGATCCCAAACTTGCAGGGCTGACCTTTCCGGACAACTTGGAGAAGGCAGCAGTAGGCGTGTTGGGCCCGCAGGGCGACGATCGCCGCTCAAAATTCCACGCCGACTTGGCAAGCTCGCCGGGCTGGAATGCCGCACTTGTGAAAGAGCTGTTCGATTATGTTGACAATTCCCTTGCCCCCCGAGGCGCGAATCCGCATGCTACAGGATTAGTGTTCGATCTGAATTTCACCATCGCTCTCAAGAACGGCGGCGAAACAAAGGTTGATGCCGCCAGGATGTACAACGAAGAGGCACTCAAGAGTGCCGCAGGCGTGTGGATCAATCAATACTCCATGCAATTCCACTTCGATTCCTACAACACGGACAAAGAAATCTGGCACATGGAATGGAGAAAGCCCAAATCCTGAGTCTTCCGGGTAGCCGTTGCTCCGCTAGAATACAGGGAAGCCTCGATCTTTCTCTGCGGTAATAGGATCGAGATCGCGACCGGGCGAGTCGTCGTGGCCTTTTGTATCCTATATTCCGGAACTTCATGAAACGCCACGTGCTGATTTGCGGTTCACTCGGCGGCTTTCTCATTGCCGTGCTGAAGTGGACTGAGTATCAGTTCCTGGTCGTTGGACATTCCCTCGAAATCTACGGCGGGATCACTGCAGTGATCTTTTCCGCTCTCGGTATCTGGCTCGGGCTCAAGCTGAAAAAACGCCCGAGCATCGTTGTCCCGACAGCTTTTGTCCCGGCCGAAGCGCCGTTCGCCTCCAACGAGACAAAACAAGATCATCTCGGCATCACGCGCCGCGAGCTTGAAATTCTTCAGCTGATAGCCCCAGGTATGACCAACCGCGAGATCGCCGCGAAACTCTACGTGAGCGAGAACACGGTCAAAACTCATTGCAGCCGCGCCTTCGACAAATTAGGGGCTAAGCGACGAACACAGGCGGTCCAGCTTAGCAGGCAATTCGGCTTGCTTTCGTGAACGACTCACCCGAACGAATGATTTTTCCTCGCCCCAGCCGAAATCACTGGAAAGGATGACCCAGAGACTCTGCCCGGAGCGGTATGGTGTATCCGAATTCACGTTAGCCCCAGAAGACACCTATGAAAAAACCTGTTTTGCTTTTCGGACTCATTTCCGGCGCTCTTTCTTCCCTAATGTTGGCCGCCACGGTGCCGTTCGCGGACAAGATCGGCTTTGGTCACAACATCGAGCTCTTTGGCTACACCACCATTGTGCTCTCGCTTTTGCTGGTGTTCTTCGGCATCCGCTCGTACCGCGACAACGCTGGCAATGGCCAGATCACCTTCACGAAAGCGTTTGCCGTCGGAATTTCTATCACCCTGATCTCCTGCCTCTGCTATGTCGTTACCTGGGAAGTGATCTACTTCAATTTCCTGCACGGCTTCATGGACAAATACGGCGCTTACATGATCGAAAAGGCCAGGGCTTCGGGCGCCAGTCCTGCAGCCCTCCAGGCGCAACTTCACCAGTTGAACAAGTACAAGGAGCTCTACGAAAATCCGCTCTTCAACGCTATGATTACCTTCCTCGAGCCCTTCCCGATCGGGCTCGTCATCACGCTCGTTTCCGCAGCGGTCCTGAGGAAAAAGGAGCCATGGCAACCGGCACAATCGCCCATGCCGAGTTCCTATTGAACCCATTTCGCTAATGCCTTGATGTGAGCAGAAGCGAGTAGCTTGTCAAAGATCAACTCTCCTAACGCTGTACAATCTCTCCGATGAGCCTGATCGTGATCGTTGGACAATTTGATCTACACCCCGAAGACGCGTCGGCAGCTGCTGACCTAATGCTGGTGATGATGAACAAAACGCTGGAGGAAAAGGGCTGCCGTCACTATGCATACTCGCGTGACCTGTCAAAATCCAATCGCTTTCAACTGAGCGAACTCTGGGAAGACGAGGCCGCGCTGACAGCCCACTTTCGAACCGATCACATGAATACCTACCGTGACGGTATGGCCAAACTGCGCGTTCAAATGAGAACAGTCAAGAAGTACGACGTAGCAGACGTCAAGGATTTATAAAAAGCCAACAGCACCTCTGCCATCAGGCCGCCGGCTGCGCAGAACAAGCTTCCATGTGCGCACACGCAAGAAAAATCAATTCCTGCCTCAAAGCCGCGACTCCGTCTCGCGCGCGTCGGATTCGAGCAGTGAGCCAACAACCTGAACCGTGGCCTCGAGAAGAGCGTCCACAACTTGCTGCTGAATGCGCTTGAACGGGCCCGTTTGCTCGGGTGCAAAAAGAACAGGTGGACTTCAAGCCAAAATGCGAGCTCCCATTTCAAAGTTTCTTCATCTAACTACGTATAAGCACGATTTGAATAAGAATAATGAACAGACCAGAGGAGAAACAAATGACAGATCCCAAGGTTCTTGGCGGCAACTTCACCTTTCCTGGCGCCTCGTTGACCGTGAACCGACTGGGCTATGGCGCCATGCAACTGGCAGGCCCACAGGTTTGGGGGCCACCCCGCGATCCTGACGGAGCGATTGCTGTTCTGCGAGAAGCCGTTGCGGCTGGCGTGGACCACATTGATACCAGCGACTTCTACGGTCCGCATGTAACTAATCAGATCATCAAGCAGGCGCTTCATCCCTATCCGGATGGCTTAGTAATTGTGACCAAAGTAGGCGCTCGCCGTGGGCCAGACAAGTCATGGCCCCATGCTCTTTCCCGTCAAGAACTGATCGATGCCGTTCATGACAATCTCCGCAATCTGGGACTCGATGCGCTCGCTATCGTTAACCTTCGGGTCGGAGGCGTTATGGGGCCAGTCGAAGGATCCATCAAAGAACCATTGACGGTGCTTGCTGAACTGCAACAGCAGGGTCTGATTCGTCACCTCGGTCTGAGCAACATCAGTCCCGCGCAACTGGCCGAGGCTCAAACGATTACCGAGATCGTTTGCGTGCAGAACCTGTACAATTTGGCACACCGGAACGACGATGGCTTCATCGGTGACCTGGCTCGCCAGGGCATAGCCTACGTCCCGTTCTTCCCGCTTGGGGGATTTAATCCCTTACAGTCGTCCGCGCTAGACGCAGCTGCATCGTCACTGCAGGCCACGCCCATGCAGGTAGCGCTCGCCTGGCTTCTTCATCGCTCGCCCAACATCCTGCTCATCCCCGGCACCTCTTCCCTTGAACATCTTCGCGAGAATCTCAACGCTGCCACGCTACAACTTTCTTCTGACGTCATTGCCGATCTTGATGTCATTGGCCGAATTCCCCAGCAGTGATCGAAGCGCTTTAACCAACCGGCGGGCACTCTGCCAGCGACTGACCTAGTGAATCATCTGGAGCTGAGTCCAGCCGGAGCTGCCCGCTTGACCGTTCGGATTGTACGAAGCAGAATCGGTCAGGATGTACTCGTTTGTATTTCCTGTTGAAGATGCCCAAACGTGGTCGTAACCGCTCGAGAGCTGAACGGTCTGGCCCGGGGCGGAATTTTTGTAGATAGCCTCATCTCCCATATAAAGAGAGAATTGCTGCGAACTGTGATCCAGTGCAGCGGCGCGGCTTTGCGCAACATGTGAGCGTACTTGGCTAGCGTAATTGGCGGCGCCCGCGCGGATTTGCGCCTGTTGAGCGGCAGCGGCAGCGTTGTCTGCCGCCATCTGCTGGTGAATCCGGGCTACTGCGGCATTCGCATTCGAGATCATCTGCAGCATGTGCGCCACACCCTCCTGGTTGAAGTTGGACCACTGTGGATCGACTTGCATCGAGGAGAGAACGGTCATCAGCAGGCGCTCGCTCCTGTCCAGTTTGTCAGGAGGCGCAAAGATAACTGCGAAAAGGGGAAGGTCAGTAACGATGCTGTAGCCGCCCGGGAAGGGCTCGCTGCGTTGAGTCTGAAGAGCAATCATCCACATCTCCACGGGCTTGCCGTTAAACGTGCCGCTTAAGCGCAGCCGTCCCGCCTCGGCGGAGATGCGGGTGCCCGAACCAACTAGGTTCGCGTTGGCTGCGGCCACGATCTGCGGAAGCTGCTCACTTAGAACCGGGACGGGTTCGACACTGCCAAGCACGCGTGAATCTGACATAACCTTCGCGGCAACCTCGTGCATGCCCGCGTCAAAGGATTTCGGCTGTTCTATCGTGCACGGGAAGGCTTTCCACTGCTGCGAAAAGGCTGCGCGCTGCTGCAGCGCCATACGGCTCGTGGAGTAGAACGTAGCTTGCGCCGGATAGATAACCAGGCCAGTCGTTTCGTCCTGAGAGGATGCTGCCACCAGAAGGCGGCCGTCGTTATAGGAGCAATCAATACCCGCGCCGGGCCGCACGTTGAGCTTCCACCCATCCGGCAGCAGCATGTTCATAATCTTCATATGAATGTTCTGCTGCGTGTTCGGATCGGTCACGTCCGCGGTTTTCTCCTCCCGGTGCAGCTTCCAGGTGTGTTCATCGCCGGCCGCCGCAGCCCTCTGCGTTGATCTTGTCGAGGGTCTCTGGGCGTAGCAGACCCTAAACTGGCCATCGCAAAAACCACACAGCACGAACATCGTCAAGAGTCGAAAGCAGGTTCGCTGCAAATTCATAGGGCTTCTTCGCTCTGGTCATCCTACGCAAACGGGCGGGAAAAATCCATGGGCAGAAGTCCTCCCGGTTTGGAGCTCGCGCACGGTACGTAACCTTCGAAGCCGCCCGTATATCGGCAGCCGCGGAGTCTTCGCCGTGTCCCCCTCGCATTACAGACTCTCGTCGTTTCTGCCTCAAACTCCCAGAACCATCAACGGCCCAGATGCTTATCGAAGAATGACGTAATTTCCCCGAATGCTTCCTTGGTCTCAGGCACCCGATCATCGAACTGGTACTGAGCATGGGACTGCCCCTCGAATACCTCGAGTTCTGCCTCGACGCCCGCCTCCCGCAGCTTTCGATGCACGCGCACCGTGTTACTCAGCAACAGGTCGCGCGTCCCCGTAGTCAGGATCGCTGGCGGAAACCCGCGCATATCTCCGTACACGGGCGAAAGTAGCGGATCCTTCAGATCATGGCCGTGCGCATACACCACCGCTGCCGCATCGCAAAATCCATCCCGTGATACCAGAACGCTGTCCACCATCTCATTGGTGTAGAACGTGTCCCCCGTCTTCGTAACATCCGACATCGGCGTACCCGGGGCGATCGCACCAGGCAGCGGATCGCCTCTCTCCTTCGCCCGCAACATCATCTCCAACACCAAAGCACCCCCTGCCGATGTGCCGAACACGGCCACGTTCTTCGGATCGGCCCCCTTTAAAACGGCCCTGTACACCGTCATAGCGTCGTCCAGGGCTGCGGGAAAATAAGCCTCCGGCGGCATCCGGTAATCAACCGAGATCACTTTAAAATGCCCCAGCCCCGCCATTATGATCGCCTCACTCGTTCCCGACTCGCCAGGAGATAGCACATAGCAGCCGCCATGAACATGAACCAGCACTTTGTTGCGGTGTTCAGGCGGAACGGCGGCGGGCGTCACCACATAAACTTTCACCCCCTCCATCGTCCCGGCCTTCACTGCGACGTGTAGTCGTTCGCGCATAGCCGGGAGCGCCCGAAGTGTTTCGGCCGCCCGTGCGTCGGCTGCCCTTCTCCATTCCTCGCCTGTCTTCCACAAGACATTCCAGGCCGAATTGCGTGGCCTCGCAATAATCCGCTGCATCTCGGGACTGACCGTCGTCGGCACGGGCAGACTCTTCTCGGGCACTTGCAACTGACCCGGTCCCCCACCCCAGGCGAGAGCAGCGCAGGTCAGGAAAAGCAGCTTATTGCTCATGAGTACTCCCCAGTGTTGCTCAATCGCCCAGTCCATTACGGGGTGATACCATCGACGCCATCCCAGAATGTCCTCCTTTAAACCGAACTCGGACGAGCGTGACACCTTACGGAAAGCCGTCACAAAATTCGCCCACGATCCCACCAGGTCACAACTCGTCTCGAGACTTGATCTGGAGGACTCAGAATACAGCCCCGGCACCGAAGAGTGGAATCACCTCAAATTCTGTGTCGAGCAGCACCACCTCCACCTACAAACCGAACTGCGCCGCGATCCAAAAAAGAAACCCGTCAAGCTCCAGTTAGACAAAGCAGACGCCTTGGCAAGAAAGTTCCATCCGAACTTTTCTTGAGCACCTCCAGGCTCTTACGGAATCTTCATACGACAGAGCATATGCCCGGCAACGAAATAAAGGTTCTTCCCGCAAGCCGCCACACCGCTGACCGGTTCATCGAACAGGATCCGTCCCGAGTTTCTCCCATTCCTCCCAAACACGTATAGCCCACCAGGCCCTGCGGCGAAGATCATGGATCGCGCATCGTTCATAGCGATCCCCA
>CAXTMN010000149.1:7794-10260 GCA_964245395.1 uncultured Bryobacteraceae bacterium
CCTGTAAACTGGGCGGTGCCCAGAGCCCCTGCACGTATCCATCCGCGATCCG
This sequence comes from uncultured Bryobacteraceae bacterium, assembly GCA_964245395.1. Taxonomy (GTDB): domain Bacteria; phylum Acidobacteriota; class Terriglobia; order Bryobacterales; family Bryobacteraceae; genus Bog-105. Next base: position 7,847 of record CAXTMN010000149.1, read on the forward strand.
GCATTCTGCGAAACATCGGCCACCGAACCTGCCGGCCGCTCGCTTCGGCAACGTACACCGGTCCCTCTTTGGCAACGGCAGCAACTCCCGACGGGTGTTGTAAATGCCTGGCGATGACACTCGGCTTGCAGTCGCCGGACGAACACACATAAAGGCCTCCGTTGGCTTTCAAAGAGCCTTCTTCAGTCGCATCGTCGGTAATGAACAGCATCTGTTCTGCCGCTGCTATGCCTGATGGAGCACTGATCATGTCCGTTGTTCCCGGCAATGACTGGCTCATTCCAAGTTGTGCGTCCAAATCGCTCCCGGAAGAAAACGGCGCCGGAGAAGGGCCAAAGCTCCGAACCATGATCTGCGCTCGTCCATGCTCAGCTACGTATAAGGCGGACTCCACAAACGCCAGACCTCGCCTGTCGGTGACTTCGCAGGGAGCTTCTGAGCACATCACACGCTTTGACCTGATTATCGAACCAGACTCGGTCGAGTAAACCAGCAGTGATCGCTTGCCCTCCGCAAGAAAGACATTCTGGCCCGATGCATCGCAAGCGAGTCCGCGTACATCCTGCAGCCCGTATTCCAAAACTTCGCCGTGCATCTCACCAGGCGGAAAGCTGGTCGTGCATGCCACCGCAGTGCCGATCAGATCGCGGCTGGGGTGTCGGTCACGCCAACTGAGAAGCAGGCACACCACAAACAGCAAGACTGTTCCTACCATCAGCCGGAGTATCGTCACTTTTCTTCTTCTTTCTTTGCATCCCGATTGATCACGGTTCCCATCGTTTGGCTCACATCGGTAAGCGGCACCTTAAGCCGTGTGATCAGATGGTTCTCAATCGCCTCAAACAGCTCCTCAAGCTGACCCGAAACCTGCTTTGCATTCGCGAGTGGCAGCGCATGCATGTCGTGAGTGAACACCTGCGAAGCGACGTGATGTCCTAACGCGCGGTAGCTTTCAAAATGCGATTCGTCGAAGAATTGGTTTGTCGTCGAGGTGTGAGGAAACTCAGAGTGCCGCTTTCGGAATTCAATGATGTCGACCGTCTCATCCCCGGTAACGGACGATTTGATGTAAATCAGCTTGCCGCATTTGCATTCGCCCGGATAAATGATTGTCCCGAGCGAGTAATGAAGCCGGCTCACACCGGGCTCCCCGAGCGGTTGTAGAGCATCCAGACTCAAGTCTATAACCACACCGATGTCGTCCCGACACTTCCGAATCGCGCCGCCGATACCCTCCAGCTTGAACTTTTCGTCCTCTTCCGCGTCACTCAGAATAATGAATCGGCATCGCCGCCTGACCAGCTCGTACAGCCCCATGTTCTCGAAATGCCCGCCATCGCTTAGCAGAACAAAATCTTCGTTCGTGCTCGTATTCGCCGTGAGTTCCTTCAGCAGGTACAAGAGACCCATTCCGGGAGACGGTGAACTCCACTTTGATGTGCGCGGATTTCCCGCCCACCACCCCAGGCGCACGCCGAAGACAGTCAGCAGGAATGCCAGCGAAGGCTGCGTGTGAAAGCCGGAATTTGCATTGAATGCTGCGCCCGAGATCGCCATAGCAGTGCCCAGCGAGGCGCCTTCGGGCTCACCAAACAACTCTGTTCTCTGAAAAGCAAATTCGGAACGAGTGGTCTTCCGAACGGACGCTTGCCGCCGGGAAAAATCAAACCCTGACCACAACGGAGTAAAAATAAATGACTCTGCCTTGCGCTCCTGAATCCCGAGCTCCTCGCCTTTCGTGATGTTGAGCGCAGTGTTAACGATGGGAAAGGGCCCTGCATACGAAGCCCTGCAGTCGCTCGTTGCGTCGCGCGGCTGGGTTGCATCGGCGTACTGAAAACGACGGAAGCGAATGTCGTCGTCAAGATCGAATCCGGTAAACGCATTGGGCTTTCGATGCGACCGGGCCCGCGACGCCCCAAGATAGGCGCGAACCAGACGGTTCTTATAAAAGTTATGCATCGAGAACTCATTGATATCCACCCTTGACGCGACATACAGGCACGCGCTGATGAATGCCAGCATCAGGAGCATGGGCGCAAGTGATCCCGGATACATCAGTGGCCAGTAGCTGTCTAGCATGCTTCTGAAGGAGACCGACACATTCGTGCAGCAGAGTTGGTGAGCTACAGGATCGTCTACCAATCCCGGCCTCCAATCGATAAACCGTTCGAGCGTCCAGAAAAGGCCGAAGGCTTCCGAGGAAACAATGCCAGTCACAAAAACCGCCGGAGCGATATTCATGATCGTTGCCTTGAACGCGCTTTGATTGGCTGATCCCGAATCGCGTCCCGAACGAGGGCTAAACGCAAATTTCACGCCTGCTGCCGTGATGGCCATCCAGCTGATTCCAGCAGCGGCCAGCTTCAGGCCCAGCATGGCAATCCACAACGGCATGAAGAAGCAAATGGAAC
>CAXTMN010000150.1:0-233 GCA_964245395.1 uncultured Bryobacteraceae bacterium
TTCAAGCAGTTCACCAACGGCGCGAACACGCCGGTTGCCCAGGTGATCGATATCGTCGACGGTGCCAATACCCTTGCGAAGCTTCAACAAGTAAAGAATCGTGTCGTTGAAGTCTTTGTGGTCAAGAGTCCGCTTGTCCAGGGGCGTTGCATCGGCCTTGTCGTGCAGCTTAATATTGAACTTCATCCGCCCTACGCGCGAAAAGTCATACTTGCGCGGGTCGAAGAACATTC
>CAXTMN010000150.1:252-5643 GCA_964245395.1 uncultured Bryobacteraceae bacterium
GCAGAGCATCGTTCTGGCTCTTCACGGCGTCTTTCCGCAAAGTGGACGAAATCACATTGCCGGCATCATCACGATCCGGGAAGAAGACATCAAAGCGCTCAATACCCGCTTCAGCAAGCTTGGCAATGACGGTCGAAGTGAGTTCGTGATTGGCTTCAATCAGCACCTCGCCGGTCGACATGTCGATCACATCGGAAGCAACATAAGCTCCCTCCAGATCGTTGGCGGCAACTTCAACTCGCTCGACTTTAGCCTTTTGGATCTCACGAAACACTGAGTTGGTGATTTTCCGGCCCTGCGGAACGATCTGCTCTCCGTTGTTCCCCAGAACCGCATGTGAGAGCTTCATGCCAATCAAACTGCTGCTCACAGCCCAGAACAGCTTGCTGTCCTGAAGAGAGATCGTCGATTGCTTGTAAAAGGCCCGGATAATATCTGAATCGGTCTTTAAACCGAGCGCACGCAAAAACACTGTCCCGTAGAACTTGCGTTTGCGATCGATACGAACATACAAAAGATTCTTGTTGTCGTACTCGAACTCAACCCAGCTACCGCGATAGGGAATGATTTTTCCAAGGAAATAACCCTGCGCCTGTACCCGCTCAAAGAACACACCGGGTGAGCGATGCAGCTGAGAAACGATGACGCGCTCAGTTCCATTGATGATGAAGGTGCCGTTCTCGGTCATCAACGGTATTTCACCGAAGAAAACCTCCTGCTCCTTAATGTCACGAACGGTCTTGTTGCCGGTTTCGGGATCCTTGTCGTAAACAGTTAGCCGGATCGTGACCTTAAGTGGAGCCGCGTAAGTCATTCCGCGCTCTTCGCACTCGGGCACATCATACTTCAACTGGAGGGCTACCGGGTCGCCACAACGATTACAGAACGTGACGATGTTTTTGTTGAAGGTGCCGCATTTGTGGCAAAGCACATCGCCGGCATGAAACGGATCGGTACGAATTTCAGCGCCACAGTTCTGATTGCGGCAGATCGTTCGCAGGTGATGAAGACCCTTTAGATTGCCGCACTTACATTCCCAGTTTCCGATCGAGTAGTCTACGAACTCAAGCTGGCTCAAGCCGCGAAAATCGGAAATCGGAAATACAGAGCTGAAAACGCTTTGAAGGCCGGCATCCTCGCGTTCTTTGGGAAGCAGATCCATTTGCAAGAAACGCTCATAGGAGCGCTTCTGCACCTCTATCAGATTGGGGATCGGGATTGAAGTTTTAATTTTTGAGAAATCAACTCTCTCACGGAGAGTTCCGTTTGACACGTTGGGCATCTACGCTTGTCCTTTAGGAAACCAGTGACACATGACGACATTCAGCAAGGTGAAAAGCAGCCGACCGACCTACTAGACGGTAGCGGCCAACAGCCGTGAATCAAGCGATTCACTTGAAAATGCTTGTGCGGAAGGGATCAACAGATCCGCACGGAGAATGAAATAATTGAGAAAATCAGAGAGCGACGGGAACCTATGCTCTAACAGCACAACCAGTTCGGTTTGAAGAAAACGCTGCGAGAAAGAAAGATAGACCAAAGATCGAAGTTTAAGCATGCAAAAGCACCGCCGGCCTATCTAGGCCCGCGGAACGAAATAAACAGAAACACAAAGCCCCAAAAATGATAACCGTTCTAGCTGACGTTTATCCGAGGATAGCACAATAGCTATCAGCCGAGCTAAACAGCCCGGCTGATGAAACCCTTTTGGAACAGACGTATGTTCTTAACGGTCTCTACTTGACTTCAACAGTGGCTCCGGCATCCGTAAACTTTTTGCGGATGGTTTCGGCCTCGTCTTTATTTACGCCTTCTTTAATCGGCTTTGGTGCCCCGTCTACCAAATCTTTAGCTTCCTTCAGCCCCAGGCTCGTCACTTCACGGACCGCCTTAATGACATTGATCTTGTTCGCGCCTGCCGCAGTCAACACCACTGTAAATTCCGTCTTCTCTTCAACCGGAGCTGCTGCAGCCGCACCTCCACCCGCGCCCGGTGCAGCGACTGCCACCGAAGCTGCAGCTGCTGAAACGCCCAGCTTTTCCTCCAGTAGCTTGACAAGCTGCGAGGCCTCCAAAAGAGTCAAGCCTTGAATCTGCTCTGCGATTGCGTTGATATCCGCCATTTCGTTAGTTCCCTTATTCCCTAAAATATGTAATCAGTTGCTATTTGCAGCGGACAACCGCCCAATAGCTGGCCACGCAGCGAGCCTTCAGGGTCGCCGCCTAGTGCTTATTCTTGAAATTTGCTTTCCTTTGCCGCTTGATCCAAAACCACCGTCAGATTGCGTCCGACTCCGTTAATTGAACTCAGCAAGCGAGTGGCGGTCGCATTGACCAGGTATAGCAATTTAGCGTAGATCTCTTCCTTCGGCGGCATTGAGGCCAGGTCACCGATTGCTTGAATATCGATAACACGGCCTTCGACCATGCCCGCCTTAAAAGTAAATGCGGCATTGTCCTTCGCATACTTGCTAAGCGCCTTTGCAAGCGCAACGGGATCCTTTGCCGTATAGGCCAGCGATGTCATGCCCTTCAGATCGCTCAACAGATCACTTGCGGGCGTACCTTCAGACGCTTTCGCGGCGATATTGTTCTTAATAACTTTGTAGTTCCCGCCGGCATCGCGGACCGTCTTGCGAAGCTGAAAATCCTGGCTGACCGTCATCTTTTCATAGTTCGTGACAAAGATGTTTTTGTTTTCAGCAATCGCCTTTTTCAGCTCTTCCAGATCTTTGCTTTTGTCGTCTCTATCCTTCATGATCCAGCCTTCCTGTGTGCCGCTTAAGCAGTTTTGGCGTTGAACGGGGTCACGTCCAGCTGAACGCCCGGACCCATGGTTGAGCAGAGAGTGGCAGATTTGACGTATTTGCCTTTCGCCGCGGAGGGCTTCGCCTTGATAACGGCTTGAATCAAACTGCTCGTGTTCTCCAGCAATTTGCCGGTTTCAAAGCTCACTTTACCAACCGGAGCATGAATCACTCCCGTTTTGTCAACGCGAAACTCCACCTTGCCCGCCTTAATTTCTTGCACCGCATTGCGGACATCCGTTGTAACCGTTCCGGTTTTTGGATTCGGCATCAGCCCTCTGGGGCCAAGAACTTTTCCCAGACGACCCACGGACCGCATCATGTCTGGCGTAGCAATTACGGCATCGTAGTCGATCCAGTTCTCACCCTGAATCCTGTTTACCATATCGTCACCGCCCACAAAGTCCGCACCCGCTTCCTGCGCCTCACGAATCTTGTCTCCTGAAGCAATCACCAGAACGCGTTTCGACTTACCTAAGCCATTCGGCAACACGACGGTGCCACGCACCATCTGGTCGGCATGCTTCGGATCCACGCCCAGGCGCATGTGCACCTCAACGGTTTCATCGAACTTTGTGAACTTGATTTTTTGAACGAGAGGAACTGCTTCAGCAAGCTGGTAAGGTTTCGCTTCTACCTGCTTAGCCGCAGCCTCATACTTCTTACCGGGCTTTTGACTCATAATGTGACTGGTACAAACGGTCCAGGCGACGAACTACCCAAACCTCCCAATTTGTATCGGAACTTTTAATAGGGTAACACGGACACGTAAGTCGTGACGCAATCGACGGCAGCCTATCGCTTGCACCCTAGCGAATGGCCGAGAACGGCAGGGGACGAAGAATGATGTTGCTGATATTGGCAACAATCTGGTCGTCCTTTAATTCCGGTTGACTGCTCAGCTTTTTCCACTCTGGATCGGAGCCGAAAGCGCGCCACAGCTCATCGCGGGTGGCCAGACTGTCGAACGAGAGCATGTAGATGATGTTCGGTTGCTTGGGGCCAATTACGGTTTCTCCGAAGAAAACGGGCCGCATCCCGAGCCGCTCGAAAATCTGCATCTCGCCATTATTGAACATGCCCACCTTGCGGGTAAGTGCAGAAAACGATTGCGACTCGTACGTTCGCAGCTCAAAGATCCGGGATGCTCGTTGTTCTGCTCCTTCCGGGATCGTCGGTTGGGGTTTATTGTCAAAACAACGCAAGATGCTGCTTTCTACGCGGACGAAGGGTAATCCGGGTCCCGAGGCAAACTTGGCGTCCTGATCCTGGAACTCTTTGTCAACGCGAAGTCTGTTTGCAGCCTCACCAATGGCAGCGAATGATCCATATTGAGAGATCGTGAAAAGATTGGGAGCGTCGGGTCCGATCACGGTTGCGAACGCTCCTGAAAGCCGTCCGCCAACGCGAGTCAACGCGGGTGCAAGCCCGTGCTCCAGATAATTCGCGAGGCGAGCAGCTTGATTTTCTCCGCTGTTATGCAAGCGCCATGTTTTCACTTCCAGGTAAGCCACAGGTGTAGTGGCTGCCTCTTCCCGCTCAGCATAGAGAGCTGAAGCAGCTAGTCCGGCCAGCAAATGTCGACGCTCCATACGTTTGACTCTATACCAGCAGGCTAAAAGCTAAAACGAATGCCACCGGCAATCAAGCGCTGGGGCGTGCGAAAACCGTCCTCAAAGTAGTTCTGGTTCAGAGCGTTTGAAGCGCGCAAGTAATAACGTGCCGTAAGCCGCTCACCGAAGCCATGCGTCAGTCCAGCGTCCAGGCCAAGCATCCGAGGGCCCTGAAACCGGTAGGCTTGCGGCTCAAACCCGAAGTAGGCGTACAGCGGATAAAGGTAACTACTGCCGCCCTCGAAATCCATGCCAAGGTCAATATGTTTTCCAAGTTGCTGAGTGGCGACCAGCGTTACGTTGTGCGGGAGAATCCGTGGCGTCTGTATCGGCGAAACGGCAGTTCCGGTGTAATACTGCGAAGCACGATCGATGGCGTTCGTGTACGTATAAGAGGAAAGCACTGCAGTCGTACGGGAAGGATGAAATTCCCCACTCAGTTCGACCCCGCGTGACACCGCTCCGCGAGTGTTATAGTATCCGCCGCTTCGGCCATACGGGTCAACGAAGCCGGGTGGAAAGTCAAGAAAGCCAATTACCGATTGCAAATGTGAGTAGAAGTAGGTGCTGCTAATTTTCAGGTGATCGTGCAGCATATATTGGTCAAAGCCAAAGTCACCCGAAACTGCTCTCTCAGGCGCAAGCCTGGGATCGCCACTCGGGATGAAAAACCCGCTGTAGAAGTAGCCTCCAAATCGTTCGTAAAGGGAAGGAAGGCGATAACTGTTTCCCATGTGGGCGCGCAGTTTGCTTGAGGTGTGCTGAACGAAGTAGGCCACCGACACATCGCCAGTGTAAGCAGAGGGGGGCGAAGGCAATGGCACATACGGAGAGGCATCGCCAGCCAGAATGGGATTCGTCAGGTTAGCTTGGGTGAAACGGCCAGATACCAGCACTTCCAGTCGGCCGTCCAGAAAGCGCAACTCATCTTGAGCAAATGCAGCGTTCGTCTGCTGACGCGGTATGGTGCG
>CAXTMN010000150.1:5653-8648 GCA_964245395.1 uncultured Bryobacteraceae bacterium
AATTCGTACCCGGCGCTAACGATCTGGTGAGTACCGAGCAGATAATTTGCTTGTGCTCTGAGCGAATCGACGCGTCCGCTGTACCGGTCTGAACTGTTGAACACCCCCTGATATTCCGGACCTGCCGGTCCGTTGGTATTGTTTCTTGCCGAGTCCAATATTGCGTATCCAATCCGGTACGAGAACCGGGAGCTAACCTGGTCTTCGAAGCGGAAAAGCGCATGGACGAAGTGTGAATATCGCCCCGCATCCGGATCGCCCAGTGAAGGCACAAAAGTCGCACTGCCCGGGTTATACGGAAGGCTAGCATCGGCCAGTTTTGTCTGCTGGCCATCAATCGGAACTGCCGGAATAATTCCAACGGTAGGCGCAGTTGTTGTTGTGACGGGACTTACATTTTCCTGCAGATATCCGGTGTTTGCGAACACGTCGGCAGATACTCTTATTTTGGAGGTCAGCGAGTATCCAAGATAGCCTTGGCCATTCCAATCACGTACTGCGCCGGCGCTGTCCACGCCATCGGTTACATTCAGGTGCGAAACTCCGGCCGAGTAAGTCAGCCGGTCGTGAAAAACTCCTCCACTAACATGTGCCAAGCCACGGAATAAACCGAGTCCGCCGCCCTGAACATCCACGTCGCCATGCAGGGGACCGCCACCCGGATCAGTGATGATGTTGACCGTTCCCGACATAGCGTTTGATCCATAGAGAGACGATCCGGAACCACGCAGGACTTCAATGCGCGATGAGTCGGTCAGCAGCATATCGCTTAGATAGGCACTTGCCTCGTCTTGGATGCTTGTCGGATCGCGAAACGGATAGCCATCGATAAGGACAGCAGTGTCAGTGACGCGCAGGCCCCGGGTCTGAATGGTCGTGAATGTTCCCGGCCCTCCTCGCGTGCTGACGCGTAGTCCCGGTACAAAGCGAACGGCGTCGGCAATTGATAGAAGCCCACGACGCTCGGCATCGTCCACACTCACAGTGTCTAATGCCTTGGAGACCTGATCGGCAGATTGCGGCTCATCAGCGGATGTGACGCTGACCTGCGTCCGCACTGCCGAGACAACGAGCCGGACTTCGACATTGTGAACGTCCTTATCAGTAACGACCAGCATTTGCGACCGCGCTAGGGTAAGCCCTGATCCGGAGGCATCGAGAAGATACTGCCCCGGCATGACACTCGCAAATGAGAATCGCCCGACAGCAGTGGAGACAGCAGTCAGGATGGTTGATCCGGCTACCTGATGCAAGCTGATCGAAGCACCTGTTACCGGTGCGCCAGACTCGTCGCTTGCAGTTCCATCGACCCTAGCGTTGAAATGCGCTCCGTAACCAAAATGAGATAAAACTAACGACGAGACCGCTAAGCGGTATAAAAGCGAAGACATGTCGCGGCCCTCCCTCGAGGCGGCTCTCCAGAAATCCGATCCTATTGGAGCGGGCTGTGGCAGGTCTTCGGACTTACAGGTACGGCCGAATAACTATCTTCAGTCGTTCTACTAACTCAGCTTCCCACCTGGTAAGAAGGCAGTGCTAAACGAGTTTTCGTTCCTATTTACCGCTGCGGGGCAGTCCTGGATTCTCACCAGGTTCCCTATTAAACACTCCAGCTCGAATAACTGCTCACGAGCTTTTGTATACCTTCAGCGATTTCAGCGTAGCGGGAAATCAATGCAGATGCAAACAAAAAAGTAAAAGGAGAGAGGTGGCTGACTTGGCCAACTCTCTTTCTACTTACTTACGGATCTAACGAGAAGACAGGATCAGCTTACGGTCCAACTGAGGAGATACGGTCAGGGTTCGCTCGGTCTCGCCTTCTACTCCGATCAGGTACTCCTTGTTATCACTACTGACAAATTTGAGACCCGGGGTGCTTCCAGTTTTGGCGATACCCGCTGGGAAACTGAGCGTTGCCGCAGCTTTGCCCTCGCCGTGTACCAAAACCAATCCGTTATCGCTCTGTTCGACGCGATAATCACCGGGTGCAAATTGCTGGCCGGCCATCATAAACGCAAACGGTACATGGACAAGCAGTGTTTGACTGAAAGACGCTGCCGGAAGCAACGCCGGCAATCCTAACGCAAAAACAGTTCCGAACAACATCAAAGACTTCATAGTAAATTTTCTCCTCAGAGTGAATAAAACGTCACATGGGGAGCACACGGGGCCCAGGGCGGCTGAAGAAAGTGTAAACACACATTCTTTCCGGAATCGAAAACTGCAGCTTCGCAGGCTCTTACGGGCGGGGGAAGTAAGAAGAACGGTCGTCAAGGCCGTTCAAATACATACTGTAGTTCAAAGATAGCCAATTTTGAAGGCTTCACACAATAACCGAAAGGAACTACAGGCCAGCGGGGAGGATTTTACTGAACTACGACGTCAACACCCATACTGCGACAGGCGCCACGAACTTGTTCTTTAGCGGCTTCGATAGTAAAACAATTCAGATCCGGCATTTTGATTTTGGCGATCTCTTCGATCTGCTGCTCCGTGATCTTACCGACTTTTGTTTTGTTCGGTTCAGCAGAGCCTTTCGCCAGGCTGACAGCGCGCTTTACCAAGATAGCCACGGGCGGAGTTTTTGTTATAAACGTGAACGAGCGATCTGAAAAGATCGTGATAACGACTGGAATGATCAAACCTTCTTGATCTTTAGCCGAGGTCTTTGCATTGAAAGCCTTACAAAATTCCATGATGTTGACGCCCTGCGGACCTAACGCCGTACCCACAGGAGGGGCGGGTGTCGCTTTACCAGCGGGAATCTGCAGCTTTACTTGCGCGGTTACTTTCTTTGCCATTTCGAATCACTATTCCTAACTTGTTCTAAATCTTTTCCACTTGCAGGAAGTCCAATTCAACCGGAGTCGAACGCCCGAAAATCGTCACCATCACGCGTAGAGTGTTTCGCTCCGTGTTCACTTCATCCACCTTGCCAGAGAAATTCGTGAAAGGACCGTCAACAATCTTGACTGTCTCATGCTTCTCGAAGGTC
>CAXTMN010000150.1:8658-9114 GCA_964245395.1 uncultured Bryobacteraceae bacterium
ACGGAATTCACTTCGTCAGCAGTCAGTGGGACAGGCTTAGTTCCACCGCCAACGAACCCGGTTACGCGCGGAGTGTTCTTGACGGCATGCCAAAGCTCGTCATCCATCTCCATCTCGACCAGAACGTACCCCGGATAGAGCATGCGTTTACTGGTAACCTTCTTGCCATTACGTAGTTCGATGACTTCTTCAGTCGGAATGAGTAACTGCCCTAAGCGATCGGCAAATCCAAAGGCTTGCGCACGACTCTTCAAAGACTCAGCAACTTTTTGCTCAAAACCGGAGTAAGCATGAATGATGTACCAGTGCTTAGCCGGCCCTGCTTCTTCTGACGGTGCGGGAGCATGGGCCAGTGTCTCGGGCTCGCTTTGACCGATGTTTTCAGCTTCATGCAGACTGTCGTGAACCCCATCGGAAGATTCCTGATGAAGCTCGCCTTCGTCGATCGTGGCATCA
>CAXTMN010000150.1:9124-10016 GCA_964245395.1 uncultured Bryobacteraceae bacterium
TGGCATCATCCTCGAGCGGGTCACCATCATAGTCCGCCAGCCGCGGAAGCTCGTCACTTTCAGACTCTTCGTGCAAGCTGCGGTCTTGCTCTTCCGGTATCACTTCAGCTGCGTGCACGTTGTCAAACTTCTCGTCGATCATTTCTTTCGCATCCGTTCCGATTTACCGATGGCTGAAGTAATCCATCACATGCGTCACCGCGGAGCTGACCACGGCGTCAACGATCGCAAAATAGGCTGCGAACAGAAACACTGCCGCAATAACGACGCCGGTGGTTGCCCTGACCTGAATCCAACTCGGCCAGGAAACTCGCCTCATTTCCAGTTTGATTTCGTCGATATAAGACTTTGTTTGCTGCGGCCAACTTCCCGCCTTTGTCATTTCCATAAACAATCACCAATCGAATTCAGACTGCTTGTACTCCCGCCAGGTAATCCAGAAAGGTAACTGGGTGGGCCAATGGCAGGGGCAGAGGGATTTGAACCCCCAAAGGCGGTTTTGGAGACCGCTGGTTTACCGTTAGCCTATGCCCCTGTGAGGAACTACTTCAACACTCTACACTCTTCAGATGTCCAGTATCAGACCCTGGCGCTCGACCCTCCTACTTTGTTTCTCGATGGGGTTGGTGCTTCCTGCAAAACGGGCAGAATTTCTTCAACTCGATACGCTCGGTCGTCGTTCTCTTATTCTTCGTCTTGCTGTAGTTCCGATTTTTACACTCACCACATTGGAACTGAATGATCTCTCGTGCCATGTCTTCTAAGGTCCTTGTTACCTACTCGATGATGTCCGTCACGGTACCAGCGCCGACGGTGCGGCCGCCTTCGCGAATCGCGAAGCGCAAGCCCTTATCCATCGCAACCGGCGTGATCAGCTCTACTTCCACCGCCA
>CAXTMN010000151.1:0-9914 GCA_964245395.1 uncultured Bryobacteraceae bacterium
TCTAGAACGAGATCCATTGCTACCGCTTTCTTCTCAATCTCTCCCTGTCCTACATGCGCGAATCGCAACAGCGCCTGAATCAGCTCCTGCATCCGGTAAGCGCTCTCGACTATATGAAGAACAAGCTTCGCGTCATCAGCGGTGAGCCTTTCTTGGGCTCTTCGCTCAAGTAGCTGAGCGAACGTCGTTACGCCGCGCAAAGGAGATTGCAGATCGTGGGCGACAATGTGGGCAAACTGCGATAAATCTTCATTCGACCGCCTCAGTTCGCGCGTAAGCCGCTCGCGCTCCTGCTCAGCGCGTTGCCGGTCGCTGATATCTCGCGACAGAGCTAGAATGCGCAGAGGTTTACCAGCGACGTCATGAATGGGTGTAACCACAACTTCCCACCATCTCGGTGTTCCTTTCGCCGTGGGACAGAAACTTTCAAACCGCGTTATGTCGCCCTGCCTTGCCTTGGAAATCGCTTCCTCTGCCATGCCTCTTGCTTCATCCCAAAAGTCCCCCCATGGCTGGCCGAGATACGGAGCAAGATCCTCAATCTCAAACTGACGACAACCGCCGTCGTTCATCGCCACCAGGCGGCCATGGAGGTCCATAACGATGATGCAATCGGGACTGCTGGCCAGGACACTGCGCGTGAATTCCTCACTCTCCTGCAACTCCTGTAATGCGCGGGCACGCTCGGCCGCAGCCCAGGTGCGATCGCCCACTTTTCGGATAAATGCGAGCTCTGCTTCCGTCCAGTCCCTTACCGACGAATCTTGAATGAACAGGACTGCCGCCAGCCGCCCATTTTCCAATAGCGGTAAATTGATTACTGCTCTGATATCGAGATCTCTCCAACGTTTGCTCTCTCTCGCCGTAATTGCATCGGTCGATACGTCGGAGATCGCCACAAACTCTCCTCGCTGCAGACGCTCCCCTAGCTCCTCGCCAAAATCTTTGAAGCGGTACGTCCCAGCCAGTGAGCGCGTACCGCCATTCGTCCAATCGTTCTCGATTGTTACAGATTCTTGCGTCCCATCCACCTTGCCATAGCCCGCCCGGGCCACGTCCAACGTCGTCCCGGCAATCTCCATAGCGGCGAAGGTGATCGGCCCAACACCCCTTAGGTCACGGATCCGGTCCCCAAGTGTGACCAGAGCGGCTTGCTGTCGCTCACTTTCGCGCAACCGCCCTTCCTTGTCTTTACGTTCGGTTATGTTCAGGAACAGCACTGCAAAGCGGCCCGGTGCTTGACGGCGAGTTCTTGCTTCAAACCATTGATTCTGCAGCGCGGGAACGAAAATCTCAAACTGCGTCCGCTCGCTGGTGCGCACCACCTGGGCATATGTCTCGATCAGCTCATCCTCGATGCTAGGAAGCCACTCACGCAGCGTTTTCCCCGCCGCCCCACCTAACCCTGTCAATCTTTCAAATGCTCCATTCACCTCCAGAAAACGAAAGTCCGAAGCTTGCCCGCTGCTGACATAGAGCAATTCACCGATGAAAAATCCTTCGGCCATGCCCTCGAATAAACCGCGCCAGCGCTCTTCACTTTCGCGTATTTCCCGTTCTGCCCGCTTCCGGTCCGTGACGTCTTCAATGGCCAGCAACGTCAGCTCGGTGTGTTTATCTTCTCGCCAAAGCTTTCTAGCGCTGAGGAGGAGTACTTTTTGGCCCAGACCCTGAAATTCATGCTCCACTTCAAAATCCTCAATCGAAGTTTGGTTCGGCAAGATTTCTTCGAGCAACTTCCGGAATGCCGGAATCTCCCACTGCCCATTCCCCAGTTCATACAGCCGTCGACTTTCGGTCTCGCCTTTCTCTACTCCAAACATCCGGTAGAAAGACCGATTGGCAGACCGGACTCGCAGGTCTTCATCCAAGACCAGCAGAGGTTCACGTACGGTCTGGACAATGCTGTCGGCAAAAATCAACGCATCCTGAAGTTGCACCTCCCGCAGCTTGCGTTCGGTGATGTCGCGCATCACTTTGGAAAAGCCCAGCAGCTGACCTGCTTCGTCTCGCAAAGCCACCATGGTGCCTTCGACGAACAAGCGGCTGCCATCTCGACGAACATGCCAGCGAATATCGGGAGCTTGTCCCCCGGCGGCCGCAGCCGAGAGCTCCTCTTGAGGCTTTCCGTGTGCCCGATCTTCCGGCGTGAAGATAATGGTCGCTGATTGTCCCAGCCACTCTGCCTCGGAATAACCGAGAACTCGCTCCACCCCAGGATTCCAGCTCGCGATACAACCCTCCGGATCCATCAAAAAAACCACAAAGTCGGTTAATTTTGAAAGCAGAATGTCGTACAGGTGCGCGTGATCCACTTGCAGCGGTCGCTTACAAGCGATTAGGTTAGCCATATCGAAACTTGAAAATGAACAGAAAAAAGCACGGTGAATCGTCCTCGTCCGCTCCAGCAAAGCAGATTGGAAACCATAACAGGCTCAAATTTCAGTTGATATCTCTTAGGATAGAGCCTTTCCGGTCAACTTTTTCTGGAAGGCGAACCCGCGTCCCCAAAGCAAGCTATTTCGCCGGCCAGCCTTCAACGGCCAGCAAACGCCGGAACCGGGCATCTTCGAGCGACACAGCCGGAAAGTATTCGCCCCGTAAGCTACGCTTCCACCACGCCCCGCTTTCCCTGTGCTCCGCAGGAGTCGTAAAGTGATACTCATAGAGCCGGGCACGGACAAAGTGAGGCGCGGCTTGGCTAAACGGATTGCTTTGCAAAAGGCTGAGCACAGCGCTGTCGCCTTGCAACAGTTTGGCAACCAGATTCACAAACCACGGGTAATCCTGATAATCCGACATCGCCGCGAACCACATCAGCCAATCGAGCCGTAGATGATAGGGCGCGATCTGTGGCGGGCGCCGGCGCGGGTCGCCCGGCTTTGCTCTGAACTCGTACTCGCGCCAGACACTGGCGGGAGTCATAACGCGGTCTGCGGTCCCTTCGAGAATAATCTCGTACCGTGTTCGCGTAATACTTCCAAAAGCACCGTAAGTTCCTACCAGGTGAAGCGAGTTGAAATTCGTATTCATCACCTGTCGCGAAGAAAGCATGTTCACCACTACCGGCACGCTTAACCAGCCCACCATTGCTGCCAGACCCCATAAGGCCCAACCCACCGCTGGAGCGGGCGGGTGCATCGCCGGTTTGAAGGCCGCAAACAGCCCACCCAGAAATCCCGCATCGAAAGTAGAGAAGGCCATGATCAACGTCAGCCAGTTCAGCCACGAAAGATTGCCGGTCACGATAATGCTCAATTGAAAAAGGATGGTGAGAATGCCCGCTACCCCGGCAATGGGCTGGGGCAGCAGCAGGCCAAACGGCACCGCCAGTTCCGCGAAATGATTGAACAGAACGCCTCCCGCACTCATCCAGTGCGGAGCCCAATGGAAGTACCAACTCAGCGGGTTCGGCATTGGCTGTGTTTCGTAGTGATAGTCGAGGCAGGTCAGATCGCGCCAGCAAGAGTCGCCGCGCATTTTGATCAACCCCGCCCCGAACATGATCCGGAATACCAGCCACCGGAAAAGCCAAAGCGGAATGGCCTGCGGAACCACACGCGAACCCCCGAGAAAGATGGCGAAAAAACATGCCTCCAGCAGTATCGATTCCCAGCCGAACCCGTAAAATGTCTGCCCAACGTTGACGAAAGAAAGATAAAGCAAGTAGATGGCTAGCCATGTCAGCATGGCTCCCGCTGTGGTGCGCGAAGCCACCCCGCTAACGACCAGGAGCGAAAGCACCATGCCCGTCGCTGCTGCGGCTGTGAAAGCGCCGTCCCTCGAAAACCAATAGAAGAGACTCGGTGCTTCGCTGAAGGGCACACGTTGAATGAACAGTCGAACGGGCAGCAGCCCGCGCTCGCCCAGCAGCGGCCGGTACTGAGACCAGGCGTCAAGGAAAGCCAGAAAGCAAATACAACCGATGCCCCGCTCGAGCAGCAAGCGCGCTAGCCACGAGCCCCGCATGTCTTCCACACGTAACAGCAAATCCACGTTCGAAATAAGACCGCAAGTGCCCGGAAATTGCTACGCCCAAATCTACGATCACCGGCAGTAATCATTCCAAATCCGTCGTGGCCGTCAATTTGCGTATTCAATCACAGCAATTTATGGTTGCGGCTCTGCAGGGAAGCTGGGACACGGCATTCGATCGCTTAAACAGCCTGAACATGAGCGAGATGCTTCAATCCCTTGACGCACTTCCCAAAGACAAGCTGCTCGCGTTGCGGCAGACTAATTATCGTTGTTTTCTACGTACGGTTACATCGTTCAGAAAGTGGTTAATAGCTTCCGAGTCACGAACCCGGATGGATCCTCCGGCAACCGGAGTGAAACCTACTGGGAGGCCTGGAAGGTAGTTGGCGGCCAGATTGTGACAGGTGGCTGGTTCGGAACCACCTTCGGAGCAACTCCCGGAGACTTGTTCACCATGGACCAGACCCCCGGGTGGTCAGGGCTGGAAGAAAAAAGAAGGCTGGGCCAAATACGTAGACGGCTACAGCGAACCCGATCGCTGGGGCAATGAAGCGTTTGCGCTTACCGGTACTACCGATATGCCCAGCACCTTCAAGCAACCCGGCCCTCCGTGGAGCGAGCAAAATGCGATCTATCGCTGGTACGAGATCGCTTTCGATTGCACGAATGGCAAGAACGAAAACACCTTCAGAAGCTGGGACGGCGACAATCGTACTCAAACTGGCTGAATGCCGCTTCTCGCCCTCGCATCGTAAAATAGGAGAAGAACAAACGCTTGCCTCATCACCACCATGCTCCCAGTACCGGTCGAGTTTTGGCCGCTTCGTTGGTCGCCACGCTTGGTTTTACCGCGTTCGAAGTCTTTGCCGGCCTGCGCTCGGGAAGCCTTGCACTACTCTCCGATGCCGGTCACAACTTCACCGACGCCCTGGCGCTTCTTCTCGCCGCGATCGGTATTTACCTGGGCAGCAAGCCGGCTAATCACAAAAAAACCTACGGTTACGGGCGAGCCGGCGTAATAACCGCGTTCCTAAATGCGTCCACGCTGATTCTTATCTCGCTGGGCATCTTCTGGGAGGCAGTCATTCGTCTGTTTCATCCCCAGCCTGTCGACGACCACCTTATGATGTGGGTTGCCGTGGCGGGACTTTGCCTGAATGGAGGCATTGTTCTCATGCTCGTTCGCGGCAACAAAGATGACCTTAATCTCAAGGCTGCGCTCATCCATATGGCCGGTGACGCCGTCGGCGCAGTCGCCATCATCATCGGCGCTATCGCCATTCGCTACACCGGACTCATCTACATCGATCCGGTTCTCTCGATCATCCTTGGTGTTTTCATCCTCTATACCGCCTCAGACATCATCCGCGAATCGCTGAATATTCTTCTCGAAGGGTTGCCGCGCGGGATTGAACTTCACCACGTAACAGCGGCTATGAGCGGGGTCGAAGGCGTCCTCGATGTTCACGATCTCCATATTTGGAGCCTCGGCTCGAGCACTCATGCCCTTAGCTCTCACGTCCTGATCGACGATATGCCCCACTCGACCAGCGAAGGCATCCTCAAGCGCATCAACGAAGTCCTTTCCAGGTTCGGGATCCATCACACCACCATTCAGTTCGAGCATATGCCGTGCGTGCTCTCCGATAATGGCTGCCGCATAAGCCCTCCCGAACACCGCCACGATCACAGCCATCATCATCACTAGCTAGCCCCGCGGCCAAGTTGCGCCTGGTCAACATAGGCGAGTAACTCCGCTGACTTTGCCAAGCCGCAGCGAAGTCCGTTGCCGGGTTGTTACTTAGAAGAGATCAACGCCATCATCTTTTCCCGAAACCGATCGGCGCTTCTGCCATCTGGCGCGATCACCAGAACCGTATCGTCACCGGCAACGGTCCCGACAACTTCGCTGATCCCCTCGTTGTCGATTGCTACCGCCAGTGGACTTGCGTTGCCCGGCGATGTTCTCAGCACCACCAGATTCTGCGCTACCCGAATATCTCGCAGGCACTCATTGGCGACGTCGGCTAGCTCTGGCCCGCTAGCGTCCGTCGACAGCACTCTGTAGCCACCGCCGGTTTTCACCAGACCCAGTTCGCGCATGTCTCTCGACAGAGTTACCTGCGTGGTTTGTATGCCTTGCTCAGCAAGTTCTCGCGCCAGCTCTTCTTGCGTAGAAATCTCTTTCGCTCGAATTACCTTCAGAATCTGGCCCTGGCGAAAACTCTTATTCATCGGTCTCTACACCAGACGTTGCCGCATGGTCTCTAACCGCGTGCCTGCGTCTTCCATGGCTCGCGCTACCGTTGACGGTCCGGTGCCTCCTGGCAGTTCCCGGGTTTTCATGCCTTCTGCCGCATGTAAGAAACGAGCCATCTCTGGTTTAAACTCCGGAGCAAACTCCGCCAGCGATTCACCCGTCCAGTCCGCTGGTTTCTTGCCGCTTTTGACACTCTCCAGAACGAGAGCACCCACAATCTGGTGAGCGCGGTGAAACGCTACCCCGCTCCGGGCCAACTCTTCGGCCAGATCCGTCGCCACCACCCAGCTCTCGTCCGCCGCTTCAGCCGGTTTCGCTGGATCCAGCCATAGCGACTCCGCCACCGCCTTCGCCATCCCGAGCGACCCCGACGTCTGCTGAAACGCATCGAACAGCGGCTCTTTGTCTTCCTGCATATCGCGGTTATAAGTCATCGGAAGACCCTTCATCGTCATGAACAACGACGTAAGATCACCGAAAACGCGGCCCGACTTGCCCCGAATCAACTCCAGCGAATCGGGATTCTTTTTTTGCGGCATCAAGCTCGAGCCGCTGGTCACTCCGTCCCCCAGCGTGATCCAGCCAAACTCTTCGCTTGAATACAGGATCCAGTCCTCTGCCAGCCTGCTTAAATGCAGCATGATCGTGCTGCAGCAGTACAAAAAATCCAAGGCGAAATCGCGGTCCCCTGAAACATCCATGCTGTTGCGCGTGATCGCCGGGAATTGCAAGTCACCCGCGATTGCCTCGCGATCGTGCGGGAATCCGCTCCCTGCCAGAGCGCCTGCCCCCAGCGGCATCACGTTGATCCGTTCGCGGGATTGCGTCAGCCGCTCGAAGTCGCGCGCAAACATCTCGAAGTACGCCAGCAGGTAATGCGGCCACAATACCGCTTGCGCCCGGCGCAGGTGCGTGTAACCCGGCACAATTGCCGCCGGATACTTGCGTGCAAGCTCCAGCAAAACATCCATCATTTCGCCAAGCTGGTGCAATAGCGTATCCGCTGCACCTCGCAAATACAGCCGCACATCCAGCGACACTTGTTCGTTCCGGCTACGCCCCGTGTGGATCTTGCCCGCAAGCGCGCCGACCTTCTCACCGAGCTTCCGAATGACGAACGTATGTACATCTTCATCGGCCGCACCTTCAAAGTACTTCGGATCCTCTGCCTCTGTGCCGATCTCGTGAAAAGCTCCAATCAGCCGCTCGCACTCGTCACCGGTAACAATGCCCTGGCGTTCCAACGCTCGCGCGAAAGCTTGCGACCCCTCGATGTCCGCGAACACCAGCTTGCTATCGAAGTGCAGCGATCCGGAGAACTGCTCGAAAAGCTCCGACGGTCCCGCCTCGAATCTTCCGCCCCAAAGCTTCATCGTCTTACTTCTTTAACAGTGCCTGCACTTTGATCGGTAGCCCGATCAGGTTGATAAATCCCAAGGCGTCCTTCTGGTCATAACTGGCGCCCATGGTGAAGCTGGCGATATCCAGGCTATACAGTGAATTCGGGCTCTTGCGGCTCACCGGCGCCAGATTGCCCTTGTACAGCCGCATCGTGATCTCCCCGGTTACCGGCTCGGAGACCTTGGCGAAAAACGCATCCAGCGACTCGCGCAACGGTGTAAACCACAGCCCGTTGTACACCATCTCCGCGTAATCGAGGGCCAGCTTCTGCTTGTAATGCAGCGTTGTCCGGTCGAGTGTAAGAGCTTCGAGTTCCCTCACCGCGGCCATCAGGATTGCACCGCCCGGCGTCTCGTAACAGCCTCGCGACTTCATCCCTACAAAACGGTTCTCCACCAGATCAATGCGCCCGATCCCATGTTCGCCGCCAATCTCGTTCAACTGTTCCAGCAGTGCCACACTGCTCATCTGCACTTGCCCGTCGAGCGAAACCGGTACGCCCCCTTCGAATCCAATCCTCACTTCCGCTGGTCTCGACGGCGCATCCTCAGGGCTCTTCGTCAGCATCCAGATATGCTCTGGTGCTGCATTGGACGGGTCTTCCAGTTCACCGCCTTCATGCGAAATGTGCCAGATGTTCCTGTCGCGGCTGTAAATCTTGGTTGTCGATTGCGCGATCGGTACGTTGTGCTCATGCGCGTAGTCAATGGCATCCTCACGCGACACGATGTCCCACTCGCGCCACGGTGCGATCACATTCAGGTGGGGCGCGATGGCTTTGTAGGTTAACTCGAAGCGCACCTGATCATTGCCTTTCCCCGTACACCCGTGGGCCAGCGCATCACATCCCGTCTTCAAAGCTACTTCTGCCTGCCGTTGCGCCAGCAGCGGTCTCGCGATCGAGGTCCCCAGCAGATACTTGTGCTCATAAACAGCGCCCGAGCGCACCAGCTTCCACAAGTAATCATGCACGAACTCCTCGCGCATATCCTCGACGTACACCTCGGAAGCCCCAGTCTTTAAAGCCTTCTCCCGCAGTCCGTCCAGTTCTTCGCCGCCCTGCCCAATGTCCCCGCACACCGCCACCACTTCGCACCCGTAATGCTCTTTCAGCCACGGAATAATAATCGAAGTGTCCAAACCGCCTGAGTAGGCAAGCGCAACTTTATTTGCAGTAATTTGATCCATAGGTCTTTAATGTTTAAAATTGAACGCGAGGATTCCGCCGCACCTTCTGGCGTAGGACAAATCACGTCTGAGACGCGCTTACTAGAGGAGCGTTAACAGCAGCGCCTTCTGTGCATGCAGCCGGTTCTCTGCCTGATCGAAGACCACCGACTGTCCCGACTCCATGACACCATCGGTCACTTCTAATCCCCGCTTCGCCGGCAAGCAATGCATGAATATCGCGTCTTCGCGCGCCTTCGCCATCAGCTCTTCGTTGACCTGATACGGCGAGAATATCCGGTTCCGCTCTTCTGCTTCGGACTCCTGCCCCATGCTCGCCCAAACATCGGTATACACCGCATGGGCCGATCTGACCGCAGCGGCCGCGTCACTTGTGACCTCGATAGACGCTCCCGTTTCTGCAGCAAGGGCGTTCGCCTGCTCCACAATCGCCGTATTAGGTCCGTAACCTGAAGGAGTCGCCACTGTGCAATGGACGCCCAGTCGCGCACCCGAGAGCATCAGCGAATGGGCCACATTGTTCCCATCGCCCACATACGCCAGCTTCAAGCCTTTCAGCCGCCCGAAGTGTCCCTTTAGCGTCAGCATGTCTGCCAAAGCCTGACACGGATGATAAAGATCGCTCAATGCATTAATTACCGGAATGCCCGACCATCGCGCAAGTTCATCGATCGTCTCCTGGTCAAACGTCCGGGCTACAATCGCATCCGTCCAGCGAGCCACGTTTCGCGCCACATCCTTCAGCGCCTCACGGTCAGCCACCATCCCGGTCTGCACCACACAGTCTCCGCCTAGTTGCTTAATCGCGAGTTCGAAGGTCATGCGCGTCCGCAGCGACGGCTTTTCGAACAGCAGGCTGACATACCGGCCCTTCAAGGCTGAGCCAAAACGCTGCCGCGACTGCTTCATCTGCCCGGCCAGGTCCAACACCGCGTTCAGCTGGTCAGTTGACAAATCTAAGTCATGACGAAACGTGGCAAAACCCGCCTGAATTGCTGGTTCGACTATGTGTGCTGCCAACTTCCCACCCCCGGCCATGAATGTTTATTCAACAACACGAATAATTATACAATTCCCGAACCCATAT
>CAXTMN010000152.1:0-331 GCA_964245395.1 uncultured Bryobacteraceae bacterium
CCCTACTTCTGCAAAACCACAATCCCGAAACGCTCAACCAGGCCGCCGAACAGTTCCGGGTTGAGCTTCAAATCAGCCCCGAAGACAGCGCCTCCGAATTTCAGCTCGGCCAAATAGACCAGGTTCAGGGCGGCAACGCTCAGGCTCAGTCTCATTTCGAACGAGCCATTCAGCTCTCTCCCCAATTCGCCGCCGCCCTCATCGCTCTCGGCAAAATTTATTCGAAAGACAAACAATACGATCGAGCTATCTCCCTGCTCACGCGCGCTGTCACCGCCCAACCCCAAAACGAAGCCGCCCATTACGCCCTGCTCACCACCTACCGCGATGC
>CAXTMN010000152.1:341-3415 GCA_964245395.1 uncultured Bryobacteraceae bacterium
GTCAAATGGAAAAAGCCCGGTCCGAAAAAGCGACGCTCGACCGGCTGCAAAAACCGCCCGAAGGCGAGTTCTCCGACTTCCTTAGAAAGCTGGGCGAGAAGCAGCCGGGTCAGTGATCATTTTCCGGCTCTTACTAATAGCCGCACTGGCCACCGCTGCGACTCCTCCGCCGTCCTTCGCTCCAAACTTCGAGAACATTGCCCAACAAGCAGGTCTCCGTGACGTCTTTCCCAATGGTGGCGTCGTCTCCAAGCAGTTCATCATCGAAACGACCGGCAGCGGTATCGCTTTCATCGACTACGACAACGACGGCTTGCTCGACCTCTTCGTCCTCTCAGGCCAGGGCGGAACCAATCGCATGTACCACAACGAAGGCCACTCCCGTTTTCGCGACGTAACCGACCAGCTTGGTCTTCGCTCCTCCGGTTGGGCCCAGGGCGTCTGCGCCGGCGATTACGACAACGACGGTTATACCGACCTCTTCGTCACCTACTGGGGCCAGAATCATCTCTATCGCAACCGCCAGGGCAAAACCTTCGAAGATGTCACCGCCGCCGCCCACTTAACCCAACCTCGGACGCGCTACAACACTGGCTGCGCTTTCGTCGACATCGACAACGATGGTCACCTTGATCTCTTCGTCGCCAACTACCTGAAGTTCGATCCCGCCACCACTCCCCGGCCCGGAGCGAATCCTTACTGCTTCTATCGCGGGATCCCCGTCGCCTGCGGTCCGCGTGGCCTGCCCTTCGATCGCAACCTCCTCTATCGCAACAATGGCGACGGCGTCTTCAGCGATGTCTCCGAAGCGTCGAGCATCGCCGCACCCGAAGGCCACTACGGCCTCGGCGTGCTCACAGGTGATTTCAACGAAGACGGCCTTCCGGACATCTACGTCGCCAGCGATCAAACGCCCTCCCTCCTCTACATCAACAAGGGACATGGCCGCTTCGACGAAGAAGGCGTCCTCAGCGGCGTCGCTTTCGACCAGAACGGCAAAGCTATGTCCGGCATGGGCGTCGCTGCGGCCGACTACTTCGGCGACGGACACGCCAGCATCTTCCGCACCAACTTCTCCGATGAATTCGAAACCCTCTATCGCAATCGCGGCAACGGCAACTTCGACGATGTCACTCTCGATGCCGGTCTCGGCCGCAATACCCGCTATGTCGGCTGGGGCGCAGGCTTCTTCGACTTCAACAATGACGGCTGGAAAGATCTGCTCCTCGTCAACGGCCACGTCTTCCCGGAAGTAGATACTCTGGGCGTCGACATCCATTACAAAGACCGCGCCATCCTCTATCAAAACTATGGCGCCGGCAAGTTCACCGACCTCACCGCACACGCAGGCCCGGCTCTGCTCGAAAAGCATTCTTCCCGCGGCGCTGCTTTCGGCGACTTCGATAACGACGGCGCGGTCGAGATCGCCATCAACAACCAGAACGAATCGCCTTCACTACTGAAGCAGTCAGCCAATCCGCCCGGCCACTGGATCATTCTTCGGCTGATCGGCACGCGCTCCAACCGCAGCGCCATCGGTGCACGCGTCCAACTCACTGCCGGCGGTCGCACCCAAACCGATGAGGTTCGCAGCGGCGGCAGCTATCTGTCACAAAACGATCTCCGCCTGCACTTCGGCCTGGGCGTCGCAACCACAGTCGACAAAATTCAGATTGCCTGGCCCAGCGGCATCCGGCAGACCGTCACCGCTCAGCCCTCCGGCCGCGTCCTTACCCTCCGCGAAGAATACAATAGGAGTTCAACAACGAACCAAGGTGTTTCACAGTGAGCTCCGACCGAATTAGGGCCGCCAGCGCTCGGGATGTCGCCCAGACTCTCTCGGGCAATCGCCGGGAGTTCCTTCGTACCGCCACCGGAGCCACCGCAGCCACCGCTCTGTTTGGGCTGGCGCCTCGCCGAACCCTTGCTACAACCCTCGCCGCCACCCGCGCAAATACAGTCGTCGTCGGCACCTTTGGCGGTGGCGATCGCGAAGAAGATACCTTCATGCCCGACGGTCAGGAGAACATTCCTCATCTCCTCCAGGACCTCATCCCTCGCGCAACCTTCTTTACTCAAGTTGTCAATCGCGGCATCCTTGGCCACTATGTCGCTACCGCCAGTCTCGCCACCGGCGTCTACGAAAGCTTCAATAACTTCGCCGCTGTCGCTCCGGAGAACCCCACCGTCTTTGAATACTTCCGCAAAGATTTGCAGCGGCCTCTCACCGATGCCTGGGTCGTCGCCCCCAGTAATGGCTTCAATCGCATCGGAGAAAGCAGTCATCGCCTTTACGGCTTGGGTACCGGCGCAGGCGTCATCCTTCCCAAGCGCCTGCTATCTTCAGGACTCTCCTCAACGGGCGAAGCGCACTACGAGCATCTGCTTCGTGACAACTACGAAACCCCGCTCTACACACCAGATGTCGCCGGCAGCGAAGTGGAACTGCACCGCATGGCAGAGCTTCTCAAACTATCGGTCTCCGATTTTGTCGGTCATGCGCGTAACCTCGCCAGCCCTGACGAACTCTCTGTCTATATCGCCCGCCAGCTCATGAAGCAGCTTGCTCCTAGCCTTCTCTGGATCACCCTGCACGACATCGACATCGCCCATTCCGGAGCCTACTCGCTTTACCTCGAAGGCATCCAGCGCTCCGACCGCTTATGTGCTGAAATTTGGCGCACCATCCAGAGCGAGCCTGAATACGCCGGCAAAACCAATCTGCTCATCCTCCCCGATTTCGGCCGCGATTCCGATATGGATCCGGGCGGCAACGGCTTTCAACACCATCGCACCGGCGATGCTCTCTCGCGAACGACCTGGATGCTCGCCATGGGACCAGGCATTCGCGAAAACGTTGTGGTCGACCGCCCTGTCGAGTCCATCGACCTCGTCCCCACTCTAGGCAGCATGCTCGGCTTCTCTACCGCCCTTGCGCGTGGCAAGCCACTCCCCGAGGTGCTGTAGTCCCATGCTCCCCACCCCGTTGAGCCCCGGCCGCTTCGCATCGTATCCTCCCCAAGCGCGCCAGCTCGCCACGTCGCATCTCGCTATCCTCCAGCAGCTCCCGCTTG
>CAXTMN010000152.1:3425-9820 GCA_964245395.1 uncultured Bryobacteraceae bacterium
CGTTTGTCCCTCTCCTCTTGCGCGAAGTGATCGCCTACGACTGGAAGTTTCCTGCCGAGCGCAAAGAACTTGACCACCAGTTCGCCTTTCTCTCCGCTCTCTCTTCTGCCGATTTGCAGGGGAAAATGACGCCCTTCGCTCAGCTCCAGATTCCGCCCTCGCTCGCGCAGACCGACTGGGTCGCCAAACCCGGCGAATTTTCCGAACAGCTCACCGCCCACCTCTGGTCCACTCATCAGATCGATGCCTTTCGCTCCGCTTCGGTCGACTACGTTCACCAGCTCAACTCATCCAAGCCCGTTGAGAAACTACCGGTCCCCCGGCTCGTCATCGTCATCATCGGCCAGGGTGTCGAAGCTGCCGCATCAGACAAACAACGGACGCTGTTCCGCAAGCTTCGCCCTCACGGCGTCTACTTCTCTAATGTCGATCCCACCGGCGGAAGTTCCATGCTCCTCCGCCATGCCACCGCACGCGCCACCAGTCACCTCGCCGATTTCGCCCACTGGTATGTCGACGGAGGCGTCGGCTTAGTCCCCGAAAACGGCGCGCTCACGCACGTCTCCTACGCCACCATTGAACCCGTCCGTCTCGCCTTAGTCACTCAAATGCGCAAAGTAATGCAACCCGGAGGTGGCGGCCCCGAAAAGCTGCGCACCCTGCTCGCCCAGTTGCGCCCGGAAGATTTCGGACTTAGCGGCACTGGCAATCACGCCATCCTCGACCGCTTCCAGCTAAGCGTTCTTACCGAGGGCTCCGGCACTCAGCTGTTCAGTACCACCTTCGTCCAGTGGTCAGCCCGCGAACTGCTTCGTCGCGCTCAGCCCCTTACCCTCCTGGCGCACTTCTCGCCCCGTGTGCGCGAAGCCTCCATCAAAGATCTGCTCGCCGGTAATCAGTTCCAACCTCTCCCCGATCCGGACGGCTCCGTGATCGACGCTGACATGGCTGCCTATTACTCCTGGATCAATCTCCAGCGCCTCCCCGAAGCTGACCGTTCTTCGTTTCTGGTCTGGTTTGAAAACCACAGCGAGGCCGTCGCCATCAGTCCTGCTCTCTCGCCGGGAAGCCAGGTCAACCAGCGGCTCACCATGACACAACTGTTACAACGCCTCACCTAATCCCCGTTTTATAGGCCCGTACCTTTTTACCCACCTCGCCACAGTGGTGATAGGATAATTTACAGCCTAGTCAATGCTGACTAGACTTAAGGGGTTTTTTAAATGCTTGGAAAGTTATCACGTCAGTACCTATCCAAGGCAGTTATCGCGTTAGTCTTTGCTGCCTCTCCTCTCTATTCCCAAACCTCATCTGGTTCCATCGTTGGTAACGTCACAGACGCCTCCGGCGCAGCTCTTGCCAATACTCCGGTCCAGCTGACCAACCTCGGCACCAATGAGAAACGAAACGAAACCACGAATGCCGATGGACTCTACCAGTTCCTCAACATTCTTCCCGGTCAATACAGTGTCACTGTCGAAAAGACCGGTTTTAAGAGAATTGTCCGTTCGCCCATAGCGGTAGAAACGCAGACGACCTCCAAAATCGATCTTGCTTTGCAGCTCGGCGATGTTAGCCAGACAATCGAAGTCACCGCTCAGACGCCCTTGCTCCAACCCGAAAGCTCCACTCTCGGCCAGGTCGTCGACCAGCGAAAAACAACGGAGCTGCCTCTCAATGGCCGCAATCCTTTGAACCTGGTCGCTCTTGTGCCCTCTGTGGTCCCCCAGGGTGGTTCGATGTCCAATCCGAATGGCCAAAACCCCTTCGCCTGGGGCAATTACCAGATCGGCGGCGGCATGGCCAACCAGAGCATGGTCTGGCTCGATGGCTCACCCGTCAACGGCAGCTACATCAACATCACTGCGCTGATTCCCACCCAGGATTCTCTACAGGAATTTAAGGTCGCCACCAATAATCTTTCACCCGAATACGGCCGGTTCGCCGGAGGTGTCGTCAACTTCACCACCAAGTCCGGCACGAATGAAATCCACGGCAGCGCCTACGAGTTCCTTCGCAATAAGGATCTGAACGCGAACACGTTTTTTAACAATGAAGCCGGAATTACCCGTCCCGCTTTCACTCAGAATCAGTTCGGCGTCAACATGGGTGGCCCCATCTACATCCCCAAGATCTACGACGGCCGCAATAAGACGTTCTTCTTCTTCAACTACGAAGGGTTCCGTCTCCGTCAGGGCGAGTCGTTCACAGAAACCGTTCCCACCTTGGCCGAACGCGGTGGCGATCTCTCCGCACTTGCCGCCTCTCAGGGCGTGAATATCTACGATCCCCTAACTACCTCTTCAACTACCGGCGCGCGCACACCGTTTGCTGGTAACGTCATCCCCACGGGTAGACTCAATCCAACTTCTCAGAAGATGCTTAGCCTGTATCCGCTCCCCAATACGGCCGGTAATGCGCAGGGCGTCGGCAACTGGGTAGGAAACGCCAGTGTCGGTGGCAATCAAAACGAAACCGTGGTGCGTATCGATCAGAACGTTTCCGATAAGCAGCACATTAGTGCTCGTTACACCTATTGGGGCAACCTCAACCTCCCGATCGACCCTTTCAAAAACGGCGTCTGTCAGGATCGCTGCACGGAGACCTTCAACACCAATAACTTCGTCTTTGCCGACACCTACTCGTTCTCCCCAACCACTATCCTGGACGTTCACCTCAGCTATCAGCGGTTCGATTACAACCGCATTCCTGAGACTCTCGGCTATGACCTGTCGAACCTTGGCTTGCCTGTAGCATTAAATTCGCAGGTTCTCTTCCGGGATCTTCCAGTTCCGGTTATCAACGGTTTCGATACCAACAACACCTTCGGTAGCCAAGGTGCCGGCAGCATCATCATTGACCGCAATGACAACTACCGGGCTTCCGGTACGCTCACCAAAATCGCCGGCAATCACACCGTGCGCTTCGGAGGCGAGTGGATGCGCATGACCCACAATTATGTGCAAACGAACACTCCGTCCGGCATCTTCACTTTCAACCCTGACTTCACCGCGGCGAATGCCTTCAACACCGGCGCCGCTCCGGGTCTCGGTTTAGCGACCTTCCTGCTCGGTTATCCTTCCAGCGGTAGCGCCCAAAGCCCTGCTCTTGTTGCAGCCCAGCAGCTCTATCCTGCCGTCTTTTTGAACGACGATTGGCATATTACCCCGAAACTGACCCTCAACCTCGGTGTGCGTTGGGAACACTCCGGCCCCTGGACCGAGCGCTTCGACCGGCTCTCGTTCTTCAACCCCACCCAGCCCAACCAGGTTCTTGCCGCCAAAGGCATCATTCAACCGGGTAACGTCGACTTAGTCAATTCCAACAACGACAGCTATCGCAGCAACATTTACCCCAACTGGCATCAGTACGCGCCTCGCGTCGGTATGGCCTACCAGATCATGCAGAAGACCGTCTTCCGCGCCGGCTACGGAATGTTTTGGTTGCCGAACGATGTAGCGTGGGATTACAGCCCTAACAACGATCCCATCAACGCTTACACCACCAACTACCTGGCTTCCGTTGTCACAGGCGTCCCGGCAAACAGCATCACCAATCCGTTCCCGGGCGGCATCGTTCCACCTCCTGGCCGTAATCCCAGCTACGCGCAAACCCTATTGGGAAGCAACATCAACGAATCGCAGTTGAACAATCCTTATGGTTATGCGCAGCAATGGAATGCCGACCTGCAGCATGAATTTGGAAACGGCTTCCTGCTCGATGTTGCCTATGGCGGCGCTAAGGGAACCCACCTTCCTATCGATTCACCCCAAATCAACCAGTTGCCCGATCAGGATCTTGCGCTCGGCAACACGCTGCTCAGTAACGTAACCAATCCCTACTTTGGTACCGTGACAGCCGCTGGTTCTCCGCTGACCGCATCCACCGTTCAGAAGGGCCAACTTCTCCGGCCATTTCCCCAATACAATTCCTTGCAGTATGCAGGCGAAGGCGTTGGCGATTCTACTTATGAGTCGTTGCAAGTCAAAGCCGAAAAACGCTTCGCAGGCGGCAACTCGCTCCTCGTCGCCTACACTCACTCTAAGCTGCTCAGCAACGTCGACAGCATCACTGGTTGGCTTGAAAATGGCGGCACCGGCGGCGTCCAGGATTGGAACAATCTACGGGCCGAAAAGTCCCTTGCTGCATTCGACACTCCTGATCGTCTCGTAGTCAGCTATGTACTCGACATCCCTGTTGGAAGAGGCCGTAAATACTTGGCCAATTCCAACAAGCTCGTCCAAGGCACCCTCGGCGGCTGGGGCGTGCTTGGTGTCACCACTATCCAGAGTGGTTTCCCGCTTCACTTCAGCACCAACAACAACAACACCAACTCATTCGGCGGTGGACAGCGTCCTAACGTCGTTGCCGGTTGTAATGAGACTACATCCGGCTCCGCCACCCAACGCCTGAACGACTGGTTCAATACAGCTTGCTTCACCCAACCGGCGCCCTTCACCTTCGGCGACGAAGCACGTGTTGACCCCAATCTTCGAGCCGCGGGTATCGCCAACTGGGATTTCTCGGCCTTCAAGGCTTTCCCACTTGCCAAAGAAGATCGGGTCAACATTCAGTTCCGCGCGGAGTTCTTCAACATCTTCAATCGCGTTCAGTTCAACGTTCCCGGACAATCCCAAGGCAGCTCGTCATTCGGAGTTGTCACCAGTCAGGCGAACCAACCCCGCCTGATTCAATTTGCTATGCGCTTGAACTTCTAATCGGCTACCAGCTACAACAACAAACCCGGGCTGAGGAAATCTCAGGCCCGGGTTTTTTATTTCCATTTTTGCAGTTCTCGATATTCCTGCATCTCGCGCTCTGCGTCCGCCGCCTTCCCTTCCTTCCGGTAAAGAGTCGCCAACCCAAAATGGGCTTGCGCTGCCAACGGCGTGTTCTTCTCAACACTGAGCAATTGCCGCCAGGTCCTCTCCGCTGTCTCAGTGTCGGATTCGAGCGAAGCTGCCTTTCCCAGCAGGTAAAGCGTTTCCGGCATCCCCGGCCGTAACTGGTCAGCCTTCCCCAGCTCCGTCCTGGCCTCCTTCACTTTCCCTTCTTGCAATAACACCTGACCAAGATCGTAGGCCGTCTCCGCATCACCTGGCTGCAGCTTGCTCTCTGCCTGCAGTTCAGCTTCTGCCTGCGGCCACGCTGACTGCCTGATGTACAACTGCCCCAGTGCCCGATGAATGTCTACCGCATCCGGTCTTGCCTGTAACGCCGCCCGATACTCCTTCTCTGCCTCCGCCTGTTGACGCATCGCCCCGTAACTCTCCGCCAAAGCTTGGTGTGCACGAGCCGAATCCGGATACCCTGCCTCCAGCGTGTCCATCGCATTCTTCGACAACAGTCCGCTCGCCCGCCCCAGATAGTACAGAAGGTCAGGGTCATTGGGCCGCTTCTCCAACGCCGCTTGCAAATGCGCAATCGCCTCCGGCAGCTTTCCCACCTTCAGTGCAGCAACGCCCAAAGCGTCCTGCACCTGCGCTCGCTCCAGATGCGGAATCGCCTCCGCCGCGTACCCTTGCGATAACAACGCAAACCCGAGCATCTGGTGTGCCCCTACCAAATCAGGATTCAACTCCAGCGCCCGCTTCAACGGCCCAATCGCCTCCCCATACTTCCGCGCCTGCATATAGGCGCCGCCCAGATTCGCAAACGCCCCCGCCAGATTCGGCTCAAGCTCATTGACTTGCCGAAACTCCGCAATCGCCTCCGCCATCCTGCCGCTCTTCTCTGCCGCCACTCCCGCCTGTGCATGTTGCGCCGCTTCCGGCGAAATCGCCTGCCACGCCACACCGGCCGCAACTAGAACATTCAACATCACTGCGCAGCCGCTTCCTTCACCTGCAAAAACTGATCCGCATGAACTCCATGCAGCTGCTGGCGCGTCCCCGAAGGCCACAGGACCTCCACATCAGCTTCGGTCGTCTTGCCCAGCCCGAAATGCACCCGCTTATCGCTCGACGACAGATAACTTCCCCCTGACGTCGCATACTGCACCTGACCATTCACCCTCACCTGCGCGCCCATTCCATCTCTGTTGCTGCGTACTCCCGTAAGCGATATCGTCAGCCAGTGCCCTCCCTCGCTGCGGTTTTGAAATACCTCCGGGCGTCCGCCGAGAACACTCATCACCACATCCATCCGCCCGTCATTATCTAAGTCGCCAAATGCCGCCGCCCGCCCCGCTACTGCTGTGCCTGACCCGGCACTCACCGCTTCGAACCGCCCCGCATGATTCATCGCTACCATGGGCGGCTCCAGATAGTGCAGCGTTGAATCGAGCGTTCCCACGTTGTCCATCACATGGCTTTGCGCCACAAACAAATCCTTGTATCCGTCATTGTCGAAGTCCTCCCAGCGCGCCCCCCCCCCCGAGCGGCCCGCCGACAACA
>CAXTMN010000153.1:0-4183 GCA_964245395.1 uncultured Bryobacteraceae bacterium
GGGTGGGGTTCAACGGAACGTATAGCGGGAGCAATCCGATGCCTGCAGCATTTTATTTGAATGGGACGATGTGCCGATGAGGGTTGCTGCTACTGATTCGTCCGAAGGAAATTAACGAAAGCGTTGCAGAGCCTGCTGTCAGCAGCCCGAGAAGACTGACGTAGCAAAAGAACTGGAGACATGAAATTTTGGCCTCCTCTGCGTCACGCATGGAACCATTCAGTGCCGGTGGGGTCTAGCTCGGTAAGACCGCGCTCACAATGAGCGCAAATCCATAACAAATATTGAAGGAGAACGACTTTGCCGCTAGTTTACTTCTGCGACGATGCTGCCGTAGGGAGGCAATGAGATTGCGGTCAAGTCGACTGTAGCTCTCCCGTCGGGGCCGCCACTGGCAGCGAGGGTCCTGGCCGATCTCGCGGAACTGCCCAATGCGCTCTGGAGGGAGACAACCTGCGGTTCGGCGGCGAAGTTGCAGGCGACAACGACGGTCTTGCCAGCGGAAGCGGTCCGGCTCCAAGCGAGGATGTGTGCATTGCCCGAATCGAGCATGGTCATGACCCCGTCGTGAATGGCGGGATCGGTGCGGCGAAGAGAGATCAGCTTCTTGTACCAATTGAGCATGGAATCGAGGTCGTGCGACTCGGCTTCAACGTTGACTTGTTTGTAGTTGGTAGCGACGGGCAGCCAGGTGTTGGAGTTCGTGCTGAAGCCAGCTGCGGTTGAACTGTTCCATTGCATGGGAGTGCGTTCGCCATCACGACCCTTTTCTTTGGGCCATCCGGTGATGCCGATCGGGTCTTTCACCTGTGCCTTGCTGGCCGGCTCCGTGGTAGGCATTTCGAGTTCGTCGCCGTAATACATCATGGCGGTGGAGCGGGTCGTAAACAGGATGGTGGCGAGCATCTTATCAATGGCCTTGTTGTGCACGCCGTCACCGTAGCGAAACGCGGTACGGGGGTTGTCGTGATTATCGAAGACGAATAAGGGCTGGTTCCCGCTGATTTTCGTTTCGGCATCGTTGATGCGCTGGCGAAACTCATTGATATCGAGTTTGGGCTCAAAGCCCACTTGCATGTCCATAGGAAGCTGCAGCTCGTTGTGCTTTGCGCCGCCATACCATTTGTCGAGTTCCTGGATGTTGGGCAGATACGTTTCGCCGATGAGAACGCGATCGCCCGGATAGCTGTCGATCATGGAGCGCATGCGCTGGATGACGCCATGGACTTCGGGCAGGTTCTCCTGCAGAGTGGTCAATTGGTTCGGATCTCCAAATTTATTGGTGCCGGAAAGGAGCTCTTCGTTCTGGAGCGACGGATCCTCGAACAGAGTAGGAACCGCATCGAGGCGGAAACCGGCGACACCGCGATCGAGCCAGAAACGGAGCATGTTGAACATGGCGGTTTCGACTTGCGGGTTGCGCCAATTGAGGTCGGGTTGCTGAATGTAGAAGTAGTGATAGTAATACTGATTCGTGGCTTGGTTAAACTGCCAGGCAGAGTGACCAAAGGTGCTGAGCCAGTTGTTGGGCGGCCGGCCAGGACCTTTACCGTCTTGCCAGATGTACCAGTCGCGCTTGGGATTAGTTTTGGAGCTGGCCGATTCGACAAACCAGGGGTGCTTGTCGGAGGTGTGATTCATGACGGCATCCATGATGATGCGAATGTTGCGCTTCTTGGCCTCGGCGGCAAGGCGGTCGAAATCGGCAAGGGTGCCGTACTGGGGATCGACGTTTTGATAGTCGGAGATGTCGTATCCGAAGTCGACCTGGGGCGAGGGATAGAGCGGCGCGATCCAGATGGCGTCCACTCCGAGATCCTGCAAATAGTCGAGCCGTTTGGTGATGCCGTTCAGATCGCCGAGGCCATCACCGTTTGAATCCTGGAAGCTGCGAGGATAGATTTCGTAGATGACGGCGTGCTTCCACCAGGGATCAGCGCTCGTCCCTGATGACTGCGCCTGACTCTGACCCGACGAAAGCGCACCGAGAGTGCATCCCAGGCAGCCTGCGAGGAAGCTCTTCTTCACTGATCCCATGATTGATCTCCCTATGGAGTGTATCGCTAGCACGTATCGCCAGTAAGAATTCATGGGCCGGAATGGGAGCGGCTGCACTTCACCTCCGCACACTCAGGTCAAACCTGCGTCATGCCACCGTCGATGCATAACTCGGCACCGGCGATAAAGCTACTCTCGCCGGAGGCCAGGAACAAAGCGGCGGCAGCAACCTCTTCCGGCTTTCCCAAGCGGCCAAGCGGGATTTTGCTGATGAGAAAGCCTCGATCCTCCGCGGACGCAGCCATCATCATCGGCGTGTCGACCGGCCCCGGGCTGAGCGTATTGACACGGATGTTGCGCGCTGCAAGCTCGTTGGTCCACGTACGAGAGAAGGACCGCACTGCAGCCTTGGACGCGTTATAGGCCGTGTACCCAGGCGTTCCGATCGAATCAGCGACAGACCCGATCAGCACGATCGATCCGCCGCCCGTCATCAGCGGAAGCGCTTTCTGTACGGTAAAGAGCGTAGCGCGGACATTGAGATCAAATGTTTTGTCGAAGTGATCTCCGGTGATTTTGTCAACCGAGAGCGCATCGGCCATGCCCGAGTTCGCGACAAGGATGTCCAGCCGTCCAGCCTGTTGCTGTACCGTCTGATAGAGACGATCTAGATCCTCGCTGCTCGTGATGTCGCCCTGGATAGCCTGGACACTTTCGCCCAGAAGCTTGGTGGCCTTGTCCAGCTCTGACTGCCGCCGGCCAACGATAAAGACCCGTGAACCCTCTCGTGCAAAACGTTCTGCGATGGCAAGGCCGATGCCACTGCTGCCGCCTGTTACTACTGCGATCTTTCCTTGTAACAACATCTGCCTTATCTCCTTTACCTACTTATTGAAATGTCGCATAGAGTTCGTGTCACTAAGGCACTTCATGTCGCCTGGTGATCGTCGTCTGACCTCCGCTCCCGATGCAACCGAACTTCGCCGTACCATTGCATTAAAGGTGCTGGCGCACCATTGCATTGAAGGTGCCGGCGCACTGTGGAGGAGGTATGGCAAACACACAAGCGTTGATCGCTCAGGCCTACTCGGCCTTTAATCGAAGGGATATCGATGGCGCACTCGCGGTGATGAGTGAGAACGTCGATTGGCCCAAGGCTTCGGAGGGCGGTCGAGTAGTCGGGAAAGAAGAGATCCGTGCTTACTGGACACGTCAGTGGGCAGAGTTCAATCCTCGTGTGGAACCGATAGAAGTGACCGACAGTGAGGCGGGCAGAACGGATGTCAAGGTTCATCAACTCGTCAAGAATCTGAACGGCGACATCGTTTCAGAACAAACGCTGTTGCATGTCTTTACCATTGCAAACGGGCTCATCGAACGGATGGACATCGGCGAGAGCGAACCTGCTTTTGGACGTGATCACGCGCGGTGACGTCTATTGCGAGGAGAAATGGTCATCTCTGCGATGACGGGCCACGATCAGAACTTACCAGTGAGCCTGTTAGCCCATCCGTCTGGTAAAGGGTAATTATGCCGCTCGGCAGAGGCCGTACTAAAGCTACCATCAAAGAGGAATGGCAACGATGGTTTCCGCACCGCTCGACTGGTCGCAATGCCCCGCCGTCGAACGTATTGAAGGCAAGCATAGTGGCGCTTGGCTTTTCAAAGGCACGCGGACGCCGGTTTCGCTCGTCTTCGACAATCTCGAAGCCGGGATGACCATTGAGGAGATCATCGAGACGTACCCTGTCTCGCGAGAAGAAATTTCCGCCGCCCTGACATTCGCCGCCAGCAGCGCCGCCGCGCCAGCGCCCGAAGCCTCCCGCCCCGCCAGCAGCTTCAATCTTGCGCGTCCTGTTCGATAACGATACGCCGCGCCCCGTGACGCGTGTGCTGCAACCCCGCCACAGCGTCACCGAGGCGAGGCAGGAAGCTTTGGACCGCCTCTCTAACGGCGAATTGCTGAATGCCGCCGAGGCCGCAGGGTATGAGGTTTTTTTGACCGCCGACAAGAATATCCGCTATCAGCAAAATCTTGCAGGGCGGAAAATCGCGCTTGTCGTTCTGACAAAACCGCAATGGCCGTTGGTCAAAAACCATCTAGGCGAAATCGCCGCCGCTGTGGACGCATCCACACCCGGCAGCTATGCCGAGGTGGACATTCGTTACGAGTGACCCTGATGCG
>CAXTMN010000153.1:4193-9780 GCA_964245395.1 uncultured Bryobacteraceae bacterium
CCGCGATCCCGGCCCCGCAGTCTAAAGGCTAAAGTTTTGTTCTGCCTGTTCCGCCTGTTGGGCTACAAAGGGTAAGTTTCGGTACGCCCCTTTGGGGTTCACTTGCCTTTTGCGCCGAGAATAATCGGTTCAGTCTCGACAAGTTTGAGGGATTTAACCATCCCCTGTGTGGCGGTTTTGTACTTCTTAAAATGAGGAGTTTCAATGTGCCCTTTGTACGCGGCCACGTCAGCGTACGTCTCAAGAATTCTGATGTGTGCAGGATTTTCCTTCAGAGCTACTGCGTATAGGGTGAGAACGCCCGGTTCAATGCGAATGGAGGTATGAATTTCTTCTCGAAGGGCAGCTTTGTAGGCTTCCAGTTGGATGGGGTCGATCTCAAGTTCCGCCAATCGCACAACCCGACCCGGCATCTGTTGGGCAGGGGAACGCCAGCACGCACATAACAGCAAGAACGTCAGTAACGACCCGCCGAGGGTTAGAACCAGTCTGGCGTTTATGGTGCCTCCCTTATCTTTGCAGTGTATCCGGCGGTTCGCCCGAGAGACAACCTTGAAAGCAGAACCGTCTCGCAAAGGGTCCTTTGAGACGCGCCATTAACCGGCGTTTTCCTTGGCGTGACCTCACAGCCTGAAGCATGATAAAAGGCTAGGATGAAAGGAGGGTACGAACATGGCAACGCTTGATTGGTCCGATTGCCCCTTGGTTGAAGTGATTCCCGGCAAGGTCAGCGGCGCCCCGCTGCTTAAAAACACCCGCCTGCCGGTGGACGCCATCACGGGCAATTATGACGCTTTCCGTGATGAGGGATTATCGCCGGACGTGGCCATAGCCGAGACGTTGGACTGCTACCCGGAAGCGGGCTTGGCGACGATCAGGGCTATCCTCGACTATCGCGCCGCCCATCAGTTTCAGGCGCAGCCTTGAGGGTTTTCTTCGACGAAGACGTACCGCGCAAGCTGGCGCGATCCCTGCCTCGGCACGAAGTCCACACCGTCGTCAGTATGCAATGGGGCGGCATCAAGAACGGTGCGCTGCTCAAGCTAATCGAGCGCGAAGCCTTTGAGGTATTTCTTACTGGCGACAAGAACATGGAAAACCAGCAGCAGCTTGAAGGGCGGCCATTTGCCGTGCTGGTGATGTCCGCGATCAACTGGCCGGTGGTCAGGCCGCATATTCATAAAATCTCCATCGCCATCGATGCAGCACGGCCCGGTACGGTCAAGATGATTGATTGCGGCATGTTCATTGCACGGAAACGAGCAAGCGAATAAAACCCAACGTGTCGCGATGTCCGGTTAGGCCACAAAGGGTAAGTTTCGCCCCTTTAATTGCGGCGGTCCCAGCGTAAGCTTTAATTCATCTATGGCTGATTTTTACAGCGTCAAAGATGACGCTGCCAAACTTGTTATTCAACTTGGCACGGAGATTGACCTGTTCTTTGTGTTGGGGTCACTTCTGTTGCTATTAGATGCGTACCTGTATCGAGGATCAAACAGACAGTATTCACTGCTCACCTTCGATTGGTCGTCACAACATGGCTTCAATATCGGCGCGATAGTCGGATTTTTTGTGGCCTTTTCGTTTGTCATGACCATCGTTACGCCTTTGCTGCTTGTAGCTGTGGAGTTTCTGATGGTCATGCCGTGGTGGTTTACTTTTGCGCTCCTAGTAATGGTCCTACCGCTGGTGTTTAAGGTGGACATGCCATTCCTCAGAGCTATATTGGTCGTGCTCGCAACTGCCCCCACTTGGCGAAAAATCGTATGGTTTTTCAAAGACAAGGAAAAAGACCGTGAAAAGTGGCGCGCCCCGAACGGCTATGTCCACGCATGGGAGCTGCGAGAGTTCGCTTATAAGAACGAAAAACTCTGGTTACTGGATCGGCTTGATAAGCA
Source organism: uncultured Bryobacteraceae bacterium (assembly GCA_964245395.1). Classification (GTDB taxonomy): domain Bacteria; phylum Acidobacteriota; class Terriglobia; order Bryobacterales; family Bryobacteraceae; genus Bog-105. Next base: position 6,092 of record CAXTMN010000153.1, read on the forward strand.
TTATGCGGCGCAAGCTGTGGGTGAGAACAACAAATTGCCAAGATTAGCGGCGGGCTTTGTAGTCGCGACCATTATAAACGCTGTTGTCGGTTATTCGGGTCGGGCAACGATGGTCTGGCAGTTGTTCAATTGGTCCTCAGGTCTCAGCGAGAACCTTCAAGGGTTGATCCAGGTTGCTGCGGTGGTATTTGCTGTCGTGGTCTTTGTCTTTGTGGCACAGCTTTTCCGGTCTAGGCTTGACCCTGATTGGATTTATTACCCCCCGCTTGCTGAAGAAAACGAACGTAAGAGGCAAGAGAGGCTAGAGCAGGAAGCGCGCTGGGAGCGCGAAGCATACGAACGTAAGCGCGAAGCAGAACGCAAGCAGCCTCGCGCGCCAGGTTATCTCGATTAAACTGCCTTCCAGCTACCGTATTTAACGTCTCACAAAGGGTCCTTTGTGCTTTAGCTATTTTGGCCCGGTTGAGGCCGAGGGGAAGGTTTGAAATGATTGCTTGAAAGCTTCGTTATCGCGCCTCATTTCCTCTAAGAGAGCTTTATATCCCGCGTCGTTTTCTTGGGCTTGTTGGCCCGTATCGCGCAGCCGATTAAGCGCTGAAGAACAACCCTTTACGCTGTCAGCAAAATCTTCTCTGGCTATACCTAACTCTCTTAGTAATGGAATAAAAGCGGCCATGTTTGTCTCCTGTAAATGCCTCCTACCGTAGCCCAAATATCGGAAAATGAAAAGTTCACCGATCTATGGGACGCAAAGGGTAAGTTTTGGGACATGAAAATACACGCCACATAAAGCTACGATGAAAGGAGTGCATAGAAAATGGCGACACTGGATTGGTCACAATGTCCGGCCGTGGAGAGCGTCCCGGACCGGCGCAGCGGCGCATGGGTTTTCAAGGATACTCGTATGCCCGTCGCCAGCGTTTTCGAGAATTTGGAAGCCGGTTCCGACATTGACGAAATCGTTGAGCAATTTCATGTGACGCGGGAACAGGTTCAGGCCGTTCTCGAATTCGCGGCCCGCAGCCTTGACGCGCCCCCGCCTCCTTCCGGCGTGTCTGTTACGACCGATGCGTATTCTCTTTGACCATGGCACTCCAAGCGGAATAATTGGCTTGCTTACCGGTCACGAAGTCACAGAAGCGAGAGAGCGCGGATGGGACAAGATTTCAAACGGCGAGTTGCTCACCAAGGCCGAAGCCACATAGCCATTGTGGTACTTGGAAACTCAGCATGGCGCGTTGTGCGGAAGCACCTTGCGCGTGCCGTTGAAATGGTGAATGCAGCAACGCCGGGCAGCTATGCCGAAGTAGACATCCCGTTCGAGTGAAGCAGAGCCATACGTAGCGCAAAGACGTCTGAGTAATGACGTCAACAGGAGACGCTGGCGATTTTCGAAAGGCGGCGACATCTTTCACGTGGATTTCAGAAGCGAAGAAGGAGCGTTCTTTGCAAGGGCTGCTGAATAGCGGGTTTCGTCATAGGGTGTGATTCTGCCAGCAACGGAAGGGAATCCGCAGTCTCAAGGATGGCGGTCGGCTCGAAGTGGCGCAGCACGTTGCGGCGCATGAATCGTCACGGACGACAGGGCTTTACGACCGGCCCGAAGATGAGATTTTGTTTCACGAGGTGGGAAGAATTGTCACCTGACTTTGATATCGTTCTGCGATGGACGACGATACCGGCAAACTTGTGGTCACATGCGATGAGAGTGGACAATTCAGTGCATATTCAACAGGTAATCAAAGCGGTCGAATACGAGAGAGCTCTAGCTTTATGACGGAAGAGCAAATGCGTCACTTCCTCGCGGAAAACTTTGACGAGCCGTCAGAAAATATCGAAGCTCGAATTCGCTCAGCGAAAGCAGGCGCAGGCATCTAGCGTGGGGTCGTCGGAGTGCGCAATCTCGCCTCAACGGCGCGGCGTCTGTTTCAACTCCTTGCAGGCCGAGGCCGACCTTAAATCCACACGGTGAGAAGTCATTCGGCAATGCAGTCGAGGAATGCCAAGGGGGAATTCGCTCATCATGGGCCGCTACCAGTCAGCGAAAGCAGCTCGTACCTTTTGGGAGAACATCATTGGTACTGATCATCGGGGTCTCTCGGCTGTTAGCTGTTCTTCTCACGACAGTGGCTTGTGTTGCCGGTGATGGCGTGCCTCGACGCTTTTGGATTATCCGGCCGCCGTTGAGAAGTAACAAAAACGGCGCCGTTACGGCGTTCCGATGCCCAGAGCCGACAATACCGGCGCCAACTTCGTGAAGCGTCACGGCACGCCCCGGACTTTGCGGGACATTACATCCTCGCTAGTTGGGGATGCGGTGCATCTTGCGTTATGGCAGCGGCAATCGGCGCGAAAACAGGAGCAGTAAGCAGCCTTCCCTTCACGGTTTCCAACTGGCCACTCGATGTAACAGAGCCTCTCGACTAAAGCCGAATAGCCGTTTACTGATTGTCCGTGGAAGCCGCAATGAGAAAGGGAGTGGAACCTACTACTACGAATTGTTTGGACACAGTTTCAAACTACTCAGCGAAAACCCCGATCATGCGAACGATCGAAGCGGGAAAAACGGCTTAGTGGGCAACAGGCGAACCGGCGAGGAAGCGCGAAATGTTTTCGTTGAGGAACTTGCCGTCGGCGGGATTGCTGGCTGCGCCGGCGGTGTGACCCCACAGGGACGGGATGGGCAGGAGAGTGCCATGAGGGATGAAGGGGGCTTCGTAGCGGGCATCTTCGAGTGGGAAGTAGAGATCGGTAGCTGAAGGCATGTAGAGGAAGGGGACCTTGACCGAGCGAAGGGCGCTCTCGATGTTGCCATTGAAGCCTGGGGTAGCGCCGACGTCGTGGTGTTCCCAGGTACGCATTTGCAGGATGAGATTGTTAGCGTCTGCGCCGGGGATGAAGTGGGTGCGGTATTTTTCGAGAACCTGCTCAAAGGTGGTGCCGGGAGGGGAGTTGGTGCGCCACAGTTCGCGACGCCACCATTCCTGGGAGTAGAGCCAGGCAGCCCAAACGATAGAAAAGGTCTGGAGGCCTGTGGTGGGCGGTGCGGTGTAGTCGCCATTGTGAAAGGCAGGGTCGGCGGTGATGGCGGCGATCTGACCTTCGAGGCGAACGATGCCATGGCCGTACGTTTTGGCAGTGCCGGAGGTGGCCACGATGCGATCGATGAAGTCGGGGTAGCTGACGGCCCATTGGAAGGCTTGTTGTGCGCCCATGGAGAAGCCGATGAGGGCGCGCAGATGGGTGATGTGGAGCTCGTCCGTGAGCAGGCGGTGAACGGCTTCGACGTTATCGCGAATGTTCATGAGGGGGATGCGGTGCCCGTGGAAGGGCTCGGGTGTGTTGCTGGGGGAAGAAGAACGGCCGTTGCCGAAGAGCTCGGTGGCCACGAGAAAGTAGCGCGAAGTGTCGAGAGCGTGATCGGGCCCAATGAGCCACTCGTAGCCGTGAAAGTTGGCCATGTAATGGGACGGGAGAAGAATCGCGTTATCGCGGGCGGCGTTCAGATGACCGTAGGTTGCATAGATGATGTGGGCCTGGGGAAGTGTGACACCGCCTTCGGTGTGGAAGTTGGGGATGACGAACTCGTGGGATTCGGCGGTGTCGGCGGCAAAGGCAGCGGAGAGGGTGATCAGGAGTAGCGCAATGAGCTTGGGCATGTTGTCAGGGCAGATCGTTATAGTGTAGAG
>CAXTMN010000154.1:0-6608 GCA_964245395.1 uncultured Bryobacteraceae bacterium
TGTTTATGGTCAGGGTCATGGGAATCGGTCCCTTCGTGTCCTGTTTCCAGGGTAAATGACTATATGGCGGATTGCCAGGCCGCAAAATGCTTGCCTCCAATAAAATATTTAAGGGTAGGGGATACTCCCGCTAAGGCGGCGATGGTGCTGGCGCTATCTAGTTTCGTGCTTCGCCAACGAAATTTCCAGCCGCAACTGATAAGCCAAAGTCCTTATAGGTTCTAGCGCAATAAACTCTGAAGGGGTACGGACCAAACAGCGCGGCGGGCGTTTGCAGTCCCCTCCAAAGTCTGCCATTTCCTTGTTCCTCAAATCGGTATCCACAGCAGTTTTCTCTCCCTACGGAATGTGTCTATCTCCCTCAACACAATGGAGACCTCATTTCTAAAGCTGTCGTCTTTTGTATCAGCTTCCCGATAATCCAAAAATTCTGCAAACTCCGAACGCTCCATACGCTCTTTGAACTTATCCGCATTTGTGTCGAATGCAACGAGATCCTCTTTATTAAGATCGTAGGCCAGGGTTTCCAGTGATTGGGTGAAGTCGAGCATATTGCTTTTCTCCGCCTCGGTTTGCCGCTGCACCTGCTGCTGCACTTTCTGCAACTCAACGCGGCGAGCTTCCTGAACTTGTTGATAAATGCCGAACGCAACCAGAATGCCCGAAGCGACAACGGCTCCGGCCACTGAAGCCTTAACGGTTTCCGTCACATTGCTTATCTTTCCAGAGCAGCCAAATTTACTACAACATAAAGGAGGAGGTTATGTTGTGGGAAGACGCGAGAAGTGGCGACCCCTCCAACAGATATTTGGGCCATGTCGGACGCGCCGCTTTTAGGCGTTGGGTAACCTCCCACCCGTTAATGAGGTCTTGAAATCTCCGGCCACTTAGCGGTTGTAAAAAATTGATTGGTTTCTAAACCGATTGCGCTCAAGGCATCCCTTTTAAAAAGTCAGCCATCACAAGGACCTCAATTGGCATTCTTTTACAAACGCTGTTCGCGCCGACGCCGAAGGCCGCCAGGCCGATCGTGGAGCTCTTCACCACGCAGATCAGCAACTACCATACGCGCAAAGCCTATCTGAACGCCACACGGCGGTTCTCGGCCTGGTGCGAAGGAAGGGAATTTACCAGCTGGCCGACGCCTTCGATAGCGCAAATGTAAAGACGATGGTATTGCCGGAGATAGTTGAATAACGGTAATAGCCACGGCTGGAAGAGGGGTTTGAGAAGCTGAGCGCCTGCGTGCTCTGCCACTGCTCGTTTCGACCAGGAACAACGCAGGAAGTATGGCAGAGAGAAACGGAAAGCGGAAACAGGAAGGCGCATGTGCAAAACCGGATATCCCGAAGGTGTTGGAATCACGTCGGAACACGTGTTTTGCCGCAGCGAAAGGCCGTTAACTAGAAGCTTTTAAGGGCCAGTTAATTTGCCCGCCGCGATGGAGCGCGAGGTTGCCGATGTGGCCGGCACGAGCAGCAGCGACTCCAGCCTCGACGGGCGCATTTGAATCCTTGCGGCTCTTAACGCATTCGAAAAAGTTTCGCATGTGGGAGATAGTGCCGTCTTCGAAGCTACGTTCCGATAGCAGTGGGTTGCCTTTAGCGCCCTCGCGGTAAACCTCGAAGCCGCCTCGCGTCAACTTGAGCGTACCTTCCGTCCCGCGAAATTCGAGACCACCATCGTCGATCGCCGAGACCATGGTTCCCTCGTAGCCGACGTCGAACCCCGGATACCGAAAGCCTGCCTGGATGGTGTCGGGGCACTGCCATTGTTCGAAGAAGTATTTGTCGCCGAGCATTTGAGCAACGTTGGGCTGATTGCTTTTCATAGCCCAGTGAACGACATCGATCCAATGCGAAAAGAGGTCCGTCATCGCTCCACCGCCGAAATCCCAAAACCAGCGCCAACGCCGATACTTCTCTTCGCTGAAAGGCTGGTAGGGCGCCGATCCGAGCCAGCGTTTCCAGTCAAGCAGTTGGGGATTAATGGCATCGGACGACCAATCGCGCTGGTAATTCTGATACCAGTAAGTTCGAATCTGGGTGATACGGCCGATGTTTCCGCCCTGGAGAAGTTCGACAGCGCTTTGGAAGTGCCGCCAGCTCCTCTGCTGGGTTCCGCATTGCAGAATGTGCTTTGAGGATCGCACCGCGTGGATGAGGGTGTCGCCTTCTTCAATGGTGTGAGTCACCGGCTTTTCGAGATACACATCCTTGCCGGCAGCCACGGCGTCCGAAGCCATTTTCACGTGCCAGTGATCAGGTGCGGCAATGAAGACGACGTCCACAGCTTTCTGGTCGAGGAGCTCGTGGTAATCGACATGCGTAGTAGTCCCGGCGCCGTTGGCCCTGGCCTTGACCTCGTCCAGGTGCGGAGAATAAACATCGCAAGCGGCAACCAGCTGGTAGGGAGCAGACTCGTCAGCAGCATGAAGAAGCGACTTCATACGTCCACCAGCGCCGATAATGCCGACCTGAAATGTATCGTTTGCGCCCCAGGCCCTGGTTGCCGCTAGCGCGGTCATCCCGCTGGCCATCAGGAAACTGCGGCGGTTGGTTTTGGTTTGCATGCCTTCATTGTTATATCAATTAGGGAAAAAGCACGACAGAAGTTTGGCGCTGCGGTTTTGTTTGAGAGGCAATCCCTCAAAAGCGAACTAAGGTTTTGCTGATGCCCGAGACTGCTGCACGTACTAGCCCGAAGCTGAGTGGGCTCGACAAAGCCGCGATACTTCTTGTCTCGCTCGGACCGATCGATAGTGCGAATGTACTTCGACTCATTCCTGAGGAGGATGCAGACAAGATCGCGAGGGCTGTTGCTCGTCTGGAAACTGCCAGCCAGGAGCACGTACAGGAAACTCTGGAAGAGTTCGATCAGTATGCCATGTTTCACAACCTGCAGGTAAGGTGCGTATTCTATTCCTCTCAAAAGCTAGTGATTGAAGCTTACGGCCTCGAGACAGCCACGAAACTGATTGACCGCATTGGAAGAACTTTCAGAAATGAAGGAGCCACCTTCGAAAACTTCCGCAAGGTCGATCCGCAACAATTGGCGAAGTTCATCCAGGATGAGCATCCGCAGACAATTGCACTAATTCTCTCGAATCTCGATGCGGCACAGGCAGCGATTCTGCTCAGCTCTTTACCCGTGGCAACCAGAACGGACGTCACTATGCGGATGGCGGATCTGGATCAAATCTCACCGGAGGTTATACGCAACATTGCAGACGTTCTCGATCAGAAGCTTCGTAATTTGGGAGAGTTGAGCCGAGAAGCAGTAGGCGGTGTTCGGGCCGTGGCGAACATGTTCAACCGACTGGACCCTAATACCTGCTCTCAGCTACTCGATGCCGTTGAGAGAGACAATCCCACGCTGCTCGAAAACATCCGACGCTTCATGTTCGTGTTTCGCGACCTCGAGAATCTGGAAGCGAATCCGATCCGAACACTGATGGTGAAAGTAGAACGTAATACGCTCTTAACCGCACTCAAAGGGGCAAACGAATCTTTGCGGCAGAAGTTTATCTCTACTCAATCGCAACGCGGCGCGGAAATGATGTCAGAGGAATTGGCAAATTTAGGTCCTGTGAAACTCAAGGACGTCGATGCCGCGCAGCAGCAGACCATTAGCATTGCACGAGAGCTCGAGAAAGAAGGATTGCTACAGCTGAACGGCTCAGAGAGCGATGAGTATGTATATTGAGCCCCTTGCAGATAGAACGGGTAGCGGAACGGTCACGAAACAATGAGCGCGGAATTGAACGAGAGTGTTTCAGAAGAACAGACCCATTCGGGTGCAGACGCAGAGACAAGCAGTGAGCCCCCAATGATGCAGCGGCTGATGGATTTGGATCTTCCGCTTGCGGTTTCTCTTGGCAGGGCGGATCTCCGCATACACGAAGTCCTGCGGCTTAGGTCGGGCTCACTTATAGAACTCGATCAGAGCCCTGGCGGATACGTGGAGCTGATGGTGCATGGACGGGTGGTGGCACGAGGCGAGATGGTGTCGGTGAAAGGAAACTATGCGGTACGCATCAAGCAGCTCATCAGCCGCCAGGAGCGAATGGACTTACATGGCTCCGCTTGAAGTTAGCCGACATTGTTCTTGAGGGTGCCGATTCCGCCAATCGTGATTTTGATTTCATCACCGAGGTGCAAAGTGAAAGAATCCGGAGGAACAACACCTGTTCCGGTCAGCAGAAAACAGCCATACGGGAAGGTGTTGTCGCGATAAAGATACTCGACAAGCGCGGGCAACTCTCGCTTGATGGAATCGAGAGTGGTCGAGCCCGCAAAAACCAATTGGCCGCCACGTTCGATCTCCAGGTGAATTTCGGTGTTTTTAGGCAAAGGTTCTTGCGAAACCAGGATGCACGGTCCCAGCGCGCAACTCCGGTTGTAGACCTTGGCTTGGGGCAAATAGAGAGGGTTCTCGCCCTCGATGTCACGCGAACTCATGTCGTTGCCTATCGTGTATCCGGTGATTACCCCGCGAGGCGAAACCAGGATGGTGAGTTCCGGCTCGGGCACCGACCAGATTGCGTCGCTGCGGATCGCAACCGGTTGACCGGGGCCTACCACGCGACTTGCTGTTGCTTTAAAGAAGAGTTCAGGTCGCTCAGCGTTATAAACCCGGTCATAGAAATCGCCGCCACCGGCGGACTTTGATTCTTCCATACGGGCATCGCGGCTGCGGAAGTAGGTCACACCTGCAGCCCAGACTTCCTGTTGTCCAATGGGAGCAAGACACTCCTTTATATCGAGCCTTGGATCAGGGCTGCCACGGGAAAGTTCGTTTTGGAGGAAGGTAGGGAGATCTTCGCGAAGGAGAAGAGTGTCCCAGGCTACCCAGATCGGGAAGCATTTGCCTTCTGCTTCGACAACTGGACCTTGCTTTGTGCGGTAAAGCTTCATAGAGTGAGGCGACGGTGCAAGCGCAGCTATCGGCCACCCACCTGGAAATCAGCTCGACAGCCGCGATCAACCCAGACCGCATCGCGAGTGAATCCCCAGCTATGGCCCCTACGACACGGCGACTGGCTTCGCTGGTTGACAAGCCGCACGCCGCCGCGAGTATCGGCATTGCAGAAGTTTCTACGGCCATCATTGGACGCACAAGAAACGAGATAGCTCCCGCCGCCAGGAGGGCGGGAAGGGCCTGGCCTACCGATGACAAAGTCAGCACGGCAACCGCGATCGACCCAAATTCCCCTCCTGTCGTAACCCCAAGTGGCGTTTTGGGTGCACGCGGACCCGCTCCGAACGCGGCCGAGAGAGACTCCACCGCGAGTATCGGCAACGCAGAAATTGCGGCGGCCATGCATTGAGTCACACTTGATAACGGTTTGAGCCTTGAGGGCTAAGCAGGCAAGTAAGGAGGTGAGGATGGGTAAGGCGAGTCTCTGGGCGAAAGCCATCGCCCGATGCTAACAAAACCAGGGCAGAGTGGAAGCAAAGCAGAGTGCGCAAACTGTGGCTTTACTATACGGAGAGACGTTTGATGTCGTCTCGACCGATACATCGATGATCACCGCCTCCAGGAATATTAAACGTAAGAGCCTGACGCCTTTCGGGTTTATCAGGGTAGTTGCCTTAGCGGTAGGCTTGGCGGCCCTGATCTGGGCGGCTGATTCCCCGGCGGCACTTTCGCCCAGAGAAGCAGCCCAACTCAATCCAAATGCAATGCCGATCGATCTCAACCGCGGCGCAGCGGGGATGATGCGCCGCCTGCGAGCACTGAATACGCGTGCCAGTCTTCTGATGATCACTGCGCACCCGGATGACGAGGATGGCGGCATGCTGGCTTACGAGACACGGCACGAAGGGGCGCGAGCGATTCTCTATACGTTGAATCGAGGCGAAGGCGGGCAAAACGCGATGTCGACGGATTTCTACGATGCCATGGGTCTGATGCGCACTGAGGAACTATTGCAGGCAGATCGCTACTACGGAGTCGATCAGTATTGGGGAACGGTGATCGACTATGGCTTTTCAAAAACGCGTGAGGAGGCATTGGAGAAATGGGGCTTTGAGCGTGTACTTTCGGACGCAGTGCGCGTCGTGCGCATGACACGGCCGCTTGTCATTACTTCGGTGTTTGCCGGTGCATCGACGGATGGCCACGGCAATCACCAAGTTGCAGGCGAGATGGCGCAGGAAGTGTATCTGGCAGCTGGCGACCCGAACCGCTTTCCTGAGCAGATTCGGGAAGGCCTGCGGCCCTGGAAACCGCTAAAGGTATATGCCCGAGTGCCGATCTTTGCGCCTACCAAAGAGAACACGATTTACGATTACGCGACCGACAAGTATGTGCCCATTCGCTTCTATGACTACGTCCGGAAAACCTGGATCGACAAGACACCATCGACCGACGTCACAGTACCAGAAGGCACACTCGACTATGAGAAAGTGCTTGCAGCAGAGGATGCAAATACCTTTACCTATCCAGAGTGCGACGAGAATCAGGCCGCCGCGATGTGCTATACCTCCGGTACCACGGGACGACCAAAGGGCGTTGTCTATTCGCATCGTAGCCTCGTGCTGGAAATGTTTGCCGCAGCCTTGCCCGACGTAACAAATATTGCACAAAAAGATACAGTACTACCT
>CAXTMN010000154.1:6618-9329 GCA_964245395.1 uncultured Bryobacteraceae bacterium
TCTAAAAGGCGGTCTGGCCGGGATCTCAGAGTGCGTCGGTAGCGCACTTGCTACTTACAATCCTGGCAAACCGTCTATCATTGCGCCTGCGCTTGCCAAGGGTTTGCGATTGACTCGGGCGCTGACGGATCAGGTGCAAAGAAGCACCCTTTCGGAACCCGGGAAGAGCGACATTGAGTATGAACTCGGTCAGAAAGCGAACGAGTTTGAAGAGGCGCTCACCTTGGCGCTTGGTGTATTGTTTGAGGCGACTGTTGCTCCGGACAAAGAGCCAACTGGACCATTTGCCGCCTTTGCGGGCGCGCCTTTGACATTTACGGCAGCTATACCGGGCCAGATTTTTGCGGTGCAAACCCAGGTGCTGAACGGTGGATCGGAAGGTATGGGCTTGCATGCGATTTCGGTACACCCGGGCGATGGGAAGGATTGGAAGATCTCAGCAGATAAGAATGCCGGGCCAGCTACACTCGACGGAGCGCAAGCACTTAAGAGCAGGTTCGCGGTGACAGCACCTGAAGACGCGACTCTTACCAGAGCCTACTTCGACCGCCCGGATCAGGAACAGCCCTACTACAACGTTAGGGACGAGCGATTTCGCGATCTTTCTTTTCCGCCTTACCCGCTGTGGGCTGGAGCGCGGGTCAGTTATAAGGATGTGGATTGGGAGATTCGCAAAGTCGTACAAACCAACAACCGACTCGAGGGCATCGGGGTGGTGCAAGAGCCGCTCTGGATGGCGCCCGCGCTGTCGGTTTCGATTTCGCCGGGGGCCGGAGCGGTTCCTTTGACTTCGGCTTCGTTTGCCTTTACGTGCAGTTTGGGGAGCAATGTGAAAGACCGGCTAACGGCACACTGAGGCTCCATTTACCGGAGGGTTGGAAGGCGACTCCAGGCGAGTATCCGTTCGCCTTCGAGCGAGACGGCGAGAGCGAAAATTTTAATTTTCAAATAACGCCGGGTGCGATCAAGGCTAAACGATACGAGATTCGCGCAGCGGCTGAGTACGGGGGAAGAAGCTATACAGATGGTTACCGGCTGGTTGGATACCAGGGTGTACGCCCATATCCCTACTACCGTCCTGCGACTTACGAGGCTACGGGAGTAGACGTAACGACGGCTCCGCACATCCGGGTGGGATTCTTTCCTGGGACAGGCGACGATTTACCGCAAGCTCTCGAAAATCTCGGCTTGAAGGTGCCAATTCTGTCGGCGAATGATCTGGAGGGAGGCAATCTAAGCTCGTTCAATGCCGTGATATTGGGCGTTCGGGCTTATGCTGCGCATCCGGAACTCCGCGCGAAGAATAAAGCGCTATTGCAGTACGTGCATAATGGCGGCGTTTTGATCGTACAGTACAATCTGCAGAACTTCGGAAGCGAATACGCCCCGTACCCGTTTTCTCTCGGGGCAAATCCGCAGAAGGTGGTGGACGAAAGTTCTCCGGTCAAATTTCTCCAGAAAGACAATCCGGCTCTCAACTGGCCTAACCGAATTACTGCGGCTGACTTCGGCGAGTGGCAGGAAGAACGAGGGCACGGGTTCATGGAGAAGTGGGACGAACGGTACCTGCCTCTTCTCGAAACTCAGGATCCAGGACAAGATCCGCAGCGAGGAGGACTACTGGTTGCCCGCTATGGAAAAGGGTTTTACGTATACGACGCGTTCGCCCTTTATCGCCAGCTGCCATCCGGTGTTCCGGGGGCTTACCGGTTGTTGGCTAACTTGATCAGCCTGGGTGAAAACCCCGGCTACAAATAGGCGAGTACACTCGCGATTGAATCGAAAGCGGGAAATCCGCCGTCTATGTAGTAGGTTCTTTATGCTGACAAGACGCATTGCACTACTCTCGACTTTTCTACTAATTGCTTCGGGCTGCATAGGTGCGGCTAGCCGATCCTTTCCTGAGCCGGCCGCCGACATACCTGCAGCCGAGGCCCAAGGTCTCCAGACGGTAGTTTTAGCCGGTGGGTGTTTTTGGGGTGTTGAGGGTGTCTTCGAGCGAATAAAGGGCGTGCAGAAAGCGGTATCAGGCTTTGCAGGCGGGGAGAAGTCTACTGCTCATTACGAGGTTGTGAGCAGCGGCCGGACCGGGCATGCCGAATCCGTCCAGGTCACTTTTGATCCCAAGCAGATTTCATTCGGGCAACTGCTGATGGTGTTCTTTTCGGTCGTGCACCACCCTACGGAGCTTAATCGACAGGGTCCGGATTCAGGCACGCAGTACCGGTCAGCCATTTTCTACACCACTGACGAGCAGAAGAGCGTTGCAGAGGCGTACATCAAGCAGCTCAATAACGCAGCAGTGTATTCGAAGCCGATTGTCACTCAGGTAGCGGCCCTGAAGGGATTCTACGCTGCAGAAGGATACCACCAGCATTATCTTGACCACAATATGGACAATCCCTACATCGTCTACAACGACCTGCCAAAGATACGCGCTCTGCAACGGGAGTTTCCGCAACTCTGCAGAAGGTAGCCATTGTAGGGGAGGTTTAATGTTCGTCCCGGCGTTGTTCCAAGTCTGAGATACGCGTCTCATGCGCCTCAGCAATGCTAGCCAGTTGCTGGAAGAGACGGCTATAAGTTTTTACGTTGTCCTGGTGCATCTGGGAAAGCGATTCTACGCTGTGTGTGAGAGCTTCTATTCTTTCGTCGATGTTCATTTCTCCTCCTGTTCAGCGCTTAGTATCGCGGGCCGCGGTGGTGGCCGC
>CAXTMN010000154.1:9339-9660 GCA_964245395.1 uncultured Bryobacteraceae bacterium
GATGCGCACCGGACGGGCCGTATGGTCGTATTGACTTAGCTTGCGAAGCTCGCTTGCCTTGTCTTTGAAGATCGCCTGTACCTGATAGTCGTTTGTGAAGCTGAGATCTTGAAACTGATAACGGCCGTCCTTCTTGGTGAAAAATGTTATCTTTTCGTTTGTCTTTGAGTCGGTTAAGGTGACCAGCGCACCTTGAAGGACCTGACCGGTTTCGTCGGTAACCTGGCCGGTTACGGTACGCGTGGTGGGCGCTTTCTCCTTCTTCGGCGATTTCTCGTTCCCGAAGGAAGCATTGTCTTTCACGTGTGGGGCGCTTTGATC
>CAXTMN010000155.1:0-9053 GCA_964245395.1 uncultured Bryobacteraceae bacterium
GGTAGTTGCGGGCATCCAAATAACTGTTCCGCAAATATTCGAAGGCTTCTCCATGAAAACTATTGGAGCCCGATCTTGTCGACACCGAGACCACACCAGCGCCACGTCCGAACTCTGCCGAATAGGTACCGGTCAGCACTTTGAACTCCGCAATCGATTCAACAGAAGGTTGGACCATCACGGTGTTGAATGTCCACTCGTTGTCGTCGATGCCGTCCACCAGCCAGCCGTTGGTATTAGCCTGACTCCCTAAAGCGTTGAAATCCGACGCCGCTCGCGGATTGAAAGAACTCGATCCAGAGAGATTTTCACCTGGTTGGCCGGGAGTAACACCAGGCACAAGATCCACTAACTGAGCGAAATTGCGTCCATTTAACGGAAGCGCCTGTACCTGCTTCTCACCAACCACTTCGCCGAGTTCGGCACTTTCCGAACGAACCAACGGGGCCGCAGCCGTTACCTCGAGGATCTGACTGACGCGCCCGATCTGAAGCGTGATATCGATACGCGCTTTCTGGTCAACATCCAGAACGACATTATCTGAGACCGAGCGCTTGAATCCTTCTTTGGTGACGCTGACACTGTAGGTACCCGGAATGAGAAACTGCGCGCTGTACTCACCGCTTGCATCGGTCTTGTACTGATTCGACGTTCCCTTTGCGGTATCTGTGATAACCACATCGACTTCGGCCATCGCCGCGCCACTGGAATCGTGCACACTACCAAGAATCGTGCCCGTGGTGACCTGACCCATGCTCGGGTCAGGGACACACAAATGTCCCGCTGCCAATAGGCAGATTGCAACTAGCTTCCTCAACATGGGGAGCAGCTCCTAATCTAAACTCGTGGGTTTTTATAATCTTATGTCATGGCTCGAAGCGATCCAATGATTTGTAGCGAGCGAGAGTACTATGTCCTTTGAGTCCGAACTAAGCTCATGTTGAAACGAACCGCCGTTAGTGCTCTTTTCGTGGGTCTCGCGTGTCTTACTGCTTTCTCAAGATATCTCCAGAAAGACGGTTCGCCGGAGACTGTAATTGAAGGTTTCAGACAGGTGGAAGCTGCGTCAGTGGCTGATGCGATGGAGCTGCTCTATGGCAGAAAGATGTACATGTCGCATGATATGCGCCCGTTATCCATTGCTAAATTCGCAGGGCCAGCCACTACGGTGCTACTTCGGAAAGAAGAACACAAGGAAGGCTCAAAGGCGCTTGCGGGGATGATGGACGCCATTGATGAAGCACCCCAAGGCGCAGTTTATGTGATGGTGCTGGAAGATGGCCTGGATTACGCAGGGCTAGGTGGGCTGATGAGCACTGCCATGAAGTACCGCGGGCTTTCAGGCGCCATTGTAGACGGCGGCGTACGAGACACTCCGCAGATTACGAAACTTCAGTTCCCCGTCTTCAGCCGCGGAGTTGTTCCCTCGACGACCGTTAATCATTTTAGGGTTGCGGGTAAAAATGTCCCGGTAACCTGCGGAGGCGTGCCGGTTCGCGCCTCGGATATCATCGTGGCCGACATGGATGGTGTTGTCGTTGTGCCTCGAGAGAACGCCGCGGAGGTTCTAAAGAAAGCGCAACAGCTGGATGAGACCGAGCACAGCATGTACCCGTATATAGAAAAATTTAAATCGATTCGTGAGGCCGTTTCTAAGTTCGGGCGGTTGTAACGATGAGCGCCGCGCGTTCGGGAATACCGTAATTTAAGGAATAGCGAAGGCGATGAATGAGCCACCCGAGGCCCGCTGCCTTCCGCCTCCGGCAGCCACAACAACGTATTGTTTACCGTTCAGCTCATAGGTCGACGGAGTTGCATTAGCGGCATGCGGGAGAACAGTCTGCCATAGAAGCTTCCCCGTATTTTTATCGAAGGCTCTGAACTTGTTATCGTAATGAGTCGCCCCAATAAAGAATAGCCCTCCGGCAGTAACAATACCGCCGCCGTGGTTCTCGCTCCCCGTATTCACCATTCCTTGCGCGACCAGCTCAGGGTAATCGCCAAGCGGTACTTTCCAGCGGTACTCACCAGTGTCCAGATTAATAGCCGAAAGTGTTCCCCAAGGCGGCGTGTTCGCGGGATAGCCATCGGGGTCCAGGAACTTTTGATAGCCCTCCACTCCATATCTCAATGGTGGGGCTGCATCCGGTTTTGAGCTCTTACCTAACGTGACCTTAACGTCACTTTGATTTTCGAGGAAAGCCGCCAGTGCTTCGATGGCAGGATCACCCAGGGATCCGAACGCCGGCATCCGGCCACCACCGTGATGAACCATCCAGGTAATCTGCTCGTGTGTCAAGCGATCGTGTATATGATCGAGCGCCGGGTACTCCGGCGGTGCACCTTTCCTGTCTGGGCCATGACATCCTGCACACCGGTGCGCATAAAGGCGGCTGGCGGTCAATTTGCTGGAAACCTGACTTGTGGGAATAAGATGAACAATCCAAGCCAATTCGTTCGCGTTGATGTAGTAAAGATGGGTCTCGGGGTCGAAGGCCGCGCCACCCCACTCTGCCCCTCCCGCGAGACCGGGAAAGTAAACCGTTCCCCGGAGACTGGGTGGTTCGAAGAGGCGGCCATGGTCGAGTTTGCTCAGCTTTTCCAGCACCGCTTGATGAGCCATCTCAGTTCTTCGCGTGACGGTGTCGTCAGTAAACTCCTGGCGTACAAAAGGCGCGGGTTTCAAGGGCAAACGTTGCGTAGTCGCGAGTAACTCTCCGTCCACCGACGAAGCAGGTACTGACCGCTCTTCGAGCGGAAACAGACTTTGGCCCGTTTCGCGATCCAACACGTACACATAACCATTCTTCCCGGCTTGGGCAACAGCATCAATGAGTTTGCCCTGGTGGCGAACAGTGACCAAAAGCGGAGCGCACGGGAAATCAAGATCCCACACATCGTGTCGTATCGCCTGAAAGTGCCACTTGCGTTGTCCTGTCGCCGCATCCAGACAAATGACCGAGTCGGAGAAGAGATCATCGCCATGCCGGTCTGCTCCATAAAAGTCAAAAGCAGGAGAGCCGGTTGGAACGAACGCTAAGCCGCGTTTCTGATCAACAACCAGTCCGGCCCAATTGTTAGCTGCCCCGGAAGTCTTCCAGGCACCGGCTGGCCACGTGTCTTCTCCAAACTCACCAGCATGGGGGATCGTGTGAAAGCTCCAGGCAAGCTGACCGGTTTGTACGTTGTACGCCCGAATGTCGCCGGCTGTAGCGGGGAGCGTCTCAGGTACTGAACTGCCCAGGATGATGAGGTTTCGGTATATGACTCCAGGGCTGGTGACGCTGAGCGCGGTCTCATCGACAGGCACATCGAAAGCCTTGCGCAAATCCACCCGGCCCTGGTTGCCGAAGAGCGGGTCAATCTTGCCGGTCTTTGCGTCTAAGGAAAACAGCTCGTAGCCGAGTGTAAACAGGATTCGCGATTGGTGACCATCCGTCCAATAGGTAAGTCCACGACTGGGGTGCGGCGCGCGCTGCCCAATTTGTCCGGAAAAGCTCCACCGTTGTTTGCCCGTAGCTGCATCCAGAGCGACAACGCGCAGCTTAGGTGTTGTCACGAACACTTTGTCATCAACGATGATCGGGTTGCATTGGATGTCGGAGTCCGGATAACTGTCCCCGCTATCGAACGTCCAGGCAATCTGTAAAGAATTTACGTTGTTTTTATTAATCTGGCTCAGTGAAGAATAGTGAATATTATCTGGAGCGCCACCTGCCGCCTGCCAGTTGCGATAGTTCGTTTGGGCTAAACACGTAATAACCGAGAAAATAAACCAGACTAGACGATGCATCCCACAGTGAAGCTTTTCAGATCGTAACAGACAGAGGCGTGGTGACAGAATACTTCTACGGCCAATAACCGCGTTGTTGGCCCATTTACATTGGAGACTTTCCCTTGCCTACCATCTCGAATCTAAGACGTCGCGAATTCCTAGCCTTGGCAGCAGCGCCTCTGCTGAGGGGAATGCCTGTACCGAAAATAAAGAATGTTTCTGTAATTTCGACGGCGCCCGCCGGCGTCCGTTTAGTCGTTGTCAAGATCCAGACCGATCAGGATGGCCTTTATGGGTACGGATGCGCCACTTTTACGCAGCGTGCCGATCTGGTAGTAGCTGCCGTCGAGCGTTATCTGAAGCCCTTCCTGATCGGCAGGCCGACCGATGCAATTGAGGATCTCTGGCAGGCCATGTATAACTCCTCCTACTGGCGTAACGGCCCAGTGTTAAACAATGCCATCAGTGGTGTCGATCAGGCTCTCTGGGACATCAAAGGGCGGCAGGCAGGTATGCCTGTTTACGAACTGCTTGGAGGCAAGTGCCGTCGCGGAGCCATGATCTATTCGCATGCTTCCGGTGCGGAGATTGCCGAAACGGTCGACTCAGCTAGGAAAATCATGGCGCGCGGAATCAAAGTCGTCCGCTTGCAGGTCGGGGTGCCCGGCCAAGCTGCCTATGGAGCGGGGCGTGCCGGCTACGTCGAAGACAGACAGACCTCGTCGGCTGGAACGCTGCCTGAAGACGAGGTTTTCGAACCGCAGCCTTACACCCGGCGAACCCTGGCTTTGTTTGAGGCGGGCCGCAAAGAACTAGGTCCCGATATCGAGCTGCTGCACGATGCGCACGAAAGGCTGCCACCACGATTAGCTGTGCAGTTCGCTAAGGATCTGGAGCAGTTTCGGCTGTTTTATCTGGAAGATGTGCTCTCTCCCGAGAACATCGACTACTTTAAACAAATCCGCTCAAACTGTACAACGCCTTTGGCTATGGGCGAATTGTTCAACAGTCCGCACGAGTGGAATCTGGTGATTAAATCCTCGGTGATCGACTACATTCGCGTTCACGTATCCCAAGCGGGAGGCTTAACGCCGGCGTTGAAAATCGCTACTCTTGCAGACGCCTTTCAGGTCAAAACGGCGTGGCATGGACCAGGCGATGTAAGTCCCGTTGGTCATTGCGCCAACATTGCGCTGGATCTGGTGTCTCCCAATTTCGGAGTGCAGGAGTGGACCTTCCCATCGGAATCCCTTAATGAAGTATTTCAGGGCTACCCCGAGTTTAAGGATGGGTACGTGTACGCCAACGAGAAACCTGGATGGGGTGTCGAGATCAACGAAAAGGCGGCGGCGAAGTATCCTTTCGGGTCCGAGAAGGGTGCTCGTAAGTATTACAACGGTGGTTGGGGTGTGGTTCGTCGGCAGGACGGTTCTGTCATCAATCAATAAACGGAGCAGTAACGTCCACGGCGCTTGACTTTCGACCAACGAGAAGCCAAGCCAAAGCCCCGCAAGCAGCTAGGGCTGCTGCTACCAGGAACGATACGCTCCAGCCCATCTGTCCGGCAATGGCGGGCGTGAGGGATGCCGTGAGTGCACCACCCAATTGAGCACCCATATTCATAACGCCCGAAACGGATCCGGCCGACTTGCCTCCGATGTCGGCACTAACCGACCAGAAAGAGCTCTGTGCGAGATACAGAGCGCCGGCTCCCCCGGCAAGCACAACGCTGGCGAGTTGAGCGCTAGCGACTTGGGTTCCCAAGGCGATGAACACAGCGCACAGGCCAATACCAAACACAGCAACTCCACTGCGGCCGATTCGCTTCCCGTGCAGCTTTGTGAGACGGTCACTAATCACACCGCCTAAGATAGACCCGATCGACATCGCAATGAAGGGCAGCATTGTATATAGCGAGCTTTGACGCAAGTCAAGGCCGCGAACTTGATTCAAGTAAATGAAAAACCAGGTAAAGAAGATCTGGGCCACATAGCCGAAAGTGAAGTAGCTGAATGTGAGCGCTAGCACATCGTAATCAGTTAAGATGATGATCCATGGCAGTTGCTTTTCAGCAGACGCTGAGTTGACGGGCAGCCCGGCTTCGATGTAGTTCGCCTCGTCTGCTGTAACCCAAGGATGTTGGCGGGGTCGGTTGCGCGCCAGTACAAACCACACTGCTCCGGCAGCAAGCCCAATTGCGGCGCTAACAAAGAAAGCCGCACGCCAGCCGTATTGAATCATGATGTAAGTAATCAGCGGTGCCGTGACACCAGCGCCAAAACCGACTCCAGCAAAGATAAGGCCGTTCGCGATCCCTCTTTCCGCTGTGGGGATCCAGGCTGAAACTACGCAATTGGAAGCGGGATACATAACGGCCTCGCCTACCCCCAGGCAGAATCGCGTCAGAATCAACCCCAAGAGAACACTTGAAGAACCAGTAGGAAGAATCGTAATGACCACGGTAAAGAGCGCCCACCAGAGGACGCTCAGCGTTAAAATAAGACGCGGTCCAAATCGATCAGCGATCCGGCCTGCAGGCGCCTGAAAGAAGGCGTAGCCCAAAAGAAAAGCGCTGAAAACCCAGCCTAGCTGGTTGTTGTCAAGTCGAAATTCGCTGGCAATCGACTTCCCTGCGATGGATATATTCACGCGGTCCAGGTAAGCAACTGCGCTCATAAGAAAAATCCAGAAGATCAAAATCCATCTGATCCGTAACTGTAGAAACTTGATCACGCTTCGGGTATCACCAATTCGTTATAGAACCGTCCGGCCGGAAATAGGTCTGCGCCCGTGCCGTAATCGGCTGCGTGAACTCGGCGAGCAATTTCAGTTGTTTCATGTCCAGTTCTACTCCCAACCCTGGCCGTTCATTGGGGTACAGCTTCCCGTTTTTAAAGTCCAGGCAGACAGGCAGATGGGGCAAGGTCCTCCCTTGGAAGTTATATTCCATTAAGACCGGTCCTGAAAATGTCCCCAGGCTGTTCACCAGCGCTGCAGTCGCTATGGGCCCTGTGAAATGCGGCACAATCCCGACAAAGTGGGTTTCGCATAGGGCGGCAATCTTCATCATCTCCGTAATGCCACCGACGTTGGGGAGCGTAGCGCGGACGTAATCAATGCTGTGGTTCTCAACAAGCTTGTTGAAGTCCCACCGATTACCCCATTCTTCTCCGGCTGCTATGGGAACGCTCACTTTGTTGCGCAGAATGGGTAAGTCTTCATTGAAAGCTTCAGCGCGAACCGGGTCCTCTACAAAAAAGGGGGCCAATTGCTGAATTAAGTCGCAACCACGAACTGCATCAGACAAGTCAAAGCGCTGATGGAAATCGACCACCCAGTCACCGTCCTTGCCGACTCCTTCTCTAACTTGCACGCAATCTTCGTAGAGCTGATTCACACGCTCACGGATGTTGAACGTGGTGTTAACGGGACGATCAGCGGCCCCCATTCGGAACGCTCGATATCCGGCTTCCACTGTCAATTGCGCGCGCTCCTTCAGGCTCATTCCCGGCTTCACGCCCGGGATAATGCCCGCGGTGTTGTAGCATTCGCAGTGGTCCCGGACCATGCCACCCAATACCTCGTGGACCGGCATATTTTGGACCTTGCCTTTGATATCCCAGAGCGCCAGATCCAGAGCTCCCAGCGCGTCTTGCTTCTCTCGTCCAGGCGGGTAAAAGTAGGAGCGGCTCATATCCTGCCAGAGCACTTCAATGTGCTGAGGATCCCGCCCGATCAGCCGCCCAGCACATTGTTGCAGGGTATCTTTGGATCCGCCTTCCCCAATTCCGGTAATGCCGGCGTCAGTCTCAACGGTAACGACCAGATCACTTTGGTTGAAAAGCGGGTTCGGGTTTGGTGGCTCATAAACCCGGACGCGCGTTATCTTCATCTTCGGAAGCGTAGCGAGCGCAAAGCGACTTCCGGCTAAACCCAGAACTGTCGCGCAAGACGAGCGCAGAAACATTCTCCTGTTCATAATCTCTTCTGGCCTCTCGTCCTAAAAACTTACCTTTGCACTCGTCCAGAGCCGCCGCCTCGCACCAGCGTCATTACCTCATCTTTGGTAAAGCGGTTGAAGTCACCTGGAACCGAGTGTTTCAGAGCCGAAGCGGCTACGGCAAACTCCAATGCTTCTTCCGCTGAAGAAAGATACATGAGGCCGTAAATCAGCCCACCTGCGAAGCTGTCGCCTCCTCCTACTCTGTCCACAATGTGGGTGATGTCGTAGCGCCTGCTGAGGAAAAAATGGTCGCGGTTATGAAAACAAGCTGACCAGCCGTTGTGAGAAGCGCTTTTCGACTCCCTCAACGTAATCGCAATCCCTTTTAGATTCGGATATGCGGACAGAACCGTTTCCGTGAGCTGCCGATATTTTTCCCGCTCGAGGCTGCCACCTTCTACATCGACGTCAAGGTGAAGGTCTAGACATTTCTGGCAGTCTTCTTCGTTTGCGATGCAGATATCGGCTTCGCGCAGGATCTCTGGCATCACCTCGTGCGCTTGCTTTCCCCACTTCCAGAGATTATTGCGGAAGTTCAAGTCCACCGATGTTGTAGCGCCCAATTCCCGCGCCGCTTTCACCGATTCCAAAGTGAGCGCGGCCGCCGAGTCACTAAGCGCGGGAGTGATGCCGGTCATGTGGAACCATCCGATGTTGTTTAAAACACGATCCCATCCGATGCTGCCCGGCTGTGCGATCGCGATGGCCGCTCCTGCCCGATCATAAACGACTTTCGATGGTCTATGGTTCGCGCCGGTCTCCACGAAATAGATGCCCAGTCGCCCTGGCCCTCGAACGATGTGGTCTACGTCCACTCCGAATCGGCGAAGTTCACCCATACAGGCATCAGCCATCGGATGATTAGCCGGGAGAACAGTGATGTAACGGCTGCTCCCTCCAAACTGTGCAATTGAAACGGCGACGTTCGCTTCTCCGCCTCCCCACGTCGCTGAAAAATGCGGCGTTTGCAAGAAACGTTCATGATCGGGCGGTGTTAAGCGCAACATGATCTCCCCAAACGCAGCCACGGTCTGACGCCCGGTTTTCGCGAAGTATTCGTTCATGTGTTCAGTTGTGCTTGGCGGTATGAGCATCTTCGCTCGAACTACTCTTAGGCTGGGCGGTCAACTGTGAACGGCACTCCACAACCTTTTCACGGAACTTGCGGGCACGCTGTACAAACACTTCATAATTCCCTGACGAGATGGTTTGGTTGTCGATCAGCTCGCTACCCACTCCCACCGCGCAACAGCCAGCCGCTAGAAACTCGCTGAC
>CAXTMN010000155.1:9063-9429 GCA_964245395.1 uncultured Bryobacteraceae bacterium
GACAGTCTCCAAATTGACTCCGCCGGTTGGGACATACTCAATATCAGGAAACGGCCCTCGAAGAGCCCGGATGTACTTAGCGCCTCCCATGGCGCTGCACGGGAAGACTTTGATCGCATCAGCACCAGCTTCCCAAGCCGTCACTATTTCCGTCGGGGTCAGAGCGCCGGGAAAGATGGCCTTCGAGTAGCGTTTCGACAGCTCAATCGTCTTCACGTTAAGGCTTGGTGTGACGAGAAAGTCTGCCCCTGCGAGTATACAGGCCCGAGCTGTTTCCGGATCGAGAACAGTGCCCGCCCCCAGCAGCACCCTATCCCCAAACCGCTTTGCCACTTCTTGCAATGCACGAAGCGCTCCCGCTACAGT
>CAXTMN010000156.1:0-9354 GCA_964245395.1 uncultured Bryobacteraceae bacterium
GATCGGTCTTCCTCTAAGATCTTTGCCAGCGCGGTGCTGAGCCGGTCCTCGTCGTTGCGTGTCTTGGCCGAAATCGCGTACGCGATGGACGGCTCGGGTACAACCAGATCCCGATAGACTACGCAATTAGCTTTCTCGCAAAGCGTATCCCCGGTCAAGGTGTCCTTCAGTTTCGCGACTGCGCCGATATCGCCGGTCCGCAGTTCCGCTACAGGCTGCATCTTCTTGCCGAAAGGTGAGGCGATGTGTGCCAGGCGCTCGCTCACATTCGACCGCCTGTTCACCAGGTGTGCATCTTCCCGTATTGTGCCGGACATCACCTTCATGTAGGTCAAGCGTCCGGCAAAGGGATCAGCAGCGGTTTTGAATACGAAGGCCGATGGCGGGTCCGTGGGCTTGATGGTGCCGATGGACCGGTCTCCCGAAGCTCCAGTCTCCAGGGGTGACGGAAAAATCTCGACCAGCAAATTTAACAGCAAGTCGGTGCTGACGTTCTGTGTCGCTGAAGTGGGGACGATCGGGAAGATGCGGCGTTCCCGTACCGCCTGCTGCAGTCCACTGATGAGATGCTCCACTGGAAGCGTTCCAGTCGCGAAAAACTCTTCCAGCAGTTCGTCATTACCCTCGGCGATCATTTCCACCAGAGTCTCGTGCGCTGCCGTTGCCTCCTGCTGGCGCGAAAGAGGAATGTCCTGAAGTTCTCCTCGTCCATTGCTGCCCAGCTTATAGGAGTGAGCTTCCATCCGGATTAGATCGATGACTCCGCAAAATTGCCTCTCCTCGCCTATCGGCAGAAAGACCGGCACTGCAGATCGCCCGAAAACTTTGTTGATCCCATTGACCACTCGCCTGAATGACGAGCGTTCCCGGTCCAGTTTATTGACTGCCAGTGCAACAGGAAGATTGAATTCCTCGGCGTACCTCCATACCTTCTCAGTCGATACTTCCGGCCCCGCGACCCCGTCCAGAACGACTACGCATGCATCCGCTGCAACGAGCGCCGACCGGGCGTCAGTCAGAAAGATGTTATAGCCCGGGGTGTCAATAAGATTGATTTTCGTCTTGCCCCACGCAAACCCGGCAACATTGGACGTGATACTTAGCTTTCGCGCAATCTCTTCTTCATCACAGTCTGTAACCGTCGATCCTTCATCGACCTGAAAGTGCCGTTCGGTTGCATTCGCTGTGAAGAGGAGCGCAGAAGACAAGGCTGTCTTGCCGCAATGTCCATGCCCGATCAAAGCCACATTCCGAATGTCGGAACTGTCGAAGACCCGCATCAGTGCCTCCCGGACCAGACTTGGGCTGGCCGAACCCGAGAGCATATCAAACTATCTTTGAACTCTTACAGCTTGAACTGTTACAGGTGGATAACTTCGTTACGAGATCTGGTGGGATGCAGCGACTTCACTTCCTACATCAATGACAGGATTATACGTGAGGATCCGTCCGCAGCTTTCACAAAACATCACCTGGTCTCTCCGCCGGAGATCCTGAAAGAACTGTGGTCGAAGTGAGATCTGACAGGCGCTACAACGTCCCTCTGTTGCGTCTGCAATCGGAGTGTTTTTCGTCTTTTTGCGAACCCGTTCGTATTCTTTGTAGAACACGGCGTTCATCTGATCAGTAAGTGCCTTGCGCTCTGCACGCTCTTCTGCGAGCGCCTTCTCTGCCACCGCTGAACGCTCACGCGCACGCTTTTTTTCGGCGTCGACATGTTGTTGTTCAACTTTCAACTCCGTTTCGGCAGCTTTAACGTTCTTATCGAGCGGCTCAAACTGCTCCATCAACTCCAGCGTCTTGTCTTCACACTTGCGAATCTCGCCTTCCGCATAACTGATTTCGTTTTGGAAAGCCCTGTACTGTTCGTTGTTCTTCGCCTGGAGTGTCTGGTCACGTAACTTGGAGATCTTTTGCTGATGAACCTGAATATCGCCTTCCAGCTTTTTTCGTTCGCGGGCATTGGCAGCGGAAGCAGCGCGGCCTGTCTCGAGTCGGCGCGTGTGCGCCTCAAGCTTTTTTTCGATCTCTGCGATGTGTTTAGGGAGTGTCGCGACTTCCGTTTCAAGAGCTACGATCTTGCGATCCAGCGCCTGTAATCGAAGAGCAAGAGCAAGGTCCTGCAGCATTAAACTTGAAGTCTAGCACGCGTCTTACACGCCGCTTTGAGCATTTAGGCCGTATTCCTTCAAGAAAAGCGCAATGGTGCGAATGCCCAGGTAGTAATTGCTGATCCGGTATTTCTCGTTCGGGGAGTGCAGTCCATCGTCGGGAAGTCCGAATCCCATTAGCACCGTCGGGATGCCCAGTTCCCGGGCAAACTCCCCTACGATTGGAATCGATCCGCCGCTCCGGACAAATACCGTCGGTTTGCCAAGCACGGAACTAAACGCACGAGCGGCAGTTTCGATGCCTGGATGATCGGGATTCACAGAGATGGCCGGACCCGCACTTAAGATTCGAACTTCAATCTGAATGCCCTTCGGCGTGTTCACTCGCACCCATTCTCTAAAGGCATTGATCACCTGTTCCGTTGCCTGATTGGGCACCAGCCGCAGGCTGACCTTCGCAACGGCTTTCGCCGGAATCACTGTTTTCGCACCCGCTCCGGTAAAGCCGCCGGCGATACCGTGAACTTCGAAAGTGGGACGCGCCCACGTCCGAGCAAAAACGGTCTGGTCAGGTTCACCAGTCAATTCAGTCGAGCCTACTTCATCTTTTAGAAATTCAGCTTCGTCAAACGGCAAACGATTCCAGCTCTCGATTTCGGCAGGTCCAGGAGGAACAACATCATCGTAAACACCCGGAATCTGGATGCGCCCATCAGCATCCTTCGCTTTGCCCAGCAACTCAATCAACCCGTACACCGCATTCGGCGCAGCGCCGCCATACATACCAGAATGTAAGTCTCGTGCCGGTCCGGTCGCTTCCACTTCCAGGTACACAAGGCCTCGCAAACCGACACACAAGGTCGGAATGCCGTCCGCAAAGAGCTCGGTGTCCGAAACCAGGGCAATATCGGCTTTCAGCTTCTCTTTATGAGCGGGGACGTACTTCGAAATCGATTCCCCTCCCACTTCCTCTTCACCCTCAAACAAGAACTTCAGGTTCACCGGCAGCTTGCCGTCATAGAGTTTGTACAGCGCTTCGGCAGCTTTGACGTGCATGTACATCTGCCCTTTGTCATCGCAGGCGCCCCGGGCATAGATGTTGCCATCGCGGATAGCCGGTTCGAAAGGGGGAGAGTTCCAAAGCTCCACAGGATCGGGTGGCTGAACATCGAAGTGCCCATAACAAAGTACCGTCGGCTTCCCCGGCGCATGAAGCGAGTCTGCGTAGACCAGGGGATGTTTCTCTGTCTGAATAATCTCGACGTTCTCCATACCTGCTCGTCTGAGCGCATCAGCGACGAACTGTGCAGCACGGGCCACGTCGCCCTTGTGTTCAGGGAGCGTGCTGATGCTGGGAATGCGTAAGAAGTCGAGCAGCTCTTCCGTATAGCGGGACTCGTTCTGCTCAATCAGATCTTCAAGAGGAGATGGCAATCGGCGTTACCTTACTTGCTTTTTATTGAGAAGACCGCAACCTCAGCGAACAGGTTCGGCATGAATCGCATCGTCTTCTTCCCGCGCACAAAAATCTGCCGCTGCACTGCCCATCCCTCATTCCGGCAGAGCACGGTGAAGTCATGCACCGTCAGAAAATGAAGATTGGGGGATTCGTACCAATGATACGGAAAGAGTCTGGTGCGAGGGGCGCGTCCACTCAACAGCTGAGACAATCGGGTCGTCCAGTGGCCGAAATTGGGGAACGCCACAATCACGTTGCGCCCGACCCGCAGCATTTCCGCTAACACTCGCAGCGGATACCTCATTTCCTGGAGCGTTTGACTCAAGATGACGAAGTCGAAGGCACCGTCAGGGTAATCGGACAAGCCCTCTTCGATATCGCCTTGATAAGCCGAAACACCGCGAGCAATAGCGCGGCTCACCTTTGCACCGTCGATCTCAATTCCCTGAGCCTGTACCCGCTTTTTAGCTTTCAGCCAGGCGAGTAAATCGCCTTCTCCGCAGCCCAAATCGAGAACTCGGGAACCCGGCTCAATCATCTCGGCGATCATCGCGTAATCAAGCCGCGCAAGAACTTCGGAATGGTCGGCACTTTCGCAAACTTCAGGAACCGGGAGATAGGGCGCTGCTCGGAGAGCACTCGCCCAGGCTACTCCGGAGGGTTTCGATATTTCCCGGTACACGCTATCGAGAAAGCCAGAAACCATCCGGCTCTGTTCGTTCGTCTCGAGGAGAAACGCGTCGTGTCCATAGGTGGACGTCAGTTCGCAAAAAGCAACATCATGATTGCGGCTGCGAAGAGCGCTCACCGTTTCCAGCGATTGATACGTAGGGTACAGCCAGTCAGAGGTGAAACTTAGAATCAGAAAGCGCGCGCGTGTCTGATCGAGAGCAGCCGCCAGAGTTGCATGGTTCGCTGACAGATCGAAATAATCCATCGCCTTCGTGATGTACAGGTATGAGTTGGCATCGAATCGGGTGACAAACTGGCTACCTCGATAACGCAGGTAGCTCTCCACTTCGAAGTCAGCCGAAAAGTCGAATCCGAACGCGTCTTTGTCCTGCAAGCGCCGGCCAAACTTTTCCCTCATGGAAGCGTCGCTCATGTAGGTGATGTGGCCAACCATGCGCGCAATCGCCAGACCCCGGGCAGGTGGTTTGCCGCTGTAGTAATCGCCATCATTCCAGTCCGGATCAGACATGATCGCTTGCCTGCCAACTTCGTTGAAAGCAATCTGCTGAGCACTGTGTCGCGACGTGGCAGCGATGGGAATGGCGGCCGCGACTGAATCCGGGTAAGCAACGGTCCACTCCAGGGCCTGCATTCCGCCCATCGACCCGCCGGCCACCGCCAGCAACTTAGGGATGCCAAGGTGGTCAACAAGCATCTTCTCGAGCCGGACCATATCGCCTATCGTGATTACGGGGAAACGCCTGCCGTACGCCGCGCCCGTCGCTGGATCAATTGATCCAGGGCCCGTCGTCCCGCGGCAGCCGCCGAGTACGTTCGATGAGATGACGAAATAATGATCGATATCAAAGGCTAATCCCGGCCCGATCATGGCCGACCACCAACCTGGCTGGCCGTCTTTGTTGATGCCGGCCGCATGCGCGTCGCCGGAAAAGGCGTGCAAAACAAGAATCGCATTGGTGCGATCCTCGTTCAGGGTCCCGTACGTTTCGTAGGCAACTTCTATGTTCATCAAAGTCACACCGCAGTCAAGTTCCAGTGAAGGGAACCGAACGGCCTGGGTCTCAACGAATGAAGCAGTCTCAGCTAAAGTGGAGGTGGCCACAGGGCAAGGGGCGGCGTAAACGCTTGTTCTTGCACGATAACATGCACCACCCTCAGCCCTCAAACCGGCAGACCGGAGTGGCATCATAAGTGATCTTGAAACTTCTCGTCCTCACGCTTGGAATTACGGCTTCAACTCTCGCCGCAACTGTGCCGGCGGATTCGGTGTACAGCCCGCTTCGTCTCTACTCTGGAAGCTGGACCGTGACCAGGAACCCGGCTTTGCCCGGAACCAAGCCGGACTCACTCAAAAACCAATGCGCCTCCGTGGGACAATTCTTCGCCTGTCAGCAGATTGTAAACAGCCAGCCTGGTGCGATGATCATTTTCATTCCTACCAGCAAGTCCGGCCATTACTACACGCAGAACATTACTCTCCAGGGTCAAGCCACCAGCCGCGGTGACCTCGATATCGCTGGTGACCGCTGGACCTACTCGAGCACTTGGGATGCCGGCGGCAGTACGACCTATTACCGCAACATCAATGTCTTTTCAGGAAAGAATCACATTCATTTCGAGCAGTCAGAGTCGAAGAATGGCCGTGACTGGACAGTGAAAATGTCCGGCGATGAGCAACGCAACTCTGGTGCATCTCAATGAAGACACGAATTGCAATCTTGTACACTCTGCTGAGCGCTGTTCCCTTGTGCGCGCAAGAACCCGCCGCTACCACCCCGTCAACTCAGCGGGCCGCCACCGCGCCAGACACTGCGGCCCAGATGGCTTCGCAAAGCAGCTTAGATCAAGTCACCAAACGAGTAGACGACCTCCTGTGGTTTACGCGGCTGGCCGATATCGCGGAAGTTGATAAGGTCGAGTACACCAGCTCGCCTCCTGCGCATGCATCAAACCCAAAGGCGCCAGGCGCATTGAACCCCATCATCATTCACGCGTACACCTTCATCCCGAAAACGCTCGACCGATCGAGGAAACAGCCCCTTATCACCTTTGCTCACCAAGGCGTCCACGCCAATTTCGATACCAGCGACCTCCATGTCATCCGCGAGTTACTGGAGCAAGGCTACTGCGTCATCGCCAGCGACTATCGCGGCAGCACCGGTTATGGCCTCAGCTTCTATCAGCAGATCGACTACGGCGGTCGCGAGATCGACGATGTGTTTAACGGCACTCAATGGATGATCGATCGCTACCCGTTCATTGATGCAAAGCGACTCGGCATGATGGGCTGGAGTCACGGCGGTTTCATCACTCTGATGAACATCATGGAGCATGCGAGCACCTACGCGGTCGCCTACGCTGGCGTGCCGGTCAGCGATCTGGTGGCGCGCATGGGCTACGAACCGGAGTCCTATCGCGAGCTCTACTCGGCTCCTTATCACATCGGCAAACCTGTTCGTGACGACATCGAAGAGTACCGTCGTCGCTCGCCCGTCAACCACGTTAAAGATCTGCAAACGCCTTTGCTGGTCCATGCCAACACCAATGATGAAGATGTGAACTATCTCGAAGTCGAACATCTTATTCAGGCACTAAAAGCCGAGGGGAAGAAATTCGAGTACAAGGTCTATGAGAATGCGCCGGGTGGACATTACTTCAACCGGACGGACACGAAGATGGCCCGCGACTCTCGAGCCGACGTCTATCGCTTTCTGGCAAGCTATCTTCATCCGGTGAATCCACCCCGATAAACAGCGCAGATAAAAACTGTGAATGCCCTCGATTTTCGTAGCGCGAGCCCGGTAACTAAATAGACATGCGCACAGCCATTGGTTTAGACTCAGATTTTTCTAAAATAATGCCACTAGCTTCCCGTTGGGTGAAGACTCTCCTTTTGCCGGCGATAACGGCTCTCGCGTTCTGGCCTGCCTGCGCTCAGACTGCGCCTAAGATCACCACGCCTAAGGAGCAGTTTGGCTTCAATCTGGGCGACGATTACCAGCTGACTAACTACACGCAGCTGAGCGCATATTGGTTAAAGCTCGCTTCCGAGTCGGATCGTATGCGACTGGTCGACATTGGTAAAACCGCCGAGGGCCGCCCGCAGCACATGGCCATCGTCACCTCGCCTGACAATCTTCAGAAGCTCGATCATTACAGAGATATCTCCCGCAGACTGGCTCTAGCGCAGGGCCTTACTGATGATGAGGCGCACTCTCTGGCCAGAGAAGGCAAAGCTGTCGTCTGGATCGACGGCGGGCTGCATGCAAGCGAGGTTGAATGCGCGCAGGCCCTGACGGAAATGGTCTATCAGATGGTCAGCCGGACAGACGGGGAGACGATGCGCTTTCTTGATGACGTGATCATCCTCTTCGTGCAGGTCAACCCCGACGGTCAGGAACTGGTTGCGAACTGGTACATGCGCAACAGTGATGCTCCGAAACGCACGGACGCGGGAATTCCGAGACTCTGGCACAAGTACATCGGTCATGACAATAACCGGGACTTCTTCATGTCCAACATGCCCGAGACCACCAACATCAACCGCGTCTTGTACATCGATTGGATGCCGCAAATCATGTACAACCATCACCAGACTGGCCCTCCTGGCGCGGTCATCTTCATGCCTCCGTTCCGCGACCCCTTCAACTACCATTTCGACCCCCTGATTATGATGGAGCTCGATCAGGTGGGTTCCGCGATGCATAGCCGCATGGAAGCTGAAGACAAGCCTGGCGCCGGGATGCGCAGTGCCGCCACTTATTCGACCTGGTACAACGGCGGCCTGCGCACGACCACATACTTCCACAACATCATCGGACTCCTGACGGAGATCATCGGCAATCCGACGCCCATCGACATTCCCCTTGTCCCCGGTACGCAACTGCCCAGAGGCGATCTGCCTTTCCCGATTGCCCCCCAAAAATGGCATCTCCGTCAATCGATCGAGTATTCGCTGACGGCCAATCGTGCAGTGCTCGATTTCGCCTCCCGGTATCGGGAGACTCTGCTCTATAACATCTACAAAATGGGCAAGAACTCTATCGATCGCGGCAATAGGGATTCCTGGACTGTCACCCCGAAGCGCATCGAGGCTCTGCGCACCGTTGCCGAGTCAGAGAAAAGCACGTCGACGGCCGCAGTTCCGCTTGCCGCAGCGGGCTTTGCCGGACGCGACACCGTGCCCGCTAAGCTCTACCAATCCGTGCTTCACGATCCGAAGCTACGTGACGCTCGCGGCTACATCATTCCTGTCGCTCAACCCGATCCGCCCACCACCATCAAATTCCTGAATGCGCTTCTTAAAAACGGTGTCACGGTACAGCGCGCAACTGCCGCGTTTCAAGTCGCCGGCAAGAGCTACCCCGCCGGTTCTTACGTGGTGCAAGCGGCGCAGGCATTTCGCCCTCACGTTCTCGATATGTTCGAGCCGCAGGACCACCCCAACGATTTTCGTTTTCCTGGAGGACCACCCGTGCCGCCTTATGACGCCACCGGTTATACGCTGGCGTTCCAAATGGGGGTCAAGTTCGACCGTATTCAGGACGGCTTTGAGGGACCATTCCAACCTGTCTCCGGTCTCCTCGATCCACCGCCGGGGAAGATCTCCGGTTCCTCCCGCCCTGCAGGCTATCTCATCAGTCACAAGGTCAACAATTCTTTCGTTCTAATCAACCGCTT
Source organism: uncultured Bryobacteraceae bacterium (assembly GCA_964245395.1). Taxonomy (GTDB): domain Bacteria; phylum Acidobacteriota; class Terriglobia; order Bryobacterales; family Bryobacteraceae; genus Bog-105. Next base: position 8,944 of record CAXTMN010000156.1, read on the forward strand.
GCTGAAGAACAAGTGCGATGTTTATTGGCTTAAGAAGACTCCCGTCGATATTGATCCTCAGCTGATGGGAACCGGTGCTATTTGGATTGCCGCTTCACCTGCCGCTCATTCCATCCTCACCACCGGCGCAAAGGAACTCGGAGTCGATGTCCTTGGCGTTTCGCGCCGTCCTGCCAATGATGATCTCAAGTTGAAGCCGGTCCGCATTGCTCTTTTCGATCAGTACGGCGGGCTGATGCCGTCCGGTTGGACTCGCTGGATCTTCGAACAATACGAATTTCCGTTCAAAGTTGTTTATCCGCAGGAATTAGACGCAGGTGATCTCCGCAAAAATTACGATGTACTCGTTTTGACGGACGGTGCGATCCGCCCACCCGGCGCCCCAGCCCCCAATGAAGGCTTCTTCGGGAA
>CAXTMN010000157.1:0-8939 GCA_964245395.1 uncultured Bryobacteraceae bacterium
CATCGTCCGTTCCTACGTAGATGGCGTCTCTAACAGCCATACAGCACGAAAGCTCAAACTCGCTCCTTGCGACGGTTGCCCATGCGCCGCTTTCTGCGCGCCTGCGCACTGAATGTCGGCCGACAATAGCGAGCACGCCGCCGCGTCCATCCGGTGCGAGCCCTCTGACGGGTTGATCAGCAATCTCTTGCGTCCGCCCATCGCCGGTTATCGCGAACAGCCCATCGCCCCACGTTGCCACAAGTATCGTTGGTTTCGTCACGGATCATCTTCCTCTATCACTTGTCGCCGGCTATCAGAGTTGTTGAAAGGCCATGCGTTCTCTGGAAGCGAGCCATTGTGGCCGGCCAATGCGCACAATAGCAAGTCGACCTTCGAGCCGTGTCAGACGAGATCCGTTTGTGCCTTGCTCATTCATCCCTCGGCAAACTCGATTCCGCTCAGAATTTTCGCGTGCAACCCAACCCTCTCCTTCCCCGTTCGTCCAAACTGTTGAAGGTGGTTAATGCGCTCCCTGCTTGCAACGTTCTTCTTCGGATTATTCATCTCTTCTTCTTGCCCGGCCCAGTCCGATAGCGACCACATGCAGCCTGGGTTCGACCTGCTGCGAATCGCTCCTCAACTCCGGTCTTCGAGCAGCTTCTTGGGCGTCGGCATTGTCGACCTTGATGCGGATCGAGCGAAGAAAGCGTCCCTAAGCGAGGAACGTGGCGTCGAAGTGATTCGAGTTGAAGAGAACAGCCCTGCAGATGCTGCGGGAATCAGACTGGGCGACATTCTTCTGACCTACAATGGCGAGAACATTCTGGGAGCTCAGCAGTTTGTTCGACTGGTCAGCGAAACCCCGCGCGGCCGAAAAGTCAAAATTCAGCTGTGGCGTGAGCGCAAGCAAGAAATTGTGACTGCCACAACCGGGGCTCCGCGATCTCCGGAGTTCCCGGTGCCTTCTAACTTCACCAAACTCGATCTGCCTCCCGAGTGGGCGAACAATTTTAGAGTGGCCGACATCCCCAATCCGGTGCTTGTTTGGAAAAATCAAATGCTTGGTCTCAGCTTTGAGCCTCTCAGTCCACAGCTTGCTCAATACTTCGGTGTCAAAGGCGGCCTTCTTGTCCGGGCCGTTGATCCTGCCTCAGCAGGTGAAAAAGCTGGTATCAGAGCTGGCGACGTTATATCCGCTCTGGGAAATCAGCCGGTCCTGAGTTCTCACGACCTTAGCGCCTATCTTCGTTCCCATCGGGAGACAAACCGGTCTCTTGCGGTGACCGTAATGCGTGACCATAAGCAGCTGAGTATGAATATAAATACCGCGCAGTCTCTCGATACTTCCCGTTAAGAGTCGTTGCGAGGAGTCGAATGGAGGCGGGCCTGAAACGTGAGCCTGCATCACCTGCACGAGTTAACCGCTGGATTCGAATGCCGGGGACATTCTCAGGAAGAGGCCATGTGGATGGCAAAGCGCGAATTCGGTGGCAGCGAGTAGGTGCAAGAGAGCTGCCGGGACGAGCGGCGCTGGGCAGGAATGTCCGGTAATCGCCAGGACGTCGTCTTTGCTCTTCGCCAAATGCGCCGCTCTCCCGGCTTCTCCCTCACCGCCGTACTTACTCTGGCGCTCGATATTGCCGCGAACATCATCGTTTTCAGTGTGCTGCAGGACAGATTCCTCTGAAACTTTCCCTTGAGCCCGCCTTACCCAAGTTGGCGAGTCTTAGGCCAGCGCTTTCGCATGTAAGCACGCATTCTCAGGATCGCTTGCGACTTCAATTGAGAGATGCGCGATTCGTGTAAGTCGACGGTTCCGGCAATTTCGCGGAGCGTCATCTCCTCATAGAAATAAAGGCTCAAGACTGTGCGTTCTAAGGTCGGAACGAGTTCTATAGCTTCAGCCAACAGCTCTTCAAGTGCCGCCCGCTCCGCAATCTGACAGGGCCATTCTTCGTCAGCAGCCGATAAGTAGCGGAGCAGGTCGCGCCCATCCTCTTCTTTGCCTCCGTCCTCTAGCCTGGTCAGCGTTAACCCGCGACTCTCACTCAACCACTCGTGATATTCGGGCATAGGAAGGGCCAAGTGATCGGCAACCTCGGCGTCCGTCGGCGTTCGCTGGTGTTCCTGTTCAAGCGCAGTTATTGCTGACTGAATCATTCTTGCCCTGCGGCGTTGCTGTCTCGGCGCCCAGTCCATCTCACGAAGCGTGTCTAAGATCGCCCCGCGAATCTTGTACTCCGCATAAGTTCTTAACTTCACGTAATGAGTACAGTCATACCGGTCAATGGCTGAGATCAGCCCCACTACGCCCGACGACACGAGGTCGTCCAGACTGATCGAAACGGGTAACCGCTCGTGAATGCGCCGTGCAATCAGCCTTACCTGCGGCAAATGCTCCAAAATTAAGCGTTCCCTGTCACTAGACGCCAGAGCCGATAGGGGAATCTGCCCGGTCCGGTGTTCCTGAGTGGTCACGTCGCCTTCTCCGTTTGTGTTTACGCCTTTTCTGCGCCTACACTAAACGTCGGCTGAAACCTCTGAAAACTACACAGCTAGACAGTGGCTTCTCGGTGATTCTTCCGGAAGCCTTATCCCAGGCGTAGCGATCTACGGGTCGGACTCGGAAAGGGAAGCGGCCACGACAACAAGGCCAGATGGTCGTAAGCCCAGAAGTTGATCGACATGAGCCCCAGTCGGGATGCCGCTTGAAATTCTACCGGCCAAGGACAATCGCCGTTGAACCACGGGATCAGGTACGCTACACTCGCCAAGTTCCAGGACATCGGTGCGGTCAGGGCAAATGAGATTGCCTGGTTCGCTAAGTCGATATGGCGGTAAGTTGCTCCCCAGCTGAGCGCTTCCACCTTAAACCGGTCGAATCCGCTGCCGGCCTGAGTCTTCCAGGCCGAATGAAAGTTAACACCAGCATTCAATCGGCCTCCCTGTGGATACTGAATCGATTGGCCCAGATAGCAGACCGGATTGTTCACATCGTTGGGGTACAGCAGTTCAAATTTGGCGTCGGGGAACTGCGCTAAAACTGCGTTCCGGATGCTGTCGATGTGTGCTTTGAGTTGTCCTGCCAGAAAGTTCGCATCCACGCCGCCGTTCACAGTGGGGTCATCGTCCTGGCAGGTGAACCTGTAAAGCGCACGGTTCAGAGCCGAACTCGCCGTAGCCGATGTGAACGGGTCGTAATAAGCCATAGAACCACCCCGCACCTGGCCAGTGCCCGCCGTCCACGTACCGTTGGCGGGTACTGGAACGGTGAAGTGTGTGGGGTCGGTAACCGTGATGGTCCACGTGCCATTTGCCGATACGCAGCCTTCAATCCCCGAGAGAACGACCCGATCTCCCGTAGACATCCCGTGCGGGTTGGCGACGCCAATGCTGACGGGATCGGTAAAGGAGCAGTAACCAACAGGCTGCGCCATTGACGAGAAATACCACCAGAGAAACTCGCCGAATTGCAGCCAGGGTGTCAGGCCCGCACCGCTCTGTAATGCTGCCATAGCGGTGTAAACGCTTTCCTGAAAGGCCGTTACATTGGGCACGGGAGCACACTGGCTGGAGATGAGATTGCTGAATCCAGTGGCCGTAGCTACTGCCGATCCGTCCACATAGCGCGCCTGCCAGTTGTTTGCAGCCGTGATGTCGTTGGTCGCAATCCCCGTATCGGGATGATTAACCAGCTCCATCGAGAACGAAGTCGTAATTAGCAGGCCGGCTGCAGCGATCCCGCTGAATAAATCACCGTGCCATTGGCGAACTGCGTAGTTGAGCGGGTTGGAACTGGTCGGATCAACCTGCCAGGTTCCGTCTACTCCGACATTGACATTCCCCGAGATCGTTATTACTCCCGAATCAGAATCCGGGGTGGCGCTGATCGTATCTCCCCAGTTGGGTGTTCGGGTGTGAACCGTAAGCTGCCCGGTGCCCGTCTTCTCCGCCCACATGGATACGCTGGCCGCATTGACGTAATAAACAAAGTGAGCCGCAATCGTATCCGCTGTGTCCCAGGTTGTAACTGACTTAGAGATCTGGAAGGTGCCGATGGTGATCGTCGCCGAGTCCGCCGACGCCCAAGTTCCACCAAACGTTACTGTAGCCGAATTCCATACGCCTCCTACTCGCCGGCGCTGGTTCCACCAGAAGACGCCTAAATACTCGTTGAGTTGGCCCGTGAAACCGAGCTTGTCTAAGTGCCACAGCAAACGCTGTGGGCTCACCTTATAAGTGGCGTCTGTGTCAAAGTCGAGTGCAGGGCTAACGTTTTCGTAAGTAGTCAGCGGGCCAGGAATGTCGCTCGCCACTGCCGCCTCAAGATAGTCGAATAAAAAGAACTCCGCACCAGCTAAAGTAAGTGTAACCACATGCTTACCCGCCGGAACCGAGCTCCGCAATCGGCGGCGCGTCACTAACTCGGAAGTGACTCCGAGAGCGCACGGCAGGTTTGTTGCCTGATCGCCATCCAGACTGACGCTGACCGTAGCTCGCGACGGATGGAGCGATGTTCCCACATAAAGATCGTGGGTCTGTCCGCAGCTGTACGTAACACTCACAGAGTCGCCCGCTGTCGACGTTATTTTGGATGAGCCCCGCCAGTAGTTGTTGGCGAGCAGCTTTGTCCACCCGGAACCAGAGTAAATACACGAGTGGTTGGAATCATTCCCGATGCGAACACTCGCCGGTCCTGCACACTTCAGAGCGCGCGTATTCTCAGGATCCTGTACGGTCCAATTGGCAAAAGTCGCGTTCCATTCTGTGTCGGCGAAAGCTCCTTCATTAGCCAGCTGAGGAGCAAACGTGAGCCAGGCCTGCCGGATCTGATCAATCTTTAGCGCCGAAAAGTCGAGAGACACCGTCCAGGTCACGTTATCGGAATTACCACCGCCCAGTGCGAGAACCGGTTCATTGACCGCCAGAGTTACATTACCTGGGCGGGCGACCATGTACGTTGTAACGCTGTTGCCGTCAACGCCGCCATATTCAGCCAAATAGGTGATCGCGGTTTGGGCGGAAGGCACACTTGTCGTCAGTGTCAGACTGGTGGGGCTGTCGATGCTGGCAACCACATAGCCGGTGCCGCCGAGGTACATCGCAGAGCCGGCGGCAATTCCCGCAAATCGGGTTCCATCTACCCACGTGACGGAACTGCCGGTCACGGTCACGTGCCCGGTGCGAGCGTTTTTGAGCGTCAAGTGACCATTGGCATCAGCCGACGCGATAACGGCTACACTGCTGTAATCGAACGTCGACCAGTCATACGTGTTCACGCTGTTAGCAAATGTCTGTGCCACATAAACAGCGGATTCGCCACCGCTTGCAACGAAGTCGAAGCTGACATTGTTGACAAATAAGGTGAGGCGGTCATAAATGGTACATCCACCTGGCGCAGCAATGCTGTAAGTGCCCTGCGCAACCGAGTAAGTACCTGATTTCAGAGTGGCGTAGTCCCACAGTCTCACCTTTACAGCGGGGCCGTCTGTGACGCCATCGCTCGGAATCACATCGAGCTGAGCCCAATCGATCCAGGAATATTTTGCCGAATCGATCGGCTGAAGACCCTGATAGCTTACATCGAAGGTAAGCGATAGCCCGGCAAAATTGAAATCGGGCAAGTACCGAATCGAGTAATGTTCAAAAGTATTGTCCGCATCGTAGATAACTAAAACGCAGAAGTCGGCCATGTCGCGGAACACACCGCTCACTGTGAACCCGGTCGGGCTCGCCTTGCAAAGGGAAGCCGCAGCGCCCACGCCGGTGAAGCCGCGAAGATAGAACGTCCGATCAGGTTGGAGCTTGTAAATTGGTTCCGTGTTCATGGGCTTGACAAGCGCAGCCTAACAGCGGAACCGGCAGCTTCGGAGTCGGGTCCGCGATTTTAGCCCGGATCTTATTGCAATCTAAGAGATACAAATTTGTGCTCGTCTCGTGACTGAGGGCACATAGGAACACCAGGGTTGATAAGATTGGCAGTCGACACACCGGGTAGACGGGCGTCTCCATCGATGACAAATTCACTTGCTCCCTTCCTGATCTCGAGAATTGCCGAAAGCTCACCTCCTTCATTTGTTCTGAATTATCGTTTGATTGAGCCCATGCGACGGCAAATAGCGCGTTTGAACTTTGAAGGAAGGCTTAAAGCAGTTGCCGAAGAGAAAGAAAACCACGCTCAGGCCATCGACTTTGGCCTTTGGCGAGTAACCGTTTCGTACGGACTACCCCAGTTTGGCCTTGCTGAAAACCCTCCCGGCAATCCGGAACCAGTCGGGCGTGCCCTGATCGCTGAACTTGGAACTGACGAGTTTCTGGTCGCTGGTTTCTTCTGCCGGGTTGACTTTCATCTGAGCAGCACTGCAGGTAAACAGCGTCTCTTTCTGAAGGTCGAAGAAGGATCTTACAAGGAAGGCTTGTTTACACCCCTTCGTATCTGGACCGGTGATCAGACTGACTACGGTCTGAACTTCACGTCCGCCCCTCAAGTTCTCCGGGTTTCATTAACCACTTACTAAGGATCGTTTCTATGAGCTCCCTTTCTCGCCGAGGTTTTGCCTCTGCTCTCGTCACAGTTCCACTTGTCCTGAAGGCGAAAGCTTCTTCTCAGGAGGCGCGAGTCAAGATCGATACCGAACGTGTTATCGGCACCATCGATCCTAAAATATACGGAAACTTCACTGAGCACCTCGGTCGTTGTATTGAAGGCGGAATGTTTGAGGAGCGGTCGACTTTGTCTGATGAGAACGGCTATCGCAAAGACGTTCTAAAGGCGGTCAAGGACTTGCACGTCAGCTTGCTTCGCTGGCCGGGAGGGAATTTCTCATCAAACTATAACTGGCGTGATGGCATCGGTCCTCGCGATAGCCGGCCTTCGCGATTAGAAATGGCATGGGGAACCATCGAGGACAATCGCTTCGGTACTCATGAGTTCCTTCAATACTGCGACCTGATTAAGACTGAGCCCTATCTGTGCGCCAACTTCGGAACGGGTTCCTGGGATGAAGCCCAGCAATGGGTGGAATATTGCAATCTGCCGGGCAACACAACCACGTCCAAATTACGCCAGAAGAATGGCCGCGATCGGCCCTGGAACGTCAAATATTGGGGACTCGGTAATGAGATGGATGGCCCTTGGCAAATGGGTCACCGCACCGCTGACGATTACGGCAAGTTCGCTCTCGAAGGCGCCAAGCTGATGAAGTGGACTGATCCCAATCTGAAGCTCGTCGCCGCCGGATCTTCTAACTATGCTGCTGACTGGATTACTTGGAATCGCACGATTCTCGAGTATCTGAAGGATCATGCCGACTTTCTTTCCCTTCACTTGTATGTAGGCAATCCCGAGAACAACTACTCAGAATTTCTCGCCAGCTCTCTTGAGCTCGGCTACCGTACCAGGATCGCCGAGGGAATCATCAATGCGGCGATGTCCAACACTGCTGGCCGCCAAATGTACATAGCCTGGGATGAATGGAATGTCTGGTACCGTGCCCGTGGCGATAGAGAACGCGGTCGGCGAATCCTGGAAGAACATTACAACCTTGAAGATGCCCTGGTAATCGCCACGTTTCTGAACACCTTCATCAATCATGCCCACATTGTTAAAATCGCCAATCTGGCGCAGCTGGTAAACGTCATCGCCCCTATCTTCACCAGCGAGACAAGTATGTTTCTACAGACCATCTACTATCCGCTCCAGCTGTTTGCCTCAAATTCGCTGGGAACAGCTCTCGACTTGTTCGTCGACGGGCCGACATACACAAGCAAGCGATCCCCCAAAACTCCCTATCTGGACGTCTCAGCCGCGTACGATCGTGGAAGCTTGGTGCTGAATGTTGTGAACCGTCATCAGTCCGATTCTCTTCCAGTTACCTTCGAGCTGGAAGACAAGACTTTCTCCGGACGCTTCGAAGTCAGTGAAGTGAATGGCCCCGAAATCAAATCAGAAAATACGTTCGGGTCTAGTCCGGTAAGGATCGCAACGAAGGGCGTTGACAGCAGCGGGACTCGGCTCCGTTATGAATTTCCTGCGCATTCTTACACAATGCTCAAGGGCAAGCTGGCGTAAGTTACGGCGCAGGCGGAGTAAGTCAAATGGATGATCCTTCACGCCGTGACTTTCTTTCCGCATTTCCCCTAATCGTTAGTGCGCCCGCAATCTGTCAAAATTCTACGAGGGAAGTTCATCGGCCCTCGAACGAGTGGTCCTTGTGGTTTCGTCGGCCTGCGAAAATGTGGACCGATGCCTTGCCGGTCGGCAATGGCCGGCTCGGTGGAATGCTCTTCGGTGATCCAGCGCTGGAACGGCTTCAGTTTAACGAGGATACGTTGTGGTCGGGCATGCCCCGGAACTGGAATAACCCGGATGCGTCCCGGCGCTTACCCGAACTACGGCAACTGGTGCGCGAAGGCAACTATCATCAGGCCGACGAAGTCTGTAAGGGAATGCAGGGCCTCTACAATGAGTCGTACCTACCGGCGGGTGACTTACACTTACACTTCCCCGACAGTAACGGCGTCTCAGATTACCGGCGCGATCTCGATCTGGACACTGCCATTGCGTCGGTCACTTATCGCGCTAACAACAGCGTCTTTCATCGCGAGGTCTTCTCTTCAGCGGTCGATCAAGTGATCGTCTTGCGTCTTATTGCTGCCGGGCAAGGAAACCTTAGCTTTACGGCTTCCCTCAATAGTCCTTTGCACGCCTCAACTGCAGCTGACGGACAAAACACGCTGCGCATGTCAGGCAAAGCTCCCTCGCATGTTGAACCCGATTATGTTCGTTCGACCAATCCGGTCGGCTATGACGATGGCGAGGGGAAAGGCATGCGTTATGAGTGTCTTCTCCGCGTAATCAGTGATGGTGGGCAGTTGACGCACGAAGGGAACGCACTTCGCCTGACCGGAGCTGATTCTGCCACGTTGCTGCTTGCCGTCCAGACCGGATACAAGGG
>CAXTMN010000158.1:0-8864 GCA_964245395.1 uncultured Bryobacteraceae bacterium
TTCTTACTGGTGTACGTTGCAATCGTGGAACCGGTCAGCCTGGTGATTCCGCCGCCAATGGTTCCCACCCAAAGGTTTCCCCGGCCGTCTTCATGAAGAGCGCTTACAGATTTACCGGAGAGCACAGCGTGTCCGGCCACCGGGTGAAATACACCATCCTGTAGCGACCATAATCCGCCTGCATCTGGCCCAATCCACAAAGTACCGTCTCGCGTCACATACAGGCAGCGGATATAAGTGCTCGGTAGTCCATCCGCAGTTCGATACGTATGAAAAACACCCTGAGAGAACCGACTCAGCCCGTCATGTGTCCCTGCCCAGATATTGCCTTCCCGATCCTCTGCGAGCGTGAACACTTCGTTATCGGCAAGTCCATTCTCGCTGTTGTAGATAGTAAAGTGCCCGCTATGATATCGGTTCAGACCGTGGGCATTTGTGCCAATCCAAAGGTCGCCCGCCCTGTCCTCCAGCAGCGAAAGGATCGAGTCGCCCGAAAGTCCATCTTTTGTGGTGAAGGTCCGAAACGTGCCATTGCTCCACCGTGTAAGACCGCCCCCCACAGTGCCCACCCAAAGCTCACCGGTGCGGCTCGCCAGAAGTGCGTCGATCTTGTTGCTTCTTAGCTCCGGCGTGTTGCTTTTATCGTAAGTTGTAAAGCGCAGGCCGTCGAATCGCGCCAGCCCTAACTCGGTCCCCATCCACAGGTATCCATCACGGGACTGCACAATTGCCGGAACGGCATTTTGGGGCAAGCCTCGCTCCACGTTCCAGACATCCTGGTGAAAGCCGGTAATTGGTTTTGGTTGCCGGCCAGCATCGCCGTTTCCGTTGCGGGAGTGTGCCTCAACCACCCAACAAAACAGGAGGGCAGTTGCGCACCGACAAATCGGTAACAACTCGGAATAATCCTAGAGATTTTTCCTAGTAGGAAATAATTCTCAAGCAGTTTTTACTGAATCTAGTTACAATTTATAGGAGTTCACGTAAGTAGTCAATTGTTGTTTTAGGCAAGGTACAACGTCGCTGAGCACCTCTGCCCTTCCTTTTCGTGATCCACTACGGATATGAAATACCAACAAACGTGCCGTTATCAGGGCCCCTTTTAGCTAGACCTGCATCCGAATAATTCTGTAAAGCAGGCCGATTTGGGAGATGAAGCTATGAGAATCACCTTTTTCGCCATTGCCACCCTTACTGTTTGCTCCACTGTTCTTAACGGACAGGAAGCTCACATCTCAGATGCCCTCCGCGCAGCCAATCCCGTTTCAAGTGTTGACGTAATTGTTCGCTACAAGCATTCGCCCACCGTGGCCAACCATGCCTTGGTCAGCAGCCTCGGAGGAATAATGAAGCGCGAATTGCTGTCGATAAACGCCGGATCGTACTCACTCCGGGCCGGAGTTCTCCAGGCCTTGGCCGCTGACCCCAACGTCGCCTCCATCTCCCCCGACCGGAAAGTGCATTTTTTGCTGGACAACACGACTGCCGCCGTAAACGCGCCGGCTGCCTGGAATTCTGGTCTTGGCGGAAATGGTATCGGCATCGCCGTGATCGATAGCGGAATTTCCGATCATGCCGACCTCCAGTCTCCGAACGGTAGCCGCGTCGTCTATCGCCAGAGCTTTGCCGACTCTGACGGCGCCGACCATTTCGGGCACGGAGAACACGTTTCGGGAATCGTCGCCGGAAATGGCGCTGATTCGCTCTGTTTGGTTTGCTCCCGCAATTTTATCGGCATTGCTCCCAGGGCCAATCTGATCGATCTCCAGGTTCTCGACGGCAATGGTGAGGGCAGCGACAGCAACGTCATCGCGGCTATCGAGAAGGCTATCCAGCTTCAATCGCAATACAACATCCGGGTAATCAACCTCTCGCTTGGCCGTCCCGTATTTGAAAGCTATACTCTCGATCCGCTCTGTCAAGCTGTCGAAGCCGCCTGGAAGGCTGGGATTGTTGTTGTGGTAGCGGCCGGCAATGAAGGTCGCAACAATTCGTTTGGCAATAGCGGCTACGGCACAATCGCCGCCCCCGGCAACGATCCCTATGTCATCACCGTCGGCGCAATGAAATCAATGGGAACGCCTCAGCGTAACGATGATTTGATCGCCAGCTACAGTTCAAAAGGCCCCACGCAAATCGACCACATCGTTAAACCGGACATCCTCGCACCGGGAAACCTGGTCGTCTCGCTCATGTCTCCAAGCGGTTCGCTCCAGCAGTCTTACCCTCAAAACCTGGTGCCCCTGACCTACTATCAGTGGACCAATCAAACGCAAACCTCGGGTGCGTATTTCACACTGAGTGGAACCAGCATGGCCGCTCCCGTCGTCAGTGGGGCTGCTGCATTATTGCTTCAGCAAACACCTTTTCTCACCCCAGATCAGGTAAAAGCGAAGTTGATGCTAACCGCGTATAAGACATTCCCACTTACCAGCACCGCTTACGATTCCACGACTGGACAAAGCTACACAAGTGAGTACGACATTTTCACGGTAGGCGCTGGATATCTCGACATTCAAGCCGCGATCTCGGATGTTCATTCCTTCACGGGTACAGCGCTGTCTCCGGCCGCTGCCTATGCGAGCAACTTCGACGGTAATGGAGGAACGGCCACAGTAGTGTGCAGCAGCTCCTCCATTTGCGGGAGCCAGTCAATTTGGGGAAGCCAGTCAATTTGGGGAAGCCAATCGATCTGGGGCAGCCAGTCCATCTGGGGTTCCTCAACAGCTGCTGAAGCAGTAAGCATCGCCATTAACGGGGAACGAGAATGAGTCCCCACTCGCCACTGTTCACTCCTCACCCCCCTGCCGGGGTATCCAGGACAGCAACACAACTGAGCGAGGCTGCACCAGGTATGTTCGCCCCTCCACATCTTGAGCATCCCCAGGCATAGCGATGTCCTCAGGACTGTCCAGACCTGTGTCAACGATGCGCATCCATCGGTCGCGCTGCGAGTCGGGCAGAGGCGGGATCTCAAAGCTCAGGGGCTCCCAATAGGCGTTGGAAATAAAGAACTCCATCCGGGTGCAAGGCGTGTTTTGCACCTGGACGGCAACAGTGCCACTTTATGTGAGCATTGTCGAGAAAATCCGCAAGCGAGCTGTTCTCAGAAAACCCAGGAGGGAAAAAGCCCATTCGCCTCTGTACCAGCAGCTTCGTAAACCGATGAATCTCGCTGTGTTGACTCGGTAAGCCCCAGTCGAACCAGCTTATTTCATTGTCCTGGCAAAAGGGGTTATTGTTGCCTCCCTGTGAGCGGCGTACCTCGTCGCCCATCAGAAGCATAGGAACGCCGATTGAGCACAGAGTAATAGTCAGCGCATTCTTAATTTGGCGAACCCGAGTCTTTTCGATCGACAGGTCATCTGAGGGCCCCTCGACGCCACAGTTCCACGACCAGTTATCGTTCGAACCATCGCGGTTTCCTTGCTTATTGTTCTCGTTGTGCTTGGTGGAATAGCTGACGAGATCATTGAGTGTGAAGCCGTCATGACAGGTGATGAAATTGATGCTTTGCGTCGCCTTTTTACCCTGCCATCGATAAAGGTCCGGGCTCCCCAGTAAACGTTGAAGAAGAGACATCACCGTTCCCGAGTCGCCGCGCAGATAGCGCCGTACGTCATCACGAAATTTTCCGTTCCATTCCCGCCAGTTATCGCCGATAAAATGTCCCAGCTGATACAACCCCGCTGCATCCCACGCTTCCGCGATCAATTTTGTTCCAGCCAGACTCGGATCCGAATCAAGATCCCAGAGAATCGGGGGGTTAGCCATCGGCTGGCCGGTCTCATCGCGAGAGAGTATGGACGCAAGGTCGAACCGGAAACCATCCACGTGCATCTCTTCCACCCAGTACCGCACGCTGTCCCAAATCATTCGCCGCACGACCGGGTGGTTTGCATTGAGGGTGTTTCCACACCCCGAATAGTCGGCATACGAAACCAGATCCGGATTGAGAATGTAATAGCACCCATTCTCGAGTCCGCGAAAGCTGAAGGTCGGTCCGTCTGCGCCACCTTCGGCTGTGTGGTTGTAAACGACATCTAAAATGACTTCAATGCCGGCACGATGCAGCGCCTTGACCATGTCGCGAAATTCGTCCAAACAGGCCAGGGGGTCGCGCTGGGAGCTATAGCCTGAGTGCGGTGAAAACAAAGACACCGGACTGTATCCCCAATAATTGCTCAGTTCGGGCGATGCGTCCTGCGGATCAAATTGAAAAACGGGCATGAGCTCGACAGCTGTCACGCCCAGGTCCAGAAGGTAAGGTATCTTCTCGACAAAACCAGCGTACGTGCCCTGCCTTTCCGACGGCACGCCGGAACTGGGGTGTCGGGTAAAGCCTCGAAGATGTGTTTCGTAAATGATCGTCTGCGACATAGGCCTATGGAGTGGAAGATCACCCTCCCAGTCATAGGAACTCATGTCAGTGACGACGCTCTTCATGGCATATTGCGCATTGTCTCCCGGCAGGCACGCTGCGCTTCGGCTGTAGGCTTTCGGAACAGCGATACTCCGGCCATAGGGGTCCAGCAACAGCTTGTCTCCATCGAATCGGAAGCCGCTCGACGGTTCAAAGGGGCCACTCATTCGATAGCCATATACTTGGCCCGGTTGCACGCTCGCTAGGTGAACATGCCAGTACTGCCCCGTTGAGTTCCTCTCTGAGTCGAAGCGGATGACCTCCGCTGGAGCGCCATCGTCAACCGAGTCAAAGAGCAGAAGTTCGACCGCATCAGCATGCTTGGAGAGAATGCTGAAGTTGGTTCCGCCGCCTGACACCGAAGCCCCTAGGGGAGAACTTTTGCCAGCCGTCACTGTCATCGCATAATCACAAAATCGTAATTTTCTTCACAAAGCTTTGAGACATTTGACCACCTGGCTCGAACTTGCATCTCCAGTGAAGTTCGCTTCATCCCTGTACTGTCCGGTACAGTATCACTCCTAAGATCATGCACTCAAAACTGTCGCTTGCTAAACACTGGCTGAAGAAGCTCAGCATCGGCCGGAAAGCTGTGTTAGCTATCGCTTTCTCGCTCATCATTCGTCATTCTATTGCCAGCACAGCGCCGGCAGACGCACTTGCCGCCTGGGACAAAAATATTCAATCAACCAAAGAAGAATTGACACGCCCATCTGGCAACAGACATTCCTGTCTTCCCATTACCAGCCAAAAGGACAGGAGTAACAATTCCAAACTTGATCACAGCTCCGCGCTCCCCATCGTATCGGGCGACATGATCGTCGTTCCATCAGGTCTGATTCACCACTGGACGGGCGCGATCTTCATCCCGAACGCTCGCGATTTTGATCTTGTTGCTGTTTTGCAAGATTATGATTCGTATGCGGACCTCTATGGTCCGGCAGTAATCGGATCTAATCTCCTGAGGCGCAATCAGCAGGAGTTTATTTACCAATTAAAGTTCGTCCAGAAAGAGTTCGGAATCAAGGTCGGGCTTCTCGGCAAGTTCCGGACGACTTACTATCGATCGAGTGAGAGCGCCGGTTACAGTGTCACCGATGCAATGCAGTTGGTTGAGCTGCAAAATCCTGGTAGTCCCGCTGAAAAGCCTATTCCTAGCAATGCATCGCATGGCTATATACAGAGGACATTTAGCATCGTGCGGTATCAGCAGTATGAAACTGGTGTATCTGTGGAAGTGGAGAGCCTGACACTCAGCCGTGGCGTTCCCGGTACGGTCAGATGGTTGATTGCACCGATGATCCAGCGATTCTCTCGTCAGACAATGACCGTCACGCTTCAACGGCTGCAAGATCGTGTTCAGGCAGCTCATTCTTTTGCGTCAGCCTCGAAAAGATGACCGGCGTGAAGTCCCCCTCTGCTATTACTTACTAAGTCCAGAAGAGGAGAAGTCTATGTCAAGCAATTTGCCTAAGGAAGGAATTGGCCGGTTCTGTGGCCGAGACGCTATGCAGCAGTTGTCCGGTAGGCAAAAGGTCTTTCGCTACAGCGCCTTTCTCATCTTAGGTGCTTCGGTCCTTTCCCTCACGCCAGCGCGGGCGCAATCCCCTGCTCCCCCGGCTCAGCTCACGCCCCCTTCGGGCAATCTCCGCTTTTTGACAGCACATGCCATAGGGACGCAAGATTATATCTGCCTTCCTTCCCCGAATGGGAACACAACGGCCTGGACCTTCTTCGGTCCCCAAGCCACCTTGTCCATTCCGTTTCTGTTTTCCTCTCGCCAGCAGGTAGCGACGCATTTCCTCAGCCCGGTACCGAACGTCCCGGTTCAGTCCACACCGGCTTGCACCATCTCGATCGAACTCAACCAGCTTGACTGCCCCACCTGGCAGAGTTCTCTCGATTCAAGTGCCGTCTGGGGTCAGCGTCTGGAGAGCGTTCAGGCCGGCACGGACGCAAGCTGCCCCAATGCGGGTTCTATACCGTGCCTCTTGCTCAGTGCTGTGCAAACACGAGGAGCGCAGTTCGGCGCCGGCGAGCTTGGACGCACCACCTACATCCAGCGTCTGAACACCGAGGGCGGCGCCGCTCCCGCCGGAGCTTGCAAGATTGGAGATGTAGCTCTTGTTCCCTACTCGGCGGATTATTCTTTCTTCAAGGCCTTTTAGCGATCTGCAACTCTTGAATTCGGCATTCTTGCATCGGATACTTTGAGACTAAGGAGCGTCTCGACTTTTGCGACCGCCGAACTGTTTGATCTCGAGCGCTAGAGCACAGGAGAAACAAACCGCGATTTTAAGCGTGGCCAGCAAGTTGTTTCTGGAGCGCGGGTACGATGCGGTCAGCCTTGACGACATCCTCGAAAAAGTTGGCGGATCCAAAGCCACGCTTTACAGCTATTACGGCGGTAAAGAAGGACTGTTCGCCGCCGCAGTCCAAAACACCTGCAAGTGCAAGCTGGCTTCGTTCCAGACGCTCGATATCGTGAACCTGGACCCGAAAGCAGGCCTGACCGCTTTCGGCAAGCAATTTTTACGAGCCATTTCGGATCCTTACGGAAGGTCGATGTTCCGGGCCATGATCGCGGAGGCCGAACGGTTCCCTAAGCTCGCCGCAGCATTCTTTGAAGCAGGCCCAGAAGCGGCCATCCGGCTTCTGCAGCTTCATATCGAGCATTGGCAAAAGTCAGGCTCGCTGGGGCGCGGAAATGCGGAAGCACTCGCGATTCAATTCATCGGCCTGATCATGGGCAACTTTCACCTGAAAAATCTGCTCGGGCTTGTTGACAAGCTGACCGAACAGGAAATCAACACCTGGGTTACTGGCGGCGTGGAGGTTTTCCTGACGGGGACTTTGCCTCCAGCTGACAAGGTTCTCCGGAAACGCGGCTAGTTGTTGATTGAAAACAAACGCCAGGTACGCAGGGCAAACGTGAGATTCCCGTAGACGGGCACAAGAGCGCTGAACAGGCTTCCGCTTGAACCCAAGAGACCGCAGGACCTATAGTAAACGTTGAGGTCCACTTTGATGGTGATTCGCAGGGCCCAGTTCGAAGCGCTCAGTACGGGTTCTAAGGATCACTTTGCGCGCCGCGTTGTCACTTTCCTTCGCAGCCACCTTCCAAAACAGAGCCAGCCGTTCTCGGAGGAGGGACTCTTCGCTGAAGCCGAAAACCAGATCGCATCTGCTCGAAGTACCGGGCTGAAATCCGAGGCTGACCTAGCCTCCTTTGTCGTCTTCCGATTTATGGCAGGCGCCGACTTCCGATCTCAACCTCCCTTTGGTGCTGTCTGGTCTTCCTCCCATCTCGATGGCTCCGCAAAAGTGGCCAAGACCCGGGAACTCTTAGCGGAGCCCGACCTGTATAAGCGAGCTTGATAGATGTCAGATGATGATTCTACGGATAATCTCTTTGACGACTTGGATCGCGACTTTTCCTCAGACTACGATCCTGAGGCCGCGGTACAAGGATGTCCTTCCGCGAAGGACCCCAATAAAGAGAGCAAGACCAACGCTAACCGCATCGATCTTGTCTTCGATCCCGATAAGTCGGACAAGGTCACCAAGTGCGAAAAGATTGTGCATGTGCAATTCATCCAATACGCCGCCGACGGTGCTGTCGTCAAGCCAGGCGACCTCTGGAGCGGCTGGAAATATCGGGATAAGATTTCAACCAGCGACGGCTGGTCTATCGACTGTCTGCCGGGTGAGACCACGCCCGATTATCAACAAGGCACGGGCAATGGCAGCAAAAATGGCGGAAGCGGAAAGGCGACGATGAACGACACTCCGAATATTCGCAATTTCGTTCCGAACGGCTTCTTCGATCCGGCTTCAAATAAGTCTGGCACTAAGGTCTTCACTATGACGTTCGAAACGTACGCCTGGTGCATGAAAGGCCCGGATTGCGGGCATTGGTATGAGGGTGTGGCCTGGCAGTATAAAAAGACCTACCAGGATCATCAAAAAGGCGACCCGGGGGTTTCGACAATTACGAATGCCAATGCGTCCGGTCCCTCTGCGGGAAAGATAACCGCCTTTGACAACTTCAATAAAGAACACAGTTTTAAGCCATGCACCTAAACTTCCGGGCCGAGTCTTAGCTTTGCTGCTGCTCGGATCGCTGACCTTTGAATCTGCATGCGCTCACCGGGACAACTCGCGTAAATCAGAGAAACCTATGAAGACTTCTGTGTTCGACGCCACTGCGGACCAACTGCGCACCGCTCAAGCCAAGCTGACCTTTCTGGGACCGCAATCGAAGCCCGTTCCCAGCGTCGTTTTTTTCATCGAGGGCCACTCGCCTTCTATGGAGGTGTTTGTCCCCTTGCACCGTTCGCGCCGTCCTTACGAAAACGATGATCTACCCTACACCGTTACCTTTGCAGTCTCGCCTTCCGAGTTTACGCGACTGCTACGGGCTGAAAAGGGACTGCTGGCC
>CAXTMN010000159.1:0-8828 GCA_964245395.1 uncultured Bryobacteraceae bacterium
CTCGTTGGGCTCATAACCCAAAGGTCGCAAGTTCAAATCTTGCCCCCGCAACCAATCATTATTTGCACACGGCCCCTAGCGTTTTACGGGCTGTCCGGGGCGAATCGAACCTCCAGTAGGTCCAGCTCTCGTTCTAACGTCCTCAACACTTCATCGTGAATTTTGTTTTCATTCCGAAGCTTGAGGACCACAGATCGTTCAGTTGACCGGAGTTCCCGAGCAACATCGTCGTACGTCTCCACTTGTGCCCGCGTCAAAGCACCCTCCTCATTCGTCTGCCGATCAAGCAAGGCGATTCGACGTTTGTAAATCATCTCAAGCTGACTGAATAGCTCGTCTCCGTCCGGCTCGGCCTCCAGGCGAAAGTCGTCGAGCTTTGCCAGAGCAGCCTCAATCATTTGGCGCCGGGCAAACTCTTCCTCGTGCGCGAAGCTGGCCTTTCCAGCCATGCCCAGACGCCGAATCAAACTTGGTAAGCTGAGCCCCTGCAGAACCAGAGTCACAAAAATGACGCAAAAAGTCAGGAAGATAAGCAGGTTCCGTTGCGGGAAGGCCAGTCCACTGTTGAGGCGAACGGGAAGGGAACTAGCTGCGGCAAGCGCCAACACGCCACGCATCCCGGACCAACCAATGATAAAGATCTCGCGAGGAGTAAACTTGTCTACTTTGCGCAGTCCCAAGTGACTCCGGATCAGGTTGGAGATAAAGGCACTTGGGTAGACCCAGATCAGACGCAGCATGACCACTAAAGCCGTAAACAGGATGGCGTCAACGGCAAGTGTGTTGAGCGGAATACCGTGAATGTCGGTCAGGATGTCCGGCAACTGTAATCCGAGGATGAGAAACACCAGACCATTGAGAACGAAATCGAGCGTCTGCCAGACAGCCGAGGCTTCCAGCCGCGCATGAAGCGAAAAGAGTGAACTGCGACGCCCCAGATACAAACCGCAGGCAAGCGTCGCCATAACTCCTGAACACCCGGCATTTTCTGCTGACAGGTAGGCAATGTACGGGGTGATCAGGCTGATGGTGATCTCGATAGGTGAGTCGGAGATCCACGTTTGTACCCAATGAGCGATGCCGCCGACAATGAGCCCGATCACGACTCCCGCAATGATGAGATAGAGCAGTTGGCCGGTGCCCGCAAGCACGGTGGGTGTGATGCCTGTGACCAGAAGCGCCGCTGTAAATTTCAAAGCGACTAGTCCGCTGCCGTCGTTGACCAGGCTTTCGGCCTCAATCAGATCGGTGATCTTGCGGGGCAAACCAAGCCGGCGGGCCGTGGCGGTAGCAGAGATGGGATCGGTGGTAGCGACTACCGCGCCCAGCACCAACCCCAGCCGCCAATCGAAATCAGGGAACATCCACCGGGTGACCAGCGCTACGCCAAGGACAGTGAACCCGACCAACCCGAAAGCGAGCATAAAGATGCTAACCAGATTGTTGCGGAACTCGCGCCAGGAGATATGAAAGGCTGCCGAGAACAACAGAGGAGGCAAAAAGATAAAAAAAACTGCGTTGGGGTCGAGCGAGATGCGCGGCATTCCCGGCAACAGGCTCAGGCCAAGGCCACCGAGCACCAGGATGATGGGATAGGGAATAGCAACTCGCTTGGCCAGAAACGCCAAAGCAGCGACTAGCGCTAGCAGCCCCAGTAAAACGTATTCTGTATGGAAGATGCCAATCGCCTGCAAGCCAGTCTCGACAAAACGATAGCGCACAAGCAGAGTGGGTTCAATATCAAGCCTGACGCGACATGTCAGGCTAGAAGCAGTGTGGATCTACAGCTGCCGTCTTCGCTTACCCGAACATTCAGAATTAAGCGCATCGGTAATGGTCAGGATATAGAGACCGGCCGCATCGTAGATACAGTCGCGGCTGAAGAGCCGTTAGACATCCGGGTGACTTACTCGATGAAGGCCGCGCGCATCTCGCAAAATGTCGCCCTGACCATGCGCACGCCGGGCAACGACGAAGAGCTGGCGGCGGGCTTTCTTCTATCCGAAGGCATCGTGACTCGTCGCGAACAGATCTTGGAGCTTCGCTCGCTCGGCATTCCACCTTCCAACGAGATCGCTGTAGAGCTGTCGGAAGATGTCGATTTCGAGGCCTGGCGAATGAGTCGCAACACCTTTCTGAGCTCGAGTTGCGGCATTTGCGGAAAGCGGAGCAGCGAGTCACTCTTTCGTTCAGAACCTGCCGCACCTTCCGGAATCTTTACGATCATGCCGGACCTGATCAGAAGGCTTCCCGACCTGCTTCGGTCACACCAATCCGGTTTCGACGAAACAGGAGGCCTGCACGCTGCAGCTCTGGTCAATTCGGACGGGCAGGTGGAGAGGGTCTTTGAAGACATCGGCCGGCACAATGCGCTCGACAAACTACTGGGATTCTGTCTGCTGCACGGAAAAATTCCTTTGCACGATCGCGTCCTCTTCATGAGCAGCAGAAGCAGTTTCGAACTAGTGCAGAAAGCCATTGCCTCTGGTGCGCCAATCTTGGCAACCATTGGCGGGCCCTCCAGCCTGGCAGTCGACACGGCTCGCAACCACGGGCTGACCTTGGTTGGCTTTGTTCGCAACCAGCGCTTCAATATCTACTCAGGCGACTGGCGGATAAACTCGTAGATAGATGAAGTTGCGTTTCCGGGAGAACAGTCTGCGCCTGCGAGTCAACCGCCGCGAAGTGCAAGACTTGGCATCCGGTGCGACTCTGGAAGAAGCCGTTCTGTTCCCCGGGGAAACGCGCCTCAGCTACGTGTTGAGGCAGTCTGATTCCGATCAACCAGAGGCGTCGTTTACCTCGGGCGTCATCCGGATTCTTGCGCCTCAGAACGGCATTCTCGAGTGGGCAAAATCAGACCAGATTGGAATGTATTTCGAAGTAGGGGCCAATGGATCAGCGCTGAAGATTGCCATCGAAAAAGATCTCGAGTGTCTGGATGGACCGCCCGAAGAACGCGACCCTTATGCCTTTGCCAGGACTGATGGAACCTGCTGATGTTCTGTGATGCCTATTGACGAGCTGTGTCCCGATGACTCTCTTTCACAGCAAAGCCGGCTTTTTTTAAACGTTTGAAGATTTCATGTGCGATCAAAACAGACCGGTGATGGCCGCCAGTGCAGCCAAACGAGATTGTTAGATAACTCTTCCCTTCCCGGATGTAGTGCGGCAGCAAGTAGATGAGCAGATCCGAAATCCTGCTGATAAATTCGACCGTTTGCGGGAAGGAACGGATGTATCGGGCGACGCTCGGATGCCTGCCCGTCAGATGTTTGAACTCCGGGATATAGTTCGGATTCGGCAAAAAACGAACATCGAAAACCAGATCGCTGTCGGAGGGAACCCCGTAACGGAATCCAAAGCTGTTGACGTAAACCGAAATCTTATCGGATTGCGCCGCCTGCTCGAACTTCTCGTTGATAAACCGGCGAAGGTCATGAACGTTCAGCTTCGACGTATCAATATACAGATCCGCAAGGGAGCGAATGGGCTTTAGCTGCTCTCGCTCGCTCTGGATGCTGTTTATCACAGTTAACTCTGCGCCGAGCGGATGAGGGCGCCTGGTTTCGCTAAAGCGTCGCTGCAAAACGTCGTTGTCCGCGTCCAGAAATAACAGAGTTGCGTTAAGCCGCTTCTTCAGATCGGAGTATATTTTGGGGAATTGCTGGAGTTCAGCACCTTCGCGGATGTCGATAATCAGGGCTGCACGTTTTCGTGTTTTGGCGTCATGACTTAGGTCAGCAAACATGGGCACGAGCGCGATCGGGAGATTGTCGACGCTATAAAACCCCAAATCTTCAAAGGCTTTCAGCGCGGTTAATTTTCCGGATCCACTTGTCCCGGTGATGATAACGAGATCTACGGCAGGCTTCTGCGACGGGGCGGCCTCTACATTGACACTCTCGGGTTTAGCCTTTGCCATACGCCTTTCGAATGTTGGATGCTCTGCACTCCGAGGCTGCTTTACGATTCAATCAGGTCGAAGTTGCCGTCAGCGCGGCGCACCAGAACGTTCAAACAGTTTCGTTCTGAGTTGCGATACACAACGTAGTCGGTTTCTGCATCGCCCTTCATCTCCAGAATCGCTTCTTCCAGCGTCATCGGCTTCCGGTCTTCATCGTAGTTTACGCGAAAAACCTGAGGTTTGCGAACGGTTCCGTTGCCTGGCGCTTTGCCGTTGCTTTTTGGGGCAGCCACATCAACGTCGGCCGGCGCGGTCTCAGTCCAGCTCTCTTTACTCGACCGGACAGCTTTCGGATCACGATGAGTGTCGCGCCACCGGTCGCGCACCTTCACAATCTGCTTCTCTAGTTTCTCGATCGCGTGGCAGATAGAGGCCTGAAGGTCGCCATCTGCGCCTTCCCCGCTCAGCCCGTGGTCGTACAAGTTCATGGTGAGCTCAATCTTGTGGAGATGACGCTCCATGTGATGGGTCATGTGAACTTCACGTTCACCGCGTTGTTCGGTCAGCTTGCCGAGCTTAGCCAGTTTGCCGTTTATTTTCTCTTCCAGCTCTGACGTGAATTCTTTGGTCTTTCCGGAGTAAATAAGCTTCATATTCGCCTACTAGAAACAAGAGCAGCAGCTTTGCCTCGCCCCGACGGTTCTGACTGATCAGGAGAGGTACCTGTTAGGCGCGTACGCGGCGCTGATGTGTCGAGGGAATTCTCATATCTTCACGATACTTGGCGACTGTACGGCGGGTGACCTGGATGCCTTCGGACTGCAACCGGGCAGTGATCTGCTCGTCGGTTAGGGGCTGCGCAGTGTCTTCATCCTCGATCATCTTTTTCACGCGGCGTTTGACAATCAACAGAGGAGTTGTACTTCCAGACGACCCCTGAACAGCTTCCGAGAAGAAATAGCGCAACTCGAAGACTCCCTGCGGAGTGTGCGCGTATTTGCTCGCCACAGCCCTGCTGACAGTAGAAGGATGTACACCAATTTCTTCTGCCACTTCCTTGATCATCATCGGCTTCAACTGATCGATTCCACCCTCCAGAAACTCGAGTTGGCGGCGAATAATGGAATGGCAGACCCGTAGAATCGTTTGCTTTCGCTGTTCGATATTCTTGATCAGCATGAGAGCCGATGCATAACGCTCTTTGACGTAGTTGCGGACGTCTTTATCGGGTTCCTGCTCGCGATCGACCATCCGCTTGTACTCGCCATTCAGCCGCAACTGGGGAATATCGTCATCGTTCAGAGTGATGACATAGTCGTCGCCATCCTTGGAGATGTAAACATCGGGTTCGACCTGGCGCGCTCCACCTCCTGAAAAACGCAGACCCGGTGCAGGGTCCAGATGCCGAATGACATCCACTGCAATCTGAATGTGTTCCGGCGGACGGCCCATTGCCTTCACTAATAGCGATAGCTGCCTGGATTCGAGTAGCTTCAGGTGATCGTGAATAATCTGCCACGCCACACCGCCCCGGCACCCACGCGCATCGAGTTGCAGCAGCAGACAGTCGCGCAGATTCATTGCCCCAACACCTGAAGGATCGAGCGATTGCACCACCTTCAGGCCGGCTTTCACATTACACAAACTAAGACCTTCAGTTACGGCGATCTCTTCCGGAAGTGTAGTGAGGTATCCACTCTCTTCCAAATTGCCGATAATGCTGTTCGCTGCTTGCCGGACGCTCTCCGGCATCACCATGACACTCAGCTGCGAGTGCAGATGATCACTCAGAGTGACTGGTGAAGACAGAAACGTTTCGAACGACGGTTTTTCAAACGACTCCGATGCTGGGCTCTTAAAACCCGGATCAAGATAGTCGTCGAAGAAGCTGCCAAAATCAATCTCGTCGAAGGGATCGGCTTCAGCCTTCGGCCCTTCATCCCCAAGTGTGACCGATGTTGCATTCGGCTCGACGATTTCTCCGGCAGCACTGTCGGCCAGGACCTCTGCTTCCGAAGACGACTCATAGGAACCGAGCGATTCCTGGCGATCCACCTTGTCCAGGATCGCCTGATCCGCAGGATCGGTCAGCCGTTCGCACTCCAGAAGGGATTGCACTTCGGCAGGCGTCAACTCTTCGCCAGCTTCCCCAGCCTCCTCGAGAACGCAGTTTTCAGCAATCTCATTCACGATCATGTCCTTCAGCTCCATCCGATTCAGCTGAAGAACCGTAACCATCTGGACGAGTCCAGGCGTGAGTATCTGCTTTTGCTGGACTCCGAGATGTAGCCGTTGCGAAAGCGAACTCATGTGGCTAAGTGTATCACCGCTTTGCCCCTTTGTTTATTCAGGAAATTCTGTGAGTTTGGGCGACTTTGCCGGGAAATCTGCTCGGTTTTCAGGCCTCTGGAGGCGCTGAAAACCCTGGGAAATAGAAGTTCTCTCCCAGGTAAATCCGTCGCACTTCCGGGTCGTTGCCGAGTGACTCCGGGGAGCCCGCGCGAAAGATCCGGCCGTTACTGATGATGTAAGCCCGATCGGTTACGGCGAGAGTTTCGCGCACATTATGATCGGTCACCAGAACGCCGATGCCTCTGCCTTTCAGGTCCTGAATGATTCGCTGGAGCTCAATCACCTGAATGGGATCGATCCCGGAAAACGGCTCGTCGAGCAGAATGAAGTCCGGTTGCAAGACCAGGGCACGTGCGATCTCCACCCGGCGGCGCTCTCCTCCCGACAGCATGTACCCTTTGCTATGGCGAACGGTTTCGAGTCCAAGATCGCTGATCAGATTCGTCATGCGCTCCCGCCGCTCACGCCCGCTAATCCTGAGCGTCTGCAGAATTGCCATCAGGTTGTCTTCTACACTGAGCTTGCGAAAGACTGACGCCTCTTGCGGGAGATAACTCACCCCGCGCCGTGCCCGCAGGTACATCGGTAACTCGGTAATCGCCTGCCCGTCCAGCAGCACTTCACCCGAGTCAGGACTAATCAGTCCCACAAGAATATAAAACGATGTAGTCTTACCCGCGCCGTTGGGACCCAGCAATCCTACTACTTCGCCCTGCTCCACGCGAACAGTAACGTTATCGACTACTTTCCGGCCACTGTACGACTTGGAAATCTCGACCGTCTGGAGAGTCTTCCGCCGTATTGCAGTCTTCTCTGGTGATCCGTTTGCGGGCATTTACCGGCTTTTATTTTGACCGCAACGCATGTCTTATCATACGCGGGTGATGTCAGAGGTGGCCGGTTCAGGAGCTGTTGCGCGGACGCGCCTGCCGGTGGTGTGTCTGCTGACCGTGATTGTGCTCTGCTCGCTTCGGCTGGCTCACATTCATCTGCTTTGGGCGGATGAGGATTACCACCTTGCCGCCGCCATTCAAATCATTCACGGCAAGATTCCCTACCGCGATTTCTGGTATGACAAGCCTCCCCTGAGTGCCTTCTACTATCTCCTGATTGCTGGTTATCCGGGTTGGCCGCTGCGGCTGCTTGATGCCGGATACGCGTCAACGGCATGTTATTTCGCTTATCGCCTGGCGCGTACTTGGTGGAGCGAGGCCGAAGGATGCCTGGCCGCAATCCTTCTTGCATTCTTCCTGACCTTCTATCTACCTTCGGCCGTGATCCCCTTCGCGGCAGACGCCCTGATGTTCGTGCCGCACCTTGCCGCAATCCACTCTGCGCAATGCGGCAGAAACTGGTGGGCGGGATTCTGGTGTGGTATCGCTTTTCTGGCCAACACTAAAGCACTCTTCATTCTGCTCACTTGCGCCATCTGGTCCCTTCCGGAACTGCTTACTCTAAGCGCTGGCTTTTTGGTGCCCGTGCTGACTGGTATACTGTGCGCGCTGTTTACCGGAGCGTGGAGCGGCTACGTCGAACAAGTCTGGGGCTGGGGGCTGATTTATGCCCGCGACTCTCCAGTGCTCACTCCCTTGCGGAACGGTCTTACCCGTACCGCGAACTGGGCGGGGTTCCATGCGGCAATCGTTCTGAGCGCGTTTTATGGCCTGCTTCGTATGATTCGGACCGATCGGCAGAAGCTAGGCGTCTGGATCATTCTGTCGTTCGCTGCTGTTTCACTCGGTTCCCGTTTCGCGCCTCACTATTTCCTGCAGCTACTGCCGCCCCTGGTCATAGCCGGTTCGCGCGGCATTGTATTCGCTGTTGAGCGGTTCAGAAGGCCGGCACTCATCGCGCTAATCCTGTTGCTCCTCGTACCGCTGTTACGCTTCGGTCCGCGGTATGCTTCGTTGGCCCTTGACGACCTTCGTCGTGATGAGCCGCGCTGGTCAGACATCGCCATGGATCTGGACAGCCAAGATGCGGCGCGCCAACTAAATGCCTTGAAGCAGCCCGGTGACACGCTGCTCGTCTGGGGTTACCGGCCCGATCTGTACGTGTACACGCGCCTTATTTCCCCAGGCGTTTTTTGGGATTCGCAGCCGCTAACAGGAGTTCCGGCCGATCGCCACCTGAACGCCACTCATCCGATCTATAGTGGACCTGCTGCCGCGAACCGCCGTACTTTACTGACAGCTCATCCAACATGGTTTGTAGACGGGCTGGGCCTCCTGAACCCGAAGCTGCGGCCTGATGTTTACCCGGAACTTCGGCCGTGGCTTGCACGCTATAAGCTGATCGAGCGTACTAAGTTAAGCCTCATTTACCGGCGACAGGACTAAGAAGAGGAACAACTCGCGTTTGGACGGTGTCTCCAGCTGGTAAGAAGGCGGAGGGAGCCATGCATCCATATACTCTTTCGTCCGTCATCGATTGTGTAGAACTGGCCTCAAAACGCGCCACGGCCGTGAAGGGGCAAGCCTTTCTCGCGGAACTCGGCCTCAATCATCGAAAAAACTGAGCTGCCCCCGTGGCCGAAGCCAAATGCTACAAGAGTTTTCCCATGATAGTT
>CAXTMN010000160.1:0-8726 GCA_964245395.1 uncultured Bryobacteraceae bacterium
CGCGGACAGGGTAGCTGGGGCGAGCCTGCCGGAGGGTAGCATGGACGTGCCGCGAAACGGATTTTCGGGTGGGGAGTGGAGAGTGGGAAGTGGTGAGTAATGAGGAGGTTGGGAATATTTTGGATCTTTGTGACTGAGGGTGCGGCGGGTTATTCGTTTCGTCGCAACGAGGGATGAAAAGCTGAGGCTCTTCCCAGGAACACGCGAGAGCGCTGGTGAGGAATGGCGCGATTAAGGACGATGCAACAGATCGAGAAACCCGGCACGCTCAGGGTCCCGCAAGAACGGGGGTAGAACGTGCCGGGCGGCGGTTTTCAACTGACTTAGGATGGTTTAGCTGGCGACGGCTAAGGGTCGCAGCTTGAGATTCGGAATTACCAGGGAGAGCACCTCCTCCACGCGTTCAACGAAGTGGAACTGCATCTCCTGGCGGACGTGGTCGGGCAGGTCACGGAGGTCTTTCTTGTTTCCGTGAGGCAGAATGACGCGACGGATACCAGCGCGCCTGGCTGCCAGAACCTTTTCCTTCATGCCGCCGATGGGGAGCACTAATCCCGCCAGCGTCACCTCACCGGTCATCGCGACATCGCTCCGCGCCGGCAGACCCGTGTAAAGCGAAGCCATGGCGCTGGTCATGGTGACACCGGCAGAAGGCCCGTCTTTCGGAATCGCTCCGGCAGGTACGTGAACGTGCACGCCGTTGTTTTTAATGGCGTCGGGATCGACACCCAGGTCAGCCGCATGGGCCCAGATATAACTCTGTGCGATTTTCGCCGACTCCTGCATGACCTCGCCCAGCTGGCCGGTCATGGTGAGACCCTTGCCCTCGGGGAGAAGCGTGCTCTCGATATAGAGAACGTCGCCGCCGCTTTCGGTCCAGGCAAGCCCTGTGACCACACCGGGAGGTACGGTTTTGCGCATCTGTTCGGGAAGGAAGATCTCCGGCCCGAGCAAGTCGCCGAGGCTTTCGGGGGTGACGATAACCTTGCCGGGCTCACTCTCCGCAAACTGCAGAGTGATCTTGCGCGTAACTCTGGCGATTGCCCGCTCCAGCCGCCGCAGTCCCGCTTCGCGAGTGTAGCCGCTGATGATCGCTTTCAGACCATCGTCCGTAAACTCCACCTGCTCCTCGGTCAGGCCCGTGGCTTTGAGCTGCTTGGGGATCAGGTAACGCCGTGCAATCTGCCCCTTCTCTTCCTCGCTGTAGCCCGAGAGCCGCAGGATTTCCATGCGGTCGAGCAACGGCTGAGGAATGGTGTCGAGCGAATTGGCGGTGGTAATGAACAGCACCTTCGACAGATCGAAAGCCATGTCCAGATAGTTGTCGCGGAAGGTTTTGTTCTGCTCAGGGTCCAAGACTTCCAGAAGTGCTGCGGCAGGGTCGCCCCGGAAGTCGCGGCCGAGCTTGTCTACTTCGTCCAGCAAGAGGACCGGGTTGACGGCGCCTGCCCGCCGGATGGCTTGCAGGAGCCGTCCCGCCATGGCGCCGATGTAAGTCCGCCGATGTCCTCTCAGTTCGGCCTCGTCGTGCATGCCGCCGAGACTAAACCGCTCGAATTTGCGTCCCAACGCTCGCGCGACGGACTGCCCGAGCGAGGTCTTGCCGACGCCAGGTGCGCCCACCAGGCACAGGATCGGCGCCTTTGCTTCGGGGTTGCGTTTCAGCACGCTCAGGTGTTCCAGGATGCGTTCTTTCACTTCCTTCAGACCGAAGTGATCTTCATCGAGCACCTGCCGCGCGTGCGGGATATCGAGCTTATCCTCGGTCAGCTTGTTCCAGGGCAGATCGAGCACAAACTCCAGATAGGTACGTGTGACTTGATAATCGGGCGCACTGCTGGGCAATCGCTCCAGCCGGGCCAACTCACGTTCGAATTCCTTCTTCGCCTCTTCGGGAAGTTCGGTTTTGGCGTATCGCTCGCGAATCAGCTCGATCTCGGCTTTGTCGCCGTCCTTCTCGCCCAGTTCCTGCTGGATGGCGCGCAGCTGCTGTCGCAGGAGGTAATCGCGCTGCTCCTTGGACATTTCGTCGCGGGCATCGGAGGCAATCTTCTGACGCAGCTCCAGCACTTGCAACTCGTGCGCCAGATAGGAGTGCATCAGCCGCAGCGCAGCGGCCCGTGTCTCGGCTTCGAGCAAGTTCTGTTCGCGAGCAACGTCCAGACTAAAAATGCTCGCGAGCAGGTAAGCCAAAGCAAGCGGATCCTGATGTCCGGCCAGCATCCGGGTCAGCTCGGAGGCTGATTGTGGTTGGGCCAGCGTAATCGCTTTCCCCGCCATCTCCAGCAGGGCACCCGAGAGAGCTTCCACTTCGGAGCCGCCATCTTGCGGCAGCGGGAAGATGCGGAACTTAGCGGAGAGGTAAGCCTCGCCCACTTCCAATTTTGCGATAACAACCCGCTCTACACCGAGAACCAGAATCTCCATCAGGGAGTCGTTGGGGCGCGAAGACTTACGAATAACTGCCTTCGTTCCGATGGTGTACAGATCGTCTTGCTGCGGTGAATCGTTCTGGGAATCCCGCTGTGCAATGAGAATGATCTCCTTCCCTTCGGTCTTCAGAGCCGCTTCGACAGCCCGGAGCGAACTCTCCCGGCCGACAGACAGTGGCAACAACAATCCAGGGAAGAGGATTGTATTCTTTAGCGGTAAAGCCGGTAGAACTTGGTATTCGTTGTTCGCCATTTTGTTTCTCTGTACCTTCGATGCAGGCTTTAGCAGCTAAGCTGCGATTTCTTGCGTACCCAGGACTCAGGTACGTTTAGCGACAAAAAAGCCCGGCTCGGGTTCAGTGTCCCGGCCGGGCTTGTTACGAGTAAGGCTGCTTCCTACTTAGTGTTAGGCTGAACCACCGTAAAGGCAATCGAGCCTTGGATGTTGACCGTTAGCAAAACCGGCTTATCCGCAGCTTGGTTCATGAGCCGTTTGAACTCCTGCACATTGCTGACCGGCTGACGGTTGACGGCCGTGATCACGGCGCCCCGGCCCAGAGTTGCATCGGCGGCCGGACTGCTCTGGTCGACTTCATCAACAACCACGCCCTTCGTTCCTGCTGTGGCACCGATCTGCTGAGCAAGATCGGAGGTGAGGTTCTCGACCGTGATACCGCGAATGGTGGTATTCGCCTTATCGCCGCTGTCGCTACCGTTGTTGTCGTTATCGTTGTTGCCATCATTACTGCCGCGCTTGTTCCAGTCAACACCCGAGGGCCGCTGACCGAGAGTCACGGTGACCTTCGTTGGCTTGCTATCTCGCACGATGTCTAAGGACACTGCACTTCCGGGAGCCTTGGAAATAACTGCCAAGGTCAAATCGTCCGCGCCCTGCACCTTCTTGCCGTCGATGCCGGTAATGATGTCGCCCTGCTTCAATCCAGCTTTGTCGCCAGGAGCACCCGGGGTGATCTTGCCGACGACTGCACCCTGCGCTTCTTTCAAACCGAACAGCGGGGCTTCTTCAGCGGTCACGTTGCCGAGTTCTACGCCCATGTAGCCTCGCGACACCTTGCCGTTCTTCTCGATTTGTTCCATGACTTGCTTAGCCAGATTCGAAGGAACAGCAAACCCGATGCCGATGTTGCCGGCCTCGCCGCCGAAGGGGCTTCCGCCGCCACCCGACAGAATGGCCGTATTCATACCGATCAGTTCACCCCTGGCATTGATCAAAGCGCCGCCGGAATTACCCGGATTGATGGCCGCGTCGGTCTGAATGAAGTTCTGGATGTAGGTGTTGCGGTCCAGCACTCGATTCTTGGCACTCACGATACCCATCGTTACCGTATGCTCCTGGTTAAAAGGGTTGCCGATCGCGAAACAGAGATCGCCCACCCGAGCCGCGTCGGAATTGGCGAAGGGCAGCGTTGGCAAATCGTTGGCATTGATCTTCACTACGGCGACGTCTGTCTGAGGATCCGCCCCGACAACTTTACCTGTGAACTCCCGTCCATCAGGGAGCGACACCTTCAGGCTGTTGGCCTTCTCGACCACATGGTTGTTGGTCAAAATGTATCCAGAGGGCGAGACGATGACGCCCGATCCCAAGCCCTGTTCGCGCTGATCACGCGGACGGGCGTTACCCTGACCCCCGAAGAACTGGCGGAAGAAGGGATCGGCTCCGAAAGGATTGTTGCCCCCGCCCTGCTGCTCCGACGCCTTGATGATGCGCGTCATACTGATCTTCACGACCGCTGGCGACGCCTTCTCAATCACATCCGCGAATGAGTTCGACAGCTGATTCACCCGCGCAACACTTGCGCCGGTATCCGCCCGCGCGGTCACTGCGACGGGCACGTTCGACCGGCTTGCCACCGCGAACGCTGCGACCAGACCGCCTCCGATCGATGCCGCTACCAGCGTTAAAATCGCTGTCGAGCGGCGAAACTGGACTTCTTTTGCCATGTCCTTAAAAATCCTTTCTTCTTACGGCCCTGTCGCTTCGGACTTGCAGCCGCCCTTCTTCTCATTTGACGTTACAAACTGAATTTCGATTTACAGTCCCGCTTGTTTAAGCAGACTGCGTCATTTCCTGCTCGACCGGACTGGCTGCGGTCTGAAAAATCAGGCCCAACCCCGCCGGGTCTGCTCCGACCCACAGAGTTTGACCGTCCCGCACCTCTCCACCTACGATAAGCCTGGCCAGCGGCGTCTCAATTTCCCGCTGAATCGCCCGCTTTAGCGGCCTGGCCCCGTAGCTGGGATCGTAGCCGTTCCTGACCAGCGTTGTCCGAGCTTCGTCGGACAAGTACAAGGTGATGTGGCGCTCGGCCAATCGCGCGCGCAACCCGTTCAGCTGAATTTCAACAATTTGCTTCAGATGCTCTTCGCTTAAAGCATGGAAAACGATAATCTCGTCCAGCCGATTGAGAAACTCAGGCCGGAAACTCTGGCGCAATTCGCCGAGCACGGTCTCCTTCATTCTGCCGTACTCTTCGCCTGCAAATGCGCCGTGATACTGCAAAATGCGATGGCTGCCGATATTAGACGTCAGAATCACAATGGTGTTCTTGAAATCAACTGTCCGTCCCTGTCCATCGGTCAACCGTCCGTCGTCCAGCAATTGCAGCAGAGTGTTGAAGACGTCCTGATGCGCCTTCTCGATCTCGTCAAACAGCACCACCGAATAGGGACGCCGCCGGACCGCTTCGGTGAGCTGACCGCCTTCGTCGTAGCCGACATAGCCTGGAGGCGCACCGATGAGCCTCGAAACCGAGTGCTTTTCCTGATATTCGGACATGTCGATCCGGATCATCGCCCGTTCGTCATCGAACAGGAACTCTGCCAGGGCGCGCGCCAGTTCGGTCTTTCCCACGCCCGTCGGGCCTAGAAAGAGAAAGCTGCCAATGGGCCGCTGCGGATCTTTCAAGCCCGAGCGGGCCCGTAACACGGCTTCCGCTACGGCCAGAACGGCCTCATCCTGGCCGATCACCCGATGGTGCAACTCATCTTCGAGCGCCAGCAACTTTTTCATCTCGCCCTCGAGGAGCTTGGAAACCGGCACACCGGTCCAGCGGCTTACTACGTCCGCAATATCCTCTTCGTCGACTTCCTCTTTCAGCAGCCGCGGCCCGCCCTCATTGGCTGAGACTCGCGCCTGCTCGGCATCAAGTTGCCGCTCGAGTCCGGTCAGCTTTCCGTACTTCAATTCCGCTGCTTTATTCAGGTCATAGGCCCGCTCGGCCTGGGCGATCTCGATTTTGATATTGTCGATCTGCTCGCGAAGGCTGCGCACCCGCTGCACACCCTGCTTCTCGTTTTCCCATTGGGCCTGCAACGCCAGCGACTGAGTCTTCAATTCCGCGATTTCTTTCTCGATCCGGGTTAAGCGCTCCTTTGAGGTCGCATCGGTTTCCTTCTTTAGAGCCTCGCGTTCAATCTCGAGTTGCATGCTCCGCCGCAGAATCTCGTCCAGCTCGCTCGGCATCGAGTCGATCTCGGTCCGCAATTTAGCCGCCGCTTCGTCAATCAGATCGATGGCTTTGTCGGGCAGAAATCGATCGGTAATGTAGCGGTGAGAAAGCACGGCAGCCGCCACCAGGCTGGTATCTTTGATGCGCACGCCGTGGTGCAGTTCGTATCGTTCCCGCAGCCCGCGCAAGATGGAAATCGCGTCTTCTACACTGGGCTGATCGACCATCACGGTCTGGAAGCGCCGCTCCAGAGCCGCGTCCTTTTCAATGTACTTCCGGTATTCGTCGAGCGTCGTAGCGCCGATGCAGTGCAGTTCACCACGCGCCAGCATGGGCTTCAGCAGGTTTCCGGCATCCATCGCACCTTCTGCCTTGCCGGCCCCAACCACTGTGTGCAGTTCGTCAATAAAGAGGATGATCCGGCCTTCGGACGACTGGACTTCTTTGAGAACCGCCTTCAGGCGCTCCTCGAACTCGCCCCTGAACTTGGCCCCGGCAATCAGCGCACCCATGTCAAGCGAGACCACCTGGCGGTCTTTCAAGCCCTCGGGCACGTCGCCGCGCACAATCCGCTGCGCCAGGCCTTCCACAATCGCCGTTTTGCCGACACCCGGTTCGCCGATCAAAACCGGATTGTTCTTGGTGCGGCGCGAAAGCACCTGAATCACGCGGCGAATCTCGTCATCGCGCCCGATCACCGGATCCAGCTT
The DNA here is from genome assembly GCA_964245395.1 of uncultured Bryobacteraceae bacterium. Lineage (GTDB taxonomy): Bacteria > Acidobacteriota > Terriglobia > Bryobacterales > Bryobacteraceae > Bog-105. The sequence continues at coordinate 6,616 of CAXTMN010000160.1, forward strand.
GCCTTTTGAAGCAGCCTCGGTCAGGTCGCGTCCATATTTTTGTAGAGCCTCGTAGGTCGTTTCGGGATTTTGCGAAGTCACCCGCTGGTTCCCTCTGACCTCGACCAGCGCCTTCATCAGTCGATCACGGGTGAGACCAAGGTCCCGCAGAATCTTTCCTGCCGCTCCCAGGTCGTCCGCCGTTGCTAGCAGCAGATGCTCGATGGAGACATACTCGTCTTTCAGGCGCTTGGCCTGCTCCTCAGCGCTGCTCAACAACTTGGTGAGCCGGTTGGTGACATATACCTGATCGGGCCGCGCGGCCCCGCCACTTACCTTCGGGAATTTAGCAATTTCGTGCGCCACACGTTGGTGAAGCGCTTCGAGCGGCACATCCGCCCGCAGCAGAATCGACGGGGCAAGCCCGTTTTCCTGTTCCAGCAACGCGAGCAGAAGGTGCTCGGCATCGACCTGTTGGTTACCCGCGTCGGTTGCCAATGTTTGCGCCTGCCGAATCGCTTCCTGTGATTTTTCGGTCAGCCGGTTGAAGTCCATGATCGTATCCTGGTATCCACGATAGCACTTGATTAGGCAAGAGTGCAATAATCTGAGTCTGATTTACTCACCTGGCGCTTGCAGGCTTGCGATACTCTGAACCTACGTTCATGCGCGGTACCTTTGCTCTGCTTCTTAGCCTTATTCTGCTGATGCCGGCTCCGGCGTTCTGCTGGTGGGAGCTCGGGCATCAGGCCATTGCGCGCATTGCCGCTGATCACCTCTCGCCAGCCGCCCGGACGCGCATCTCTCAGATTTTAGGTGTCGCCGACACCCCAGCCGAGGTTGCCGATGCCCTGGCGAAAGCCTCTACCTGGGCCGACGAGGTCAAGGCCGAGACGAAGACAGGTGAGTGGCATTACATCGATCTGACCCTGGAGGACCAGAAGTCCGACATTCCTGCCCGTTGCAAGGATGACAACTGCGCCCCAGCCCGCATCCGGCTTTTTGAAGCAGAACTATCTTTGAAGACCATTGACCCACAGAAAACCATTGACCCGCACTGGAGTGAGCGCGATGCTCTCCGCTTCCTGGTTCACCTGGTCGGCGACATTCATCAGCCGCTTCATGCCGTCTCCGATGCCGATCAGGGTGGCAACTGCGAAAAGCTGAATCCTCCGATCGGCCGGGCTAAGAACCTGCATGCTTTGTGGGATGGGGAAATCGTGTACGCGATGGTGCCCGATGATAAAGCCCTGGCCGCGGATCTGGAAGCCGACATTCGCCAGATGAGCAGCGACGCGCAGAGACAACTTTCGGGAGGCAAAGAAGATGACTGGACATGGGAGTCTCACCAGCTCGCCCAGCAGAATATTTACGGAAAGCTGCACATTCCGCTCGAGCCGCCGATCTTTCCGAAAACCTGCGACGAAGCGCCTGCAGCTATCAGCGGCTTTGCGCCTCAAGTTGACGGCCTCTATATCGATTCGATGAAGCCGGTTGTTCGCGCTCAGCTGATCAAAGCCGGTTTGCGCCTGGCGCAACTGTTGAACGTTTCCTTATAGTCCCGAGACCGGGCTGCCTGCGATTGGGACGATTGCCTTCCTGGCAACTACGCCCGGCAATAACGCCGGCCTTCAGTAAACGCCAAACTTGAAAGTCGAGTCTGATACGATCACGCCAATGAAGCGTAGAACCATGCTCAAGTCAGCTCTTGCCGCCGGGACTGCGGCGCTCACCCGTCCAGCGCTCCCTGCCCCGGCTTCGAGCGGAGGCCGTTTGAAACAGGGCGTTTCACTGTGGTGCTATCAAAAATGGTTCACCTTGGATGAACTTTGCAAAGAGGCGGTTCGCATTGGCTTGCAGGGGATTGACCTGGTCACTCCCGATCAGTACGCCACAGTTCAAAAATACGGACTGGTCCCTTCTATGACGGCAGCCAGTGAACCGAATACCATTCCCATTGGTTTGAACCGGTTGGAAAATCACGATCGGGTGCTGGAGCGACTAAAAAGCGATGTCACTCTGGCGGCGGCGGCAAAGGTCCCCAACGTAATCACCTTTTCCGGGAACCGCAAAGGCATGCCCGACGCGGAAGGCCTGGCCAATTGTGCCACAGGATTGAATAAGATCAAGAC
>CAXTMN010000161.1:0-331 GCA_964245395.1 uncultured Bryobacteraceae bacterium
CCCCACTCCCCACTCCCCACTCCTCACTCTCCACTCCCCACTCTTCACTCCCCACTCCTAATCCAGCCTCACCACGATCGGCACCGCACCCTCTTCGGCTCGCTCCCTCCGCTCCGGCGCACTACACCGTGTCTTTACCCAAAAAATCGTAGCCGCCGTATTCTTCCCCGATGTCGCCATCTTGTACAGCGACCGCATCACCTCCGCGTTCGCCTCCACTGAGCCTCGATCCAGCTCGCTCCGAAAATGCTTCCGCAACGTCTTCGGCGTAATCTCGAGCAACGTCGCCATTTCCTCCTGCTTCATCCCCAACGCCGACATGCTCTTCACC
>CAXTMN010000161.1:341-8697 GCA_964245395.1 uncultured Bryobacteraceae bacterium
GGCACAAACGATGGCCGTGCCATTACTTCGCTAACCTCGTTTCTCCCGCGCGTTCTGCCGTTATTCCCGTTCGTTCCCGCATAGTTTCCCTCGCGGCCAGTCCGCTGTTTACAACCGTTTCCGCTGACTTCAGGCCGCACCGCAACACTACCGCCCGCCCGCTTCGCATGGACCCGGCGGGACGTGCTAAGTCATTGCAAAAACAACCCGATCCACTAAATGAAACAGCTGTGACGCCGGTCCGGGCCTTTTTATAGACGGGAAAAACCCGGGCCCAACCTGGCTTACTTTTGTGGGTTCAACAGGACCGCCAGAATCGCGAGCGCAAGCGCGGGAGGCATCACCAGTGCACCCCACTTCAGAAATTTCCAGAAGCCCACCTCTTGTCCTTCGCGGCGTATTGCAATCAGCCACAGAATCGTCGCCAGTGACCCCGTCACGGAAAGGTTCGGCCCCAGGTCGACTCCGCTCAGAACGGCATCTCGTAACGGACCCATGGCGTCAGCCGCCTTGACCGCTGCTCCGCTGATTAACCCGCTCGGAAGATTGTTCATCAGATTCGAAATCAGGGCGATACCGAACCCGGAAGTCAGAGCCGCGCGCAACGATGGCCAAGTCTTCATATCCTGGAGCGCCCGTGTCGTCGCGCTCAACGCACCCGCACTATTCAGCGCTTCCACAATCACAAAAAGCCCGGCTACCAATGGCAGCACACTCCACGAGATTTCTTTGACGATCGCTTTGGGCGTTTTGTGGTCGCGCATCGAAACCGCACCGGCGACAAGAACGCCCGCCGCACAGGCCGGAGCACCCAAATCGAAATTGAATGCCGACGCCGTCATCAACGTGATCGCCAGAAACGCAATACCATAGAGCGTCAGTTTGCCCTCTGCTGACAAAGCCTCTTCGTCTACATCGGTCTTCATCTGCCCTTGCAAGTGCTTGCGTGCGAGCCAACGAAGAACGGCAAACGTAACGGCAATGGAAACGATAGAAGGCAGGCCAAACGTCAGCAGCCATTTCCCAAGTGGGGGCATGCCGCCGCTATAAACCACCAGATTCGCAGGGTTGGAAATAGGCAAAACAAAACTGGCAGCGTTGGCTATAAAAGCGCAGATCAGCAGATACGGCAGGGGTTCCGCTTCCGCCGTGCGGACGGCAGCCAAAACTGCTGGAGTCAGCACAACAGCAGTAGCGTCGTTCGAGAGAAAGACAGTTACGGCAACGCCCACACCATAGATCAGCACGAAGAGTCGAGTGCGTGAACCGTGCGATGCGCGAACGGCATGTGCCGCCACCCAGTCGAATACGCCCGCCCGGCGCGCCAGCTCCGACATCATCATCATGCCGGTCAAAAACAAATAGACGTCCAGTCCTTTGCCAACGGCATGTGCCGCTGACATCGGGGAAAGCAGGCGGCAGACCACGAGCACGCATGCTCCCGCGACAGCCCACCAAGCCTCGGGCAGGCCTTTGGGTCGAACTAGCACCAACGCAATAGAGATGAGTGAAATCAGCCAAATGGAGGCCGCATGCCAGTCCACTGCAGAAAGCGATTGTGTCATGAGTGGGAGTCTTGTATCGTCAAGCGCAAGCTCGCCTGAGCTATCTGCTCCGCCAGGAAGGCCACGGCCCATGCTCCTTGAACTTCCAGCTCACAACATCGCCATCTAACGCTGCAAGTGAAAAGCCGGGCGGGCCCTCTTCGATTTGTCCTGTCGAACGCGTTGCCGCATAGATCGTTTGACCATCATTTGCGAGCTCGTTGTAATGTGTGTGGCCCATTTCAACTAATTCAACGTGGAACTCTCGAATCAAAAGGGTGAAGGCATCCGCCTGCCCCAGCAGCTCGCTGGGATATAAATGCGTAAACACGAGCGGCTGAAGTTTCGCCGAAATGAACCCAGCTTAGGAAGTTAGCGGACACAGTTTGTGGATTGGTCATACTGTTCTGGCCTGTCGTTTAGCTGTTCTCTGTATCAACACCGAACTGCCGGAGCTTTTCGTACAGGAGCCGCCGGTGAATGCCGAGTATCTCCGCGGCTTTCGACTTGTTTCCCCCAGCGGCTGCCAAAGCCCGCTCAACCAACGCTCGTTCCAGCAGCTCGACATTTTCCTTCCAGCCGCTCTGTAAAGGAACAAGATCGGTCCAGTGTCCGGTCGCACTCGCCTGTTGATCGGCGAGGAGAAGAATCTCGTCAAGGTCGATGACGTTACCCCGCGCTAAGACCTGCGCCCGCGCGATAGTGTTTTCCAGCTCGCGAACGTTTCCTTGCCAGTGATGTTCGCAAAGCACAGCCAGTGCCGCGGGAGTCATTGAAATCGTTCGCCCGCTTCGCTGAAGGAAGTGCTGTACAAGCGCCGGGATATCTTGTTTGCGCTCCCTGAGAGCCGGCAGCGCAATGGTCACGACGTTCAAACGGTAATAGAGGTCTTCCCGGAATTCCCCACGTGCGACCGCTTGTTCCAAATTTTTCGAAGTCGCCGTGATCAGGCGTATATCAACAGGCGTCGGAGTATTTGTTCCGAGGCGCTCAATCGAGCGCTCCTGCACAGCGCGCAATAGCTTGGCTTGCAAAGCAGGCGCAAGCTCGGCGATCTCATCCAGAAATAGTGTTCCGCCGTGGGCCTCTTCAAAGCGTCCGACGCGTCGATAAAGAGCATTTGTGAACGCTCCCTTCTCGTGCCCGAAGAGCTCCGATTCCAGCAACGATTCCGGAATAGCGGCGCAGTTTACTTTGAGTAAAGGTCCACGCGCCCGCGAGCTGTTTTCATGAATGGCATTGACGACCAGTTCTTTGCCCGTCCCGCTTTCACCGCGAACCAGCACCGTCGCATCCGAAGCTGCTACCTGACCGATCAACTTGTAAACACGCTGCATCGGCGGACTATAGCCAACCATCGCCAGAGACCGTGTGGTCACTTCGTCCGATGCGATCGGCTTTGCTTTGCGCGATAACCGGCGATGCTCAATGGCGCGCTTAAGCTGGGACAGAACGTGTTCGAATTCGAGCGGCTTCGAAAGATAATCGAACGCTCCTAATTTCATTGCTTGAATGGCGGTGCTGCTATCCCCAAAGGCCGTCATTACCAGGAACGTAGACTGGGAACCGCCTGAAAGCGCTTGCCGTAGAACAGACAGTCCATCGAGTCCAGGCATGCGAATGTCCAGCAGCACGGCATCCGGCTCTTCATGCAAGGTGATGGAAAGCGCTTCAGCTCCGTCGCGCGCGGCAAGAACGTTGAAACCCTCCCCCTCCAGCAACGCCAGCAGCGACGTTCGAGCGGCGTCTTCGTCTTCGGCTACTAATACGGTTGATGTCATGGTTAGTTCTTGGGCAATTCGACAACAAAACGAGCTCCCGACTGACCCGGGAGGTAGAGAAGGTCGCCTCCTTGGCTGCGCATAAGCTCACGAGAAACGGCTAAGCCTAAACCGGTTCCTGCAGGCTTGGTTGTGTAGAACGGTTCAAATAGATGTTCCTGTTTTTCAAGATCGAGCCCCGGTCCTTCATCCTCGACTTCGACTCTGGCGATCCCGTCTTCCTGCGAAACCCGGACATGAACGGTTCCGCCTGCCGGAGAGGCTTCTAAGGCATTCAAAAGCAGGTTCACGACGGTCTGCGTGAGTTGCTGAGAATCGAAAAAGGCACGCAGGTCTTCAGCCGCATCGTGGAGACAAACTTCAGCGTTCTGCATTTCGGCTTGCCGCTCCAGCAGCGCCATGCAATGCTTGACGACGGGAAGAACGGGTTGCACGTCCGGGCGCGGCTGGCGCGCACGTTGCAAATCAAGTAGATCACTAAGCAGCACGCTAAGCCGATCGACTTCCGCCCGAACGGTTTGCAGATCTTCGGGGCGAATCGAATTAGTCTGCAGCCTACGCTCTAAGAGCTGCACAGTAAGGCGGATGCTGTTGAGCGGATTTCTGATTTCGTGCGCCAAGCCAGCCGTCAGCCGTCCCAGCGCCCGCAATCGATCCTCCCGCCTGATCTCGATTTCAAGATTTCCGCGAGCAGAAGCCATCTGGTTAATAGACCTGCTAATTGAGCCCAATTCGTCCGAGCGGTGTGGAAGACGAAACTGAAAATCCTGTTCAAGCGTCAAGAGCCCGCGTTTGATCTGGGCGACCCCACGAGCGAGACTGAGACCAGTTGCCAGCGTTCCTGAAATGCTGACGAGGGCGGCTAAGACAAGAATTGACAGCAGGAGTTCACGCCGCCCCACGCCAGGGGCTGCGCGGCCCGCGAGTCTTTTCATAGCCCAGGCAACAGTGCTGCGATCCTGAGTTGGCGCAGCGCGCAGGACCAGGAGGTCGGTCTTGCCCCGAATTACCTGCTCGACCATGCCATTCACCTTCTGGCTTTGTCGAGCGAGCGCAGTGATGAGGCCTCGTTCCGCGCTGGGTACATCTATCTTTGCCGATCCTGTATCGTGTGTCGGAAAAGCATAACCCAGGAACGCAGCATCGCCGTAAAAGCCGCCCTCCAGTCCTGGATACGAACGGAGCACCGTTTGCGTAATGCCGCGCAGCGACACATCGCGAGCCTGGGAGGGAAGCCCCTGCCAGGAGCTGTCAGATGAAACCCGGTACTGATACTGCTGTTTCAGTTCGCCCACCGCAGAAGCAATCGTATTGTTCGCCTCTCCCAGGACAACTCTCTCCGCACTACGGACGGCTTCGGTAATCAGAACGACGCTCAGAGTAGCTACCGAAAGGGCGGCCACGAACGTAAATAGAAGCTGTAAAAGAAGCCTGTTTTGCAATAGTCGATTCACAGCAGACCTTTAGGGCACAGGAGGCTTGGGCGGCGGGGGAGCGGCACCGGTAGGCGTAGCCGCCTGGGCCAGATTCTCCAGCGCTTTAACGATCTCTTCAGCGCACTTCGCATTCTCATCGGCGGCGACCAAATCCTTCCGTTCATAAGCCCGTACGGCTAATTCGTAAAAGTCGCGAGCCCATCGGGGGAACGCCTTCACGCGAGGATCATGCGATTGAAGGGAAAAGTAGTCTGCCTGTTGAGTCCGGAAATACACGCGTTGCAGGTGATCCTGGATATCGGCAGCGGGAGGAGGACCCTTGGGACCACCTCCTGTTCGCAGATGCTGCTGATGCTCGGCCACGTGGATAAGTGCATCGGCTGCTTCGGTCATACGATCTGCCATGAAGGGCTGGCCGGATCGTGAAGCCTTTTCCGCACTAGCCAGAAATCCACGGCTATATTCAAGCGCGCGTTGGGCAGTGATGTCGACTGCGGTCGTGGAATTCAATTTCCTTCGAAGTTCCGCCCGACGGTCGAGAGGCCCTGGTCTTGGCGGCGGACCCGGCGGTTGGCTTTGGGCCCAAGCAAAAGCCAGGACGCTCGCTAGCAGGCCAATGCGAAAAACCGTCACTACCAATCGGGATAGCACGAGAACAGCCATGCGTCCCCTCTTTCCTTGTTGCACGGCAGTGGTCCAGCAATGTACGATTGCCGCCCACCAGTGTACGGTCCTTACACATGAGCGAGCTCATTGGGCCTGTGGTGTGGCTGGACGAGGTGGAGGAGGCGGTTCATTGGTTCGTCCAGCGGGAGGCGTACCCGATGCGGGAATCTGCGGCGGAGCAGGACTGCCATTGCCTGGTTGCGGCGGAGTGGCTCCAGCCGTTGGGGGAGGAGGAACTCCCGGGCCGCCCTGTGGTCCTGCCGGAGGAGGTGCGCCCGGACTTGCAGGCCCTGTCACAGCAAGGTTAAGCGATTGTCCATTGATCGTCAGATTCTGAACATCGACTACGGTTCGTCCACTGATCGTGTTTCGGGCGTAACCTGAGTACGTGATCGCCGCCCCTACCCGAACAGAGGTCGGGTTCGTTGCTGAAAACGGCGGCACTCCCGCCAACGTGCCGTTGTCGAGTACAAACCCGTTGACTGCACCGTCAGGGCCGTAGTTCAGCTGCTCTATGCGTCCTGAACCGGAATAAGGAGCAGCAGCGCCCGGCTGCGGGATGGTGAAGGTTTTGCCCGAAGTCCGATCCTGGACTCCTTGCGCCTCAATCGTCTGAACGCCGGCCGGCGACGTCCGGGCGTATCCGCTTATTTGAACGTTGTCTCCGGGGTGCACGGTCATTCCAATCCTTGAAGCAGCCCGTGGGGGCAGATGGACCAGGGTGTTGTTACTTAGCAGAAATCCTTCGATTTCGGCGTCCCGGTCGTAGTTGAATTGCGAGATGACGCCAGACACGGTGGTATAGACGCCTGCCTGTACAGGTGGTCCCCCAGGGGGCGGACCACCGCGTCTTCCCCGTGGTGGTTGTTGTGCTGCGTTGGCAGCTACTAGCTCAAAGCTCAAAAGGGAGAAGAGCAAAATTCGCGATTGATACGGTTTCATAAGAAGTGAACCTCTATCACGGAAGGTGCAAGGGAACGGCCACTTCCATGTTCAATGGCTGCAATCAGGAGTGCTCTCGCTGCTGTCTCACTTAGCGAACAGGTTTGTGTTTTGTGCGTACACTCACGGCGACTGATTTGTTGATGAGCCGTGCTCTTGAATGCCCGCTCAGCGCACGATCGGTGTTCCCATTCCGCACGCACCAGCTTGCTCCCGGTCGGAAAGGCTCAGAAAAGAAGTGTACTGTGTTTGGACCGCACCCTGCATATACAGCAGAGCGGATATTACATGCCAAAGACTGCAGAAGAAAAACAAGGAATTGTTCAGTCCTTCAACATCAGCCCAAAAGGAAGCTATGAAGGACTATTACTCAAAGAAGGCGGCCAAGTAATACAAATCAATTTTCCACCAGAGTGGAGCGCAACGGTAGCTGATTTAGCTTCACCAGGAAGCAGTATTCATGTCGAGATCGAACCGCAAGAGGTCCATGGCCATCCCGCCCACCCGGTCTTTGAATTACTGAGTCTTAATAAAAAGAGAAAGGAAAGCTTCTCGCATCGGGATTTAAACAATCCCGGTGACGGTCACTTCTCCGGACGCGTGGAGCGCCTGAACTACGCTCTGCATGGCGAGGTCAACGGAGCGATTCTTAACTCAGGCGATTTCCTTCACCTGAAGCCGCACGGAGCAGTGGCCGTCGGGTTGACTGTAGGAATGAATGTTGAAGGCACCGGGCCAACAAAGCCTATGATCGGAGGACATCGAGTAATTGAGGCGGACAAAGTGAATGGCATCCGCCTGGAGGGTAAGCCCAAGCCTAAAAAGAAAACCCGGTCACCATTAGCCTGATCTGGTTCAGAGCAAAGCGCCCACGGGACAAACTTTGTCGACCCTAAACCTCGCAGTGCGTTCTCAGAGGCGTTCGTTGCATGCACTTGACTGGCTGAATTTCTTCATGGCCGATGTGAGTACCGGCATTGGACCTTTTCTCGCGATTTATCTCACGGCAACACGCCATTGGAATCCCGCGGGCGTGGGCGTTGTCGTCTCGACGCAAAGTATCGCCTCAGTCCTGGCGCAAGGCCCAGCCGGGTGGATCGTTGATTGGTCTCTTCACAAGAAGTGGTTGATCGTTGCCGGCGCTGCGGTCGTTGCTCTGGGCTGCTGGAGCATTGTACGGGCCCCGAGTGTGGCGACCGAGATCCTCACCCAGGTCCCGCTCGGTATGGCTGCTGCCCTTTTTCCTCCGGCGATTGCAGCTATTTCTCTCGGCATTGTTGGCAAGCAAAAGCTTTCGCGACGCATTGGCCGGAATGAAGGATTTAACCATACCGGAAATGTCAGCTTTGCTCTTCTGGCCGGTGCAGCCGGTACTTGGATCGGGCAACAATGGATCTTCTATGCTTCGGCAATGTTGGCGAGTGGAACCATGTGCGCCGCCGCAATGATCCGTTCGAAAGACATTGACAATGAAGCGGCTCGGGGTGCCGACGAAGAAGAGGGCAACGGCGGTGGACCGGCTCGCATCGCGAGCTTTGGGGATCTGCTCCACGAGCGATCTCTTTGGATCTTCACAGCCTCTGTTGTCTTATTTCATTTCGCGAATGCGGCTATGCTGCCGCTTGCCGGAGAACTGCTTTCAAAGGGCGAGGGCGGCAAATCTTCTCTGTATATGTCCGCCTGCATCATCGCCGCTCAGTTCATCATGATTCCGGTGGCGTTTCTAACCGGCAGGTTAGCTGATCCGTGGGGCCGCAAGCCTCTGTTTCTGATTGGGTTTGGAGTGCTGACTCTCCGCGGCGTACTCTTCACGTTTGGAAAAAGTTCAGTCTACCTGCTGGCGGTGCAAAGTCTGGACGGGGTGGGAGCGGCTATCTTCGGAGTCTTGTGGGTAATCATTATTTCCGATCTGGCAAAAGGAACCGGACGGTTCAACCTGCTGCAGGGCGTTATTCAAACCGCGCTCGGATTGGGAGCTTTCTTGAGC
>CAXTMN010000162.1:0-2548 GCA_964245395.1 uncultured Bryobacteraceae bacterium
GTCCAGAAGCTTTGTAACGAATTCCGAACCGTATTGCTCACGCCCTGCAGTCTTCGGGGGCTTCGCACGAAAGAACTTGTCACGCAAAAGCTTGGCCAGCAGTTTCGGATCGGCTTCACCGGCTGCAGCCATTGCCCCATCGCGATCGAAAGTCAGCCCGCTCGCGGTGATACGAGTGACCAACTGATCGATAACCATGTTCCCCGGCCCAGTATCGAAGGCAATCACGCGATCCGTATTCGTGTTCGGAGGAATAGCCGTTAAGTTAGCGATGCCGCCAATGTTAACTGCTACACGCCCTCGACCACGATGACGAATCAGCATGTAATCCAGATAGGGAACCAGAGGCGCGCCCTTGCCCCCTGCTGCCATATCGCGCTCGCGGAAATTCGAGATAACATCAATTCCCAGCCGCTCGCTAATGACACTTGATTCGCCAATCTGGAAGGTGCTCGAAACTTTCTTGCCGAGATACTGTGCCCCTTGACCTTCGTGAAAAATGGTCTGGCCATGACAGCCAATCAGTTTCACTGAGTCGATGGGAATCTCAGCCCGTTCAGCGGTCTCTTCCAACGCCTCAGCATAAAGTTCGCCAAGCATGAAATTCAACCGTGATATATCTCCGGTAAACGCATTAGCGTTGTTTGAGATCGCTAATAGCGCTTCCCGGATCTTCTTCGGATATGGGACCGAATGACTCGTCAGGACATTGATCTTTGCCCTGAAGCCCGAACCGGTGATGTCGATGATTGCCACATCAATCCCGTCGAGCGAAGTCCCGCTCATGATACCTGCTATTCTCATTTGTTTAGCAACTCTTGCTGTAACTCTTGCAGAATCTGCAAGGCTTCGATCGGCCGTAGCTCATCAATGCTTAAAGCCCGAATCCGATCCGCGAGCCCTTGATTCATAGGCTCGAAAAGTTTGATCTGTAAAGGCGTGCCAGCTTCGCCTGGAGTTAACTGCTCAGTAAGAGCTCGTTCCCCTACTTCATGATGCAATAAAACTGACCTCGCGCGCTGAATTACTTGCAAGGGTAAACCGGCCAATCTGGCCACTTCGATCCCATAACTGCGGTCTGCCGAACCCGGTTCTACCTTTCGAATGAACAAGATCTGGTCGTTAACCTCTTTTACGGCCACTCGTAAATTTCTCACGCCAGAAAGTTGGTTTGCCAGTTCTGTGAGCTCATGGTAATGGGTCGCGAACAGGGTTTTCGCCCTGACTGTGTTATGAACGTGCTCCACTACAGCCCAGGCGAGCGCCAGACCATCATATGTCGAGGTTCCTCGGCCGATCTCATCCAATACTATGAAGCTATTAGAGGTCGCGCTGTTCAGGATGGCTGCGGCCTCCGTCATTTCGACCATGAACGTTGACCGGCCGCGCGCAAGATTATCCGCCGCCCCGATGCGGGTAAAAACCCGGTCCACAATTGGCAGCAGCGCCGCTTCCGCTGGAACGAAACAGCCGATCTGGGCCAAGATCAAGATGAGCGCCGCTTGCCGCAAATAGGTGCTTTTGCCTCCCATGTTCGGGCCGGTAATCACGCCGATGTACTCTCCGGAAGAGTGAAGATAGATGTCGTTGGGCACGAAGCGGGTTGCGTCCTTTTCGGTCAGCTTCTCGATCACCGGATGACGTCCGGCGTCAATGCGCATCTCACCCGAGTCTGAGAACTTCGGCCTTTTGTAGCGGTTATCGACCGCCACTTGCGCGAGAGCCGTGAGGACATCCAGTTCGGCAACAGTGGCTGCTGCTGCCTTGATTCGTCCAGCCTGCTCGGCGGAAAAGGAACGGAGTTCTTCAAAGAGTTCGCGCTCGAGCGTGAGAATCTTCTCTTCTGCCGCCAGTACCTTCGACTCGAGCTCCTTCAGTTCAGACGTGGTAAAACGCTCTGCGTTAGCGAGAGTCTGCTTGCGGTCATAGTCCGCCGGTACTGAGTGCAGGTTAGCTCTCGATATTTCGATGTAGTACCCAAACACGTTATTGAACCGGATCTTGAGAGATTGAATACCAGTCCGGCTGCGCTCTCGAGCTTCGATCGCAGCAATATACCGGCGACTATTCTGACTGATATCCCGTAACTCGTCGAGCTCAGCGTTGTAACCGGAGCGAATCGTTCCCCCATCCGCGAGAGCAATGGGAGGTTGATCGGCCAGTGCAGCGAGAATCTTCTGACAAACGTCTTCTACGGTGTCAATCTGCTTGCGCAATTGCGCTGCTTCCAACTGTTGCGCGAGCTTGCTGAGCGCCGGCAGCTGCGAGAGAGAGCGCCCCAATCCCGCCATCTCCCGCGGTGTGGCTGTTTTCAGGATGACTTTGGCCAGCAGTCTTTCGAGGTCTTGTATCGTTGCGAGAGACTTGCGCAGGTCACTACGCAGCATGACTTTGCCGGTGAGTTCGCCCACAGCGTCGAGCCGCGCTTCGATCTCGCTTTCGGTGCAAGATGGATTCAAGAGCCTGGTCCGGAGAAGGCGTCCGCCCATGCCGGTGCAGGTTTTATCGAGAACATGAATAAGGGTCGATTCACGGCTCTCGCCGGCAA
>CAXTMN010000162.1:2558-8640 GCA_964245395.1 uncultured Bryobacteraceae bacterium
GCAAATAACGGCTCCAGCAGTTCAAGGTTTCTGACGGTAACGGCGTCGAGGACCATCGAATCGTTCCGCTGGTAATAGGTGGGCCGGTTCAGATGTTCGAGGGCAGACTTTTGTGTTTCGCGCAGATAATGCAGGATTGCGCCTGCAGCGGCAACGGCCAGGGGTTTATCGCCTAAGCCGCAGCCATCGAGCGAAAGAAGCCGATAGCTTTCCAGAATTTGCCGGCCTGCATAATCGCCACCAAAAATCCAGCGGTCAAGCGGAGTTTCGAGGCAGCGCGCTCCGATAGGCTGAGCTTCAGGATGCAGCACCTCGCGTATGTTCAGAGTCTCAAGCGATGAGATAAGCTCTTCTGTGTCCAGTTCCGTGGTGCGGAACTCACCGGTCGAAAGGTCGACGTACGCCAGGCCGCTGCGATCTGCTTTTGCGAAGACTGCCGCAAGATAATTGTTTTCGTGCGAGCGCAGAAGACTCGAGTCGGTGGCTGTTCCAGGCGTAATAATCCGCGTGACCTCGCGTCGAACCAGCTTTTTGCCCGGACCGGGCTGCTCCATCTGTTCGCAGACAGCGACTCGGTATCCGCGGGTGATGAGTTTGGAAATGTAACCGTCGGCCGAATGAAAAGGCACCCCGCACATGGGTACCGGTTCGCCTTTCTCCTTGTTGCGAGCTGTCAGCGTGATGTCCAGTTCGCGTGCCGCAGTGACGGCGTCTTCGTAGAAAAGTTCGTAGAAGTCGCCCAGCCGGAACAACATCAGAGTACCGGGCACCTGCTGCTTTACGGCCAGATACTGCCGCATCAGCGGCGTTGACGGTTCAGGCGTAGAGTCCACGTCTTTTGACCGCGCTCGCCACACGGTCAACGGCAAGCATGTAGGCCGCGAGCCGATTGTTTACTCTATGCTTTTCGGCAAACCCGGTGACATCGTGAAAGCTGGTGACCATGATCTCTTCCAGGCGCTCGTTGACCATGTTTTCGTTCCAGAAATAGCCCTGGCGGTCCTGCACCCATTCAAAGTAAGAGACGGTCACCCCGCCCGCATTTGCCAGGATGTCAGGGATAACGAATACTTTCTTGTCAGCCAGGATCGCATCAGCAACATAAGTTGTCGGCCCATTCGCTCCTTCGCATAGGATCTTAGCCTTGATGCGATCGGCGTTGCGGGAGGTGATTACATTTTCGTGCGCAGCGGGGAGCAGAACATCGCAATCCATCAGGATTGCTTCATCCCGGTCTACATCCTCGCCCTCGCTGAAATGTCTGATTGAGCCGGTGACGCGCCTGTGGAGCATAAGCGCATCGATATCGAGGCCGTGCCGGTTATAAACCGCGCCATCGTACTCCACAATAGCGACGACTTTGAATCCAGCACGGGTCATCAGGCGGGCAGCCATCCCGCCCACGTTCCCCAAGCCTTGAATGATCACGCGCGTGTTTTCGGGGGCAAGCCGAAAACGTTTTAGCGCTTCCATAGTGACGATCATGCAGCCTCTTCCCGTTGCCTCCGGGCGCCCTCGTGAACCGCCCAGCTCGAGCGGTTTGCCGGTTACTACGGCTGTCACAGTGTGCCGCTTGTGCATCGAGTAGGTATCCATGATCCAGGCCATGGTCTGCTCGTTGGTATTTACATCGGGAGCAGGGACATCCCGTTCCGGCCCGATAAATTCAAAGATCTCTGCAGTGTAACGGCGAGTGATACGCTCCAGTTCGCCCTCGCTCATCAGATGGGGTTCACAAATAACGCCGCCCTTGCCGCCTCCAAAAGGGATATTGACAACTGCGCATTTCCAGGTCATCCAGGCGGCCAGCGCACGCACTTCATCCAGCGAAACATCAGGAGCAAAACGAATACCGCCTTTGGCCGGACCCCGCGCGATGGAGTGCTGAACGCGATATCCGGTAAACACCTCAATTCGTCCATCATCGAGTGTGATGGGGATGTTCACGGTAAGTTCCATGGAAGGGCGTCGCAAGACCTTACGCATCCCGTCGTCCAGATTCAGCAGTTCAGCTGCCTCATCAAAGCGATGTGAGGCGGATTCCCATGGGTTGATTTCCTGGTCGACAGACAGGGTCGCTTCAGTAAGAGTCATCTACAGTTCTCCCTTCTTACACTGTCATGACAATCTCCAGGTTGGCAAGTGAAGTGAACGGAGGAGCGGTCAATCACGTCTAACTGGTTGTCCCCGAAAGAGGAATATTCATGACTCCAGACGAACGAAACATGCTGACCGACCTGGCGAACAAGATCGCGCAGACGCCTGCGCCGCCAAAAGATGCCGAAGCAGAGGATTTGATCAGAACCCGCATCGGCTCCCGGCCAGACGCGCTCTACCTGATGACCCAGACCGTGCTGATCCAAAATCTGGCCTTGCAGCATGCGCAAGAGCAGATCCAGCAGTTGCAGAGAGGAAGTCAATCGACCTCTCCGGCGTCTGCTGGCAGTTTTCTTGGCGGAAGCAGCCCTCAGCCGCGTAGTCCCGGTTATTCACAACCCAGTGGCCAGGGTGGCTTTGCACCCCCGCCGTCTCCCGCTCCGCAATACGCTCCCGCTCCGCAGTACGCCCCGGCCCAGAGTTCCGGTAGCTTCTCGAGCAATCCGGGAGGCGCACCGAGCTTTTTAAAGGGTGCAGCTCAGACGGCAGCGGGCGTGGCCGCAGGGGCACTCGCATTTGAAGGGATTCAATCGCTGTTCTCACACCCAGGCTATGGCGGAGGCGGAAGCGGTTTTGGTGGATTTGGCGGCGGTGGCGAAGGAATCCTGGGCGGCGGCCGACCTGAAGAAACGGTCATCAATAACTACTACGATCAGGGCGGACAAGGACGTGACGGCGGTCTCAATTTTGCTGACCCTTCGGATGCAAGCGATTCATCGGTAAACGACGCGTCTCTGGATGATACCGGGAATCAGTTCGATGATTCAACGGTGGACGATGCCAGCATGGACAACGTCGACGACAGCGGCAGCTTTGACGACTCAGGTGACACGTTCGCTTAGTGACGTGAGCCTGTACGGGCCAATTTATTCGATCGGTCCCGCGATCAATTGAGCGTGCGACGCGGCAGCCTCGTTGAGCTTACGATCCAGGTAATTCTGGCGACTCTCAACGATGACGCGTCGCGCTTCACGAGGTCCACCCCATCCATCCATGACGGTCTTGCCTCCTTGCAGTTCTTTGTAGATGGAAAAGAAGTATTCGATCTCACGAAGAGTATGCGGAAAGACCTGATCCATGGTGTGGATGCTGTCAAATCGCGGGTTACGATTTGGAACCGCGAGAATCTTTTTATCGTCCTCTTTGGAGTCAACCATGTGCAATACGCCCACAGGCCGAGATTCCATAAGGCAGCCAGTGAAGCTAGGTTCGTCGCAGAGGACCATGATATCCAGAGGATCCCCATCCTCTGCTAGTGTGCCAGGGATGAAGCCATAGTCACCCGGGTAGTGCATGGGTGAATATAAGGCCCGGTCAAGCCGGAAAACACCGAGATCGCCATCGTATTCGTATTTATTCGACGAATTTTTGGGAATTTCTATAATTACTCGAACAGATTCCGGACAGTCAGGCCCTGGATCAATGTCGTACAACTTCACGGCAATACTGTAGCAAACAGGCGCTTAAATCTCAGCGAACTTGGGCGAGTGTTGCAACGAGGAGTGCCATCCTATGTAAAGCAAAGGCAGTAGTCAAATGGACGGCAAATTACCCGCACTCCTTATGAAGCGAGAGGAGGATTCCTTCTACGACATGGCTAATCTCTTTCCAAAACACACGGGCTTACCATTCGTAGTCTGGGTTTCTGTCCGGGGTGGCGCCAGGCATGATGTACGGGTCAAAGTCACGCCCGGTCCCAAAGCCCAGCGCTCGGAAATGATCAGCATTGGTCTTCGCCCTTCTGTGCATGTAATTGACGGCAGTATGGAGGCACAGGATCTGGTTCTTGTTACCCGCTGGATTGAGCTGAACCGGAATGTGCTTCTGCAGTACTGGAATGAACAGATCGACACAGTCGATCTGGTCAGATCAATTCGCCCGCTTTGACAATAAGATCAGAAGATCTAATAAGAGAAAACGATTGGCTTGGTCGGGCCGCCACGCGAAGCAATCTGCTCTTGCAGGTGTCTGTACAAGGAGCAGCCCACCATCTCTTCCTGCAGCGATTCGCTGAGGCAGGCTTCGCAGTCGAGCATATGCTCGAGCAACTCGTTGGACAAAGCATTTGGACAGCAACGGTCCATGGATAAATCTTCTTCCCAGGCGGCATCGGGGAAGGCAGGAGTGTGAGTCTCGGAGACGCTGAAAGCTGAAAGTTGAAGCATTAGCCTGTCTGGCATTTCTGAAGCACCTTAGTGCCCACTTCAAGCAGGACTATTTCTGCCCGTGTGAAACGTTGAAAACAAAACGTCCGGGTGACAAGTGACGTATAGCCATTATTCAATTCAGGTCCGGAACAAAGTGCTTCTCGTAAATCTTTCCAGGTAGATGATTCCTAAGGACTTGTCTTAGACTCCGTACTTTGGTTTGCACTAGGCCTGCGCTTGCAAGCCGGGTTACTGTTCATAACTGACGAAGGCAAATTTCGTTGAATCGGGGGCCCACGAATTTACGTTGATCGTGCCTTGGCCTCCAAAAAACTGAACTAGCGTTCGAACGGGCTTCTCTTTCAACTTCTTACCTGGCAAGGGAATCATGCGAAGCTGAACATCCATGTGGCCATTGTGGGTTTCGGTGCCTTTCGGAAAGGTGATGAATACGAGCCACTTGCCATCCGGAGAGCAGTGGGGGAACCAGTCTTCCTGGTCATCGTTGGTGACTTGCTGGGCATCCTTGTCGCCCGGACCTGCACCAGCAGCGGGCATGCGCCACACTCTCCAGCTTCCGGACCGATTGGAATTGAAGTAGATCCATTTACCATCCGGCGAGTAATCCGGTCCATCGTCGTAGCCGGGGCTGGAGGTAAGCCTTTCTTGCGCTCCACCCTGAGCCGGCAAGCGAAAGAGGTCGAAGTTCTTGTCCCGCTGAGCGACGATCGATAACCACCGGCCATCAGGCGAGAAGGCGTGGAAGTAGGAAGGCGTTTCGGTAACGAGCAGCTTAGGGATTCCACCGTCTGCGGGCACAGTATAAACCTGTGATCCCTGTCCGGTCGCGCTCGAAGAGAAGGCGATTAACTTGCCATCGGGCGAAAGCCCCTTATCGTTGTTGCAACGGGCAATAGAGCCAAGGTCGATTTTCTGCAACTCGTGACTGCTGCCGTCCACCGGTAATTTCCAGAGATCGCCTTTCGAGTTGACCAGCAGGTATTTGCCATCAGGGGACCAGTTCGGAGCCTCCACCATTTGGCCAGTAGTGTAAACGACCGTAACTGATTTGCTCTTGAGGTCGTACACCGAGACATTGCTTTTCTTGATGGAGGTTGCTGCCTGGCGGGTCAGCTGCAGACCGACGTTGTCGAAGGTTGCGGTTTCGAGAACATCTGCGTTATGAGAGCTCACGGCTAAGCCGACGTACACAGGATCGGTCAGCTGTACCGTCATGGGCGCTGAAGATTTTAATTCTTCGCCTGGATTACCGGCGGAGAGGGTGAACTGGTTGCCATGCCTCTCAATGCGAAGGCGCACCGGGCCTTTGACGTCCGACCGTATCTCTGCTGTTTCGGCGCCCACCGTAGGGCGATACTGCAAGGAAGTGAGCCCGTCCCCATGCAGCGCGACGTCGGCGTAAGGCGAGTCGGGATCGAGACTTTGCCGGATCATTAACGCTGCTTTGCGGTGGTGTTCGACGCCCTTGCCTTCAAAGTGCACATCCGCCGTGAACGTCAAATCTCCGGACATCTTTGTGAACAGGAATTGGAACGCGTCTACCTTGGCCCAGATGTTGGCGCCGCCTCCCGTGACACGGTATTGGGATTTAGCCGAATCATTTTCGGCAGTACCGGTTTTGCGGGTGGACCCGATGTCACTGTGAGCTTGAAACAGGCCGAACTGCCCGCTCTGAGTTTGCCTGACGCCAGGGAAAGCGGCAATGGTTCCGAGATAAAGCACAGAAAAAAATATGGTTCTCTTCACAATCACTTTCC
>CAXTMN010000163.1:0-8633 GCA_964245395.1 uncultured Bryobacteraceae bacterium
GTATAGAGAAGCGTGCGTGGGTCGATCGGCGCCGGATAGGCGATATCGTTTTTTTGCCGAGTCACGCGTTCGGGCACACCGCCGTTTACCGAGACGCGCCAGAGGTCCATTTCGCGGGTAGCTGGGCGGCCGCGCACGAACCAGATCCAGCGGCTGTCCTGCGACCATGTTGGGAAGTGCTGATGCTCGCCTAACGGAGCTGCTGGCACGAGGGGCTGGATGTGGCCGCCGTGGCGATCCGCAATGAACATAGGGTCACCAGAGGTCCAGCTGTGATATACGAGGCGCTGGCCGTCGGGCGACCAAGCCACTTCAGCCGCGTTCTCGTCGAGAAAGTCGTAAAACACTCCGCCAGTTACCGGCATTAACCGCAGCCTGCGTCCTTTGCCGCCGCCGTTCCAGATTTCAGATCCATCGGAGGAAAAGCCAATGCTCCGCAGCGGCGCGAGCACATCGCCCGCCCGTCCCTTCGTGAGATTCGCTAAACTCTCTCCGCTGATCTCGCGCAGCCAAACGTCGAAAATTCCGTCACGATCGGAGATAAAGGCGATGAACTTTCCGTCCGTGGAGATGGCGGGGTTTAGTTGGGTTCCGTCGAAATCGGTAAGGCGAGTAAAGGCAGCGTCGGCCAGCGGATTCTCAGGAGCGGCAGCCCGGTGGGTGATTTCCCACAGGCTTACAGCAGCGCCGAGCACCATAGCTGCGGCCCACGGAAGCCACGTTCGGCGGAAAGGGGCTGGTGGCCCAGGTGGCGTTTCCGCGATCTCCAGCCTGAGGAGGCGGCGCAGGTCCAACGCCAGCTCACGCATTGTCTGGTAGCGCTCGGCCGGGTCTTTCGCCAGCGCCGTTTCCACTGCAATACGCAATGCGGACGGAATCGCGTCTCCGAGCGGCTCGGGTGTATGGTGAACGATGTTATGGAGCGTTTCCAGATCTGTGACACCCCTAAAAGGCCGTCTCCGGGCGACCATCTCGTAGAGAACCAGACCAAAAGAAAAGATGTCGCTGCGGGCATCCAAAGACTTTCCGAGGGCCTGCTCCGGCGACATGTACTTGATCGTCCCGGCGATAGCACTCTGGCGCGATTGGCGCTCGAGCCGGGTTGTTGAGACATTGACGCCAACGCCGTCGGCCAGCTTCGCGAGCCCAAAATCCGCGAGCTTGGCATAGCCGTTTCTGGCCACCAGAATGTTGGCTGGCTTGATATCGCGATGGAGAATTCCCGCTTCGTGGGCCGCCGCGAGTCCTTCGGCAACACCTGCAAGGATTTCAACAGCTTGTTGCCAGGTGCGCTCCTGCTGTGTGGCCCAGTCTTGCAGCGTTCCACCGTCCACAAATTCGGTCACCAGATACTGGTGTCGCTGAAACTCGCCTACATCGTGCACCGTAACGATGTGCGGATGGTTGAGCGATGAAGCCAATTGCGCTTCGCGCTGGGCGGCGGAGGCGTCCGCAGTGTGGGCGGGATTGTCAAAGAGGAACTTGATGGCTACGGGCCGCTTGAGCCGGGTATCGGTGGCGCGATATACCGATCCCATGCCGCCCGCACCGATGATTGCTTCAATTCTGTAAGCGCCAATCTGTGTGTTCCCGGCCAACAGCAGAGCGGTGCGTGACTCGCTTGCCGCGAACTCCGGCTGGCTTTCCCATGCTGGACGGTCCAGGGTGGCAGGCGAGTATGAAGCAACCGCCAGCAGCGACTCTACTTCGTTGCGGAGATCGGTATCGGCCCTGCATGCTTTGGCAAGGAACTCCGCGCGCGCCGGGCTATCGTACTCCAAGGCAGCGTAGTACAGCTTCTCAATCTGCTGCCAGCGTAAAGCCGTCATGTGCCCATCTCGCCTGATTTGCACGATTCTACTGAATCGACGGTATGGAGTTCTCGTCCCCATTTGCGGACGCTTAGCAGCTGTGAGGGTGAATTGCGTGTTACCGGTTGTTGAAAGACATTCCAAGTGGACTCATCCGGTACAATTAACGGCTGCCGCCACCGAGTTGCCAAGCCAAGTTGTCCGAGCGGGTGCGTGCCCGCCTTGTGCAGCCGGCACGTGGCGCTTCTACTTGTAAATCGCTTACTGAAGGTAATTGCATGAGCTTGATACGTGTTCTTTTCGTTTGCCTAGCGGTCGCTCGCGTCGTGTCCCCTGCAGAGCCGGAGAAGGAGAAGGCGCCTTCGAAGCTTTTGCTAAAGCCTGAACGAACGGTAGAGTTTGATACGGACGAGGGCACCTGGCTATCGCTTGATCTCTCACCCGATGGGAAGACGATCGTTTTCGAGCTGCTAGGCGATCTCTACACAATGCCGGTTACGGGGGGCGAGGCTAAGCCCTTGCTGACCGGAATGGCAATGGAGACTCAGCCTCGTTTCTCCCCGGACGGGAAAGAAATCGCATTCCTGAGTGATCGTTCCGAGAACGTCTGGACGGTGGGAGCAGACGGCTCTCAACCTCGCAAGCTTAGCGACGAAAAGCGCGCAGAGTTCGTGTCTCCGGCGTGGACTCCAGACGGGCAATTCGTGATTGTTTCGAAGTCGGCCCCGGGGCTGGGAGCGAACGAACTATGGATGTACCACCGGATGGGAAGCGGTCCCGGGACGCAGGTGACTAAGTCCAAAGTTAAGCCGGACGCTCCACGCACGGATTGGAATAACGATCTGGGCGCCGTTGTTTCACCGGACGGTAAGTATGTTTACTTCGCCAGACGCAAGCAGAACTTCACTTACAATGTGACGTTTCCGCTGTGGCAGCTGGTCCGGCGCAACCTGGTTAATGGCGATGAAGACAACATCACAGACGTGGCTGGAAGCGCCTTTCGCCCTGCGCTTTCGCGTGACGGCAAATGGCTGATCTATGCGACTCGATACGAGGATCGAACAGCACTGAGAATTCGGAACCTCACGACCGGTGACGAGCGATGGTTAGCTCCCGGTGTGGACCGGGACGACCAGGAATCGCGTGCGACGCGTGATCTTCTTCCCGGTTACGCCTTTACTCCGGATAGTCAGGCGATCATCATGGCGCATCATGGCCACTTCTGGAAGATTCCCCTTGCAGGAACAGCGCAATCCATTCCATTTCATGCCCATGTCAAGCAGGACGTGGGTCCCTCGCTTTACTTTCCAGGAAGGATCAAAGATGACGAACCGGTGCGCTCGCGGCTGGTGATGGAGCCTGCTACATCGCCGGATGGTCAGTTCGTTGCTTTCTCGTCGTTCGCTCACGTTTACCTAGCAGGCGCGGACGGCAGCGGGTTACGACGGCTGACCACGGGAGAGGATCGTGAGTTCGAGCCCTCCTGGTCGCCGGATGGGAAGCGAATCATTTATGTAACCTGGGCGGCGAATGGGGGCGAGATTCGCTCGGTCGATGCCGCGGGAGGCGCTTCGTCGGCAGTGACGCAGGTTCGTGCCTTCTACCGGAATCCAGTATTCTCTCCTGATGGGGAGTTCATTTACGCCCTACACGCTTCTAAAGACGAGCGGAACGAACTCGAGGCTGAGTTCGGCCGGTTGGAGTCCGGTTTAGACCTGATTCAACTGCCAGCTACGGGAGGCGCCTCCAAGGTGGTACTTGCCTCGCGAGGGACTGGACGGCCTCACTTCGGTCCGGAAAAGGATCGCATTTACATGTATGGCCCTTCGGGCCTTCTCTCGGTGCGTTCGGATGGGAGCGATCGTCAGACGCTGGTGAAAGTAGTGGGTCCAAATTTAAATCAGGCTCCTGAGCCGCCGGAGGCCACCGATGTGCGCTTGAGTCCGGATGGAAGCTACCTGCTGGCGTTAGTCAGCCGTGAGCTATGGCTGGTTCCGATGCCAAGGGTGGGTGGAACGCCGACAATCGATTTAGCTAAGCCGGGCGTTGCGGTCCGTCGCGTTACTCCCATTGGAGCTGACTCCTTCGAGTGGAGCAGCAATGGCAAGGAGGTGGAGTGGTCCGTAGGCTCCTCGAACTTTCGAGTCGCCGTGGACCAAGTCGCGTTGGGAACGGGCGACAGCGCGGCCGATGCCGGCAAGCTGCAACCCAAGAGAACCAACTTCGACGTGGAGATGCCGAGAGCAAAGCCCGCCGGAACCATCGCGTTGCGCGGCGCAACGGTGATTACGATGAGGGGCGACGAAGTGATCCCGAATGCCGACATTGTTGTGAAGTCAAACCGGATTGAGGCCGTGGGTAAGCGTGGAACGATTTCCATTCCATCTGAAGCAAAGATTGTGGACGTCGCGGGAGCAACGATTATGCCCGGCATCGTCGATGTGCATGCACACTGGACGGAAGTGCGCCGGCTGGTGCTCGACTTGGATGCGTGGCCGCTCCTAGCTAATTTGGCTTACGGAGTAACGACGGGACGTGATCCGCAAACTTCGACGAACGATGTGTTTGCGTATCAGGATCTGATCGATGCGGGAAGGATGCCGGGTCCGCGAGCTTACAACACCGGACGCGGCATCTTCTCTGATACGAACTTCAAAACAGAACAGGAAGCCGATCAGTTTTTGGATTGGTATGCCGAGTATTACCGCACGAACACCGTCAAGTCGTACCTGGTCGGCAACCGCCAGCAGCGTCAATGGGTGGTGGAAGCCTGTAAGAAATATAAGCTGATGCCCACCACCGAAGGGGCGCTGGATCTTAAGTTGGACATGACGCACGCTATTGACGGCTTCAGCGGCAATGAGCATGCGCTGCCGATTGTGCCTCTATACAAAGATGTCGTGCAGTTATTTGCTCAAACGAAGATTAATTACACGCCCACGCTGATCGTGGCATACGGCGGCCCGTGGGCGGAGAACGCCTTCTACGATGAACGGGACTGGTATAACGATGCCAAGCTCAAGCGCTTCTTTCCGCAAAGCACCTTGTGGTTGAAGACTTCGCGGCGTCCTTTCTTTCAAGCGCGTGAGCAGGTGTACCCGAAGCTGGCGCATGAAGCCGGTAAGATCCTGGCCGCGGGAGGCAACATCGGGCTGGGAGGTCACGGGCAATTTCAAGGGATCCAGTGCCATTGGGAGATGTGGGCATTTGCTTCGGGAGGGATCGCTCCGCATGACGTACTACGAATTGCCACGGTCGATGGAGCGCGCGCGTTGGGACTGGAACGGGACCTGGGAAGTTTAGAGCCAGGCAAACTGGCGGATCTTCTGGTTCTTCGCAAAAGCCCGCTTACTGATATCCGCAATACAAACACGATTCGCTATGTCATGAAGAACGGCGAATTGTACGACGCGAGCACCCTCGACAAGATTTACCCGACTGCGGAGAAGCTGCCGAAGCTGTGGTGGTGGAGTGATCAACCGGTAAGCGATATAGCGACTACGCCCAACTAAGTTTTGCTTTGCTATGGATGGGGCCTGGCTCGCGTATTTACTGCTGATCCCAGAAAGTAGCTGCAAGTTTAAAGAAGTTTTGCATGTATTGCGCTCCACTGCTATAGCCACCATCGTCCTGTTCGGGGTGAAACTGGCTTGTGTAAATAATCCGGTCGAGACGATTGTATTTGAAGCTCTGATTTGCGCTCACTCCGGTAGATGCGAGTAAGTCGAACCGCGGGTCACGTACCGTTACCTCATCGTGATGGAAGAATCGGAACTGCGGGCTCACGGCATTGTAGATGGGATCGCTCTGCCCAGCTTGGGTTAAGGACACGGGTAAGGTTTTGTCGAACTCCGCGTCGCGATCCTCGCCAGGTTTGAAGTGAATATGATCAACGGCCTGGTCGCCTGCAAAAGCTTTCGCAATGAGCTGATGCCCGCCACAAGCGGCAATGATCGGTACCGATGTGGTGGTGATGAAGCGTTTTACGATATCGAGCGAGGGCGTGCTTCCGACAACATTTCCTTTGCCGTCCTTCTCGTCCGGGTGGTTGTACCAGGACCACTCGGAGCAGTTCCCACTAATGAAAAGCGCCAGAAGTTCGTCATCGGCGGCACCATTGAAGTCACCGTACCAAACGCGCACTCCATAGGCGCCGGGGACCGCCTTCTGAGCCGCGGCCGACACTACGTCCTTGAGAGCTTCAGGGCGGCCGCAGCCGATCATATGGGTGTGCTCGATATCCAAATAGATAACCTTTTTCTTAGGTTTGGCCATAGCTACTGCATCAACCATGACGATTTCAGCGATATAGGTAACTAGTGGCGGGAGAGAGATCCCGGTCGTTGGTCGAGTAACTGGCTCGCCAGCTTTCCTTTGCGGCCGATAGTTGCCTTTTTCGACTCGAACTGTATAGGGACCGGCTGGAAGCGATCCGAACTGGGCCATACCCTGAGCATCTGAGGTGATGGTTCGGGATAGTTCCAGGATCGTAATACGTGCACCGACCAGAGGAATTTTACTCTCAGTGATCACTTTGATTGCAAGGTTTCCGTTCATGCCAACCAGCAAGCATTTCAGGTACCAGCCTTGATGTTGGACCGATGTTTAGCACCGGTTTTTAAGCCGAAGCGTTTTGCTGATTCGCTGACGAGTAAGGTGGGCACCCGCCGCTATTGTGAGCGGCCGCGCACTGCCTCCTGTAAGGAGGAGCAAAGGCATGACAGTTTGCCCAGGGCCTTTCAAACGCCGAAATGGCAGGCAGCTTTTCCATTTAGTGTGCTGCTTATCGTGAGGTCATCGCTTAGGATTTTCAAGCACCGGCTATCAGCTAGTAGCGTAATGTCGTAGTCACCGCGTCGGCGGCAAAATAGGATGCTGTGATCCAAGTCGGGCCGGGCGATTCCCTATATAGACAGTGATTCTTGAGGCTTGAACTCGGCGGTTGCTCATTTTGACTCCAATTACATCTATGCCACGACCTGCTTCTAAATCTGCTCTGTCGCTGTCAACGAAGCCGGTGCTCCCATCCAATCCTAGAGCGAATCTCTCGATGGGGTGGCTTTCAGCAGGGACTGTTTCAATTTCGACTAAAGATCCGTTCGCCCGGACTATCGTGCCCGCCAAATGGAGGATATTGTCCCAAAGCTTCGAGACAGCTATTTTGCCGTCACTATCAAACTCGCCGGTTACCATTATTTCATCTCCAACGCGAATAGCAGAAAAATCACTGTAATTCCGGCCCTTCCAAACGATCGCGTTCGGCGCAACTTTCAACAGCAATGATTGCCCATTAGCGGTGGCGTGAATGAGGCTTGGATCGACTTCAGTAACAGTCCCTATTTCCGAAACATGAGTACCCGATTTGCTGGGGACTATGTTCTTTGGCGGTTCTTGGCAGCGGGCGACTAGAAGGGGCGTGCAGAGGAGCAGCGTGACAGTGGCTTTGCGTTTTGCTGCTCTGCCGACTAGTGGACGCGCCATATCTAATCTTGATTATCGACGTTTATCGAACTTGAGCGTAGGGAGATAGAACGGTTTCGTCTTGCCAGCCTTGGGTATCCAGAAAACTCATGTAGCCAGACTCGCGTCGCCTGAACGGTTCCATTGCTCTGAAACAGCCTATTACCTGCGTAGACATCCCGACAGGCACCTCACGAGCATTCGTTTGATTCTCGTTGATGATGGTGTCGGCACACCACGCCACCTGAGCCTTCGGGAAATTTCGGACCAGACATCGGGCAACAGATTGACGCGCTGCTTTCGCCGCTTAAGTTAGGCATCATGGCCGCAACCTTGGGGTTGTGGGCAGGTTCTCACTTTTTCGGTGTTGGTGAAGTTGTCGATGTCTTATTACTTACAGTAGGATTTTTTCTATTGGTTGGTCGATCGGCAATGTGGCGACGGACATCTACAATTTTGCTTATCTCACACTGAATGGCAAAACAGAAGCCGATCTCGATAAAGCAGCCGCGGCGGAGAGGGGCTGGTCTTTTATCGAGCCCATCGACGTCACGTCCTCGATCGAGGACGGTGATCCTGTGTGGATTATTAATTCTAATTACATGTCGCGAGGGCAGAATGTGATAGTTGTCTTGCGGCAATCGGATCATTCGCGTATGCGCGCGGCTTTTCGACACCGTTGATCCACCTTTGCGGACGCTCTGCGCGGCGTCAGCCACGGCCAGGGCGGAAGAACAGCTTCGAAAAGCCTCCTAGCTGATCGGAAGCTTGGAGGTATCCCAGCCGCCGCCAAGAGCCTTGATCAACTGAACGCTGGCGTCCATGCGGCGACGGAGGAGGTCGGCTTCGGTGCGCTCGTTGGTTAGGGCGATGCTTTGGGAAGTGATGACTTCGAGGTAAGTAGAAAGACCGCCTTTGTAGCGATTCAGGGCGAGTTGAAGGGACGCTTCGGCGGCCACCGAAGCCTCGTGTTGTTTGGCGGATTCCTGCTCCAGAATTTCGAGAGCAGCAAGATTGTCTTCGACTTCTTGAAACGCGACCAGGGAGACTTGCCGGTAATTGGCAATCGTAAGATCGTAGCCGGCGCGAGCGGTTTCGAGCTGAGCCCGACGCCGACCCTGATCGAAGACGGTCTGGGCCAGTTGCGGTCCGACAGCCCAGAAGCGACTAGGCCAGGTAAACCAATTCACGATGCTTCCGCTCAGGAGGCCGCCGGTACCGTTGATAACCAGATCGGGAAAGAAGGCTGTCTGAGCAATGCCGATCTGCTCGTTGGCTGCGGCAGCAAGACGTTCCTGATACGCAATATCGGGGCGACGCTCCAGCAGTTGGGAGGGAACTCCTACGGGGATGGGAGGGGGA
>CAXTMN010000164.1:0-2566 GCA_964245395.1 uncultured Bryobacteraceae bacterium
TGATTTGGAAAGAGAACGACTCGGAACTGCCGGCCGGGAACATTGTGTGCTTTTTGTGGAAGCTAATTACATCGGAAATGGTTGAAGGCGGGTAGAACTGGCGATAAGATTCAGACGTGGGGACGCTCTTCAGATTCGGGTACAGGTACAAAACCGGATAGCTCTTGGGGGCTTGCCTTTTCAATGGCGCAGTGATGGCTGGAAGTGCAAACGCCAAATCGTAGATGTGGTCGGGCTCCTGGCTATCGCGGATGATCGCCGAAAAATAGATGTTGGTCTGGCTGTCGGCGGGAGCTTGAACGATGGCAGCTTTTTCAAGACGAAACTCTTTTGTCGCGCCAGGCTCAAGCGAGAGTGAACTTGCGGCTATTGTTTTCCAGGCCGGCGGTTCGTCCGCCTGCCGAGCAATCCAAGGGTAGGTGTAGCCTTCGAATTCAACCTGCAGGTGAGTAAGCGGCTTGTTCGAAATGTTTTGCACTACGATGCGAGGGTTGACTACATCACCGGATGTATAAAACGTCTTGTCGAGCTCAAAGGCTACTACCTTTGCGAGCTGCCGATGCACTGCAAAGCTTGCTGCGTTTCGGATCGATCCGCCTGCCGGACTCGTGATGTCGATTTCGTAGCGGCCGGTTTTTGCGTCCGAGGGAATGGGCCAAATCAGCTGATAGTCAGTACCGTGCAATTGGATGGCTTCGGCGAGAGGCTTGGGTTGACCCGCGTAACGAATGGAGGCGACGCCTTCCGTTGCTTGATCAAAGCGCACCATAATGTTGGAGCCGACGTTGTAGTTTGTTTGGTCAGTAACAAGTGCTGCCGCAGCGGAAAGCGGGCCAGTCGTAAGAACCGTCACACCGAGTAGAAAAGAGAGTAATTTCATAGCGTTAAAGCAGATCGCACCTTGCGCCATCGCCGCAGGTACGCAAGAAACATAAATACCATCGTTGCTTGGCGGCAGCACGACATCCGTCTCTGCTACACAATGAAAGAAAAGGGCTGTGAGACAGCAGGCACCGTGAGCTTCGAACTCTTAGAACATCCCGCTGATCTTGGCTTTCGGGCCTATGGAAATTCGCTTGAAGAGCTGTTCGCCCGTTGCGGTCAGGCGCTTCTCTCGATCATTCTTGACCCGTCGGATATTCGTCGAGAGCAGCAATGGGAGTTACGGGCGGAGGGTGATGATATCGAGTCGCTGCTGGTCAACTGGCTGAATGAGGTGCTCTATTATGTGGACACGAAGCGCGCTGCGTTCAATGTTTTTTCAGTCTCGTTTCCCACGCGTGTGCAGCTGACTTGTACAGCTTGGGGCGAACTGCGCGATGCGTTTCGACATCCGGTCCGGCTTTCAGTAAAGGCTGTCACGTATCACCAACTGAAGGTTTTGCAAAAAGAGGAAGTCTGGGTGGCGGAGGTTTACGTTGACGTCTGAAATCGTTTTGGAGCCGCTCGATCAGTATCGATATCGGATTGCGCGGGACAAGGCGGCTGGTATGCGCACGGATGTGCTTGTGTATTCCAGCCACAAATTATTGAAGCAGATCCAACAGGACCAGTCACTGGTTCAAGCAATGAACGTTGCAACGCTTCCCGGGATCGTTGGTCCAAGCCTCGCCATGCCGGACATGCACCAAGGGTATGGCTTCCCAATAGGAGGAGTTGCGGCGATTGAAACAGAAGACGGAGTGGTTTCGCCGGGAGGTGTGGGCTTCGATATCAATTGTGGGGTGAGACTGGTTGGCAGCACGCTCACGCGGGCGGATGTAAAGGCACGGCTGAAGCTGGTGGTAGACCAGATTTTTCGGGACGTTCCGTGCGGGTCCGGGACGGCTGGACGAGTTAAGGTTGGACGCGGTGGAATCGATGATGTGCTCACGCGAGGCGCGCACTGGATGGTTGACCAGGGCTACGGCGAAGCGAGAGACACGGAGTTCGCCGAAGCAGGAGGTGCGATGGCGGGTGCGTTGCCTCGAAAAGTTTCAGAGCGCGCTAAGGAGCGCGGAACGCCGCAATTAGGCACGCTCGGAAGCGGTAATCATTTTCTGGAAGTGCAGTATGTGGATCGTATCCATGACGCGACAGCCGCGGACGCTATGGGTATCGAGAAAGATCAGGTGGTTGTGCTGATCCACTCCGGGTCCCGCGGCCTGGGGCACCAGGTCTGTACCGATTATGTTGCGCTGATGAATCAGGTCATGCCGAAGTACGGCATCAACCTGCCTGATCGTCAGTTGGCCTGCGCGCCGATTCACTCTGTTGAGGGTCAATCGTATCTCGGAGCGATGGCGGCAGCTGCAAATTTTGCCTGGGCTAATCGCCAGGGCATCCTGCATTTCCTGCGAGGTTCGTTCTCCCGCATTTTTGGTGACGATGTTCGGCTCGACTTGATCTATGACGTTTGTCACAACATTGCAAAGCCGGAGAGACACGTTGTGAACGGTGTGAAGCGTGATGTTCTGGTTCATAGAAAGGGAGCGACTCGTGCTTTTCCTGCCGGTCATTCGGAGTTACCGGCCGCTTACGCTGCGATCGGACAACCGGTGTTCGTTCCGGGCAGCATGGGCACAGC
>CAXTMN010000164.1:2576-6373 GCA_964245395.1 uncultured Bryobacteraceae bacterium
TGCTGGCCGATTGATGAGTCGGACTGCTGCAAAGAAGGGCAAGAACGTCCAAGAGGAGCGGCGCAAGCTGGAAGAGAACGGCATTCTGGTTCGCAGCGAATCGCGCGACGGCATTCTGGAGGAGTTGCCGGATGCCTACAAGGATGTAGACGAAGTGATCGAGGTGGTGCATGGGGCGGGGCTTGCAAAGAAGGTGGCACGACTTCGTCCCATGTGCGTGATCAAAGGATAGCCGTGCAGGAGGAATGCTCCAGATCAGGTGCCTGCTTCCGAACAGCAGGCGGAAGATGAGGCACATTCAATGGAACGTGCAATAGGCCTTCTGCAATGGCCAGCCATGGTTGTAACGGTAGCGGCAGCGTGGCTGGTGGCCTCGCGATCTGAAAGGAAACGCAGTTCAGCGTTCTGGGTTTTTATTCTGAGCAATGTTCTTTGGATAATCTGGGGATTGCACGACCACGCTTACGCGTTGATTTTCCTGCAGCTGTGCTTAGCCGGGACCAACATTCGAGGTGCTCTGAAGAACGATCCGAGCAGTGCCGGAAAGCACTCTGCGTTGCGGAGATGATCAGAACCAAGGGCCGATGCCCGTGAGGAATCTTTGCATATGGGCTTCAGGTATGACGGAAGGTTTCAAAGCGCGCGGTTAAGGTTGCCAGCATCTCGGCTGCCGGGGTCAGTTCCGGTAGAGTGAGTGCTGCCTGCCTGGCACCGGTCGTAAGCTGGTTCAGCCGTTCGACGATTAGTACGTTTTCGGTTGCGCCTCCAATGAACGGCTCGACGCCGCGCAACATAGTGAAGGTCATTCCCGCATTGACGCCGGGACAATCGATGCAGGCGGGCAGCCTGGCAAGAATTTTAGCCGTCCTCCCGAGGACATGCATGAGATCGATGGCGGCAGATAACATCCGTTCCTTTTCAGCTGCCGCCGCCCTCGTCGATTTGGTGTAGGCTTGCACAAGGAACCGCAAAAGCATCCCATAGACTGCGTTGGCGAGATCGAGAAGCATGGCAGCGGGTTCCGCATCGATGAATATCTTGCCTGCGGGTTCGGCGGCGCGGCGCATGATTGGGTTTGTCGCCACCGGGTAAGTCGGTGCAAACTCAGAGTTCTCAGCCCGAAAGGCGGCGTATTCCTGCTTAATAGCTTGGAATCGGCGGTAGTGGGAATCCTCGCGATCAGCCGGTGAGCCTTCTCCTTGTTCCACAATCAGGTCAATGGCGAGGCTGGCAGTTCTGAGATCAGCGATGATTTGGACGCCCTCGATTCCCACTGATCGCAAGTTAATCTGTCCGCTTTCCGGTCCAACGAATAGGGATTGAGCCCCACTCCGTTCGGCAAAAGCAATCAGATTTTGGCGGATCGCCTCGTACAAATGGCTGACGGTGCCATAATCCTGCGAGCTTGGCATCAGCCCTTGATGGGCCTGTTCTCTCGATTGAGACCTGCTTTGAAAACCCTTTGCGTCTGGTTGTTCAACACCGGTCGGACGTTCCAAGAAAATAAAGTGATCGATCGTGTCAAGGGAGAAAGGGGTGAGGCGCAGGACTACGCCCGAAGGAAAATAACCGGGGGCGACAGGAAAATTAGGTCGGGTGAAATGGGGTCGTCCACCGATAGCAGCGGTAAGATTGGCAACGATTAAGAGGTGACCCATCTCCTCGATGGCGACACTCATAATCAACTGGCGCCAACGTTCGACGGCCTCGGCCTCCTTTGTGGACAATCCGGAGTCGCCTTCCTGTTTGAGGCTGAAGGCAGCGTATAAATAGCTGCACATCAGAGTATGCTCGATTTCGGATGCTTCAGCCAAGAGATGGAAGATTTGCTCGCGCGATCCGATGACGATGCCCGGCTCGCTGGATGTCGCGGATTTCCGTACCTCGTTTTCGACAGGATTATCGAACGAGGGTGGCAGCATAGGGGCATCGTAGCAGCAGACTCGCTTTGCGGCGTGCCTTCTGTTGAAGGGCTGCGGTAGCTTCAGAAGGTAAAACGGATTTGTGCTTCGATCCGACGGCTGGTTTGCGGCTCTTTGAGAACAACGGCCGTACCGCCGCCGAAGTTGAAGCCTGGTGCAAGCGTGCTCGCGGTCCCGAAAAGGGGCGAGCTTAAGTTGCCTTCGAGAGGCCCAGGGTTCAAGTGATTGGTCAGGTTGATGACCTCCGCAGAAATGATCATGCTGTAGCGGGACTTCTCATCCAAAGCACCGTTGTTATTGCTCGGCAACTCGCCGAACTTGAAAGTCTTGCTGAGCCGAAAACTCGCTGAAAAAAAGGCGGGACCCACACCGTAATTACGGCTGATAATCGCTTCGCCGGGTAATGGCTGTAGAATGAACGCCCCATAGCGAGTGACAACAACGCCGGGTTGGTTGAGATCCGTGGTCAGAGCGGGACGTTCGGTTACGGGTATGTTCGGATCTTGCAGTGTTCCGCTAATGATGTTGAAGGGGCGGTTCGAAGAAGCCACGATGAATGGGCTCAACTCTATGCCCCAGGGCGCCCCAATGGAACCCGTCAAAGTGAAGTTATTTCGAATGTCGAGGACAGATCTCCCGAGGTCGTCTAAGAGATTGTCAGGCTGTGCAGCAGGATTCGTTGTTCCATCCGTATTGCTTTTTGCATTGTTCAGGACGTAATCGGCCGTCAGCTTCAGATGTTTATTCAGTTGATTGCTGACATCCACTTTAAGTTGACGCTGTGTCAGCTCACCTGAAGATTGAAGCACGAGCGATCGCGGGAAGCCGGCCTGAATTGGCGAAGTATCCGCGACGAGCAGGTCGCGTGTGGTTCTGGCATCAGTGACGGTGGCGGAGATCCGGGTCTTGAATGGTAACTCCTGTTCCAAGCCAAGAGTGAGTTGCAGCGTGGCAGGGGCGCGAAGGTGCGGACCAAGACCCAAAGTGTCCGTTCCGGTTGCAAACGGGGCAAGAGTGGCGAGGGATGGCGTAAGCGGGAAGGAATCGAGGATAGACGGATCCGAAGTCTGGTATTGGAAATGGGGAATGGCCGAATGATTTGCCTGCAGCACAAGCTTGTCGTCAAGGCGCTGGTAGAAGACGCCAATCCCCCCGCGCACTACGGTATGCGCACTTCCGTTGGGGGACTTGGTTGGCGCCCAGGCAAACGAGAGCCGGGGGCCAAGGTCGAAGCGGTCATGTAGGTGAGTTTGAGCTTCATACCGGATGCCTGCGCCGAGGAGAAAGTTGTGCTTGACGTGCCAGTCATCTTGCAGATAAACGCCCGTGTCGTACTGAGTGACGGTTGCAAAAGGGTCGCCCGTGTTCATGGAGAAGCTTGTGGCACCGCCACCGAGCAAACGGATCGCGGCCGGGGACAAGTCTTGACCCTGAAACAGCAGAGTCCGCCGGAAACGTTCGAGAGCGGAGAGCGGGATGAGGACAGGCTGCTCCTGCTGGGTAAAAACGGGGATGTTGTTGGGATCTAATTCCGGGCCAGCTGCAGCGGAGAACAAGTACGTTCCAGCACTATTCTGCTCACGGCTTTCGCGGCTGCGATCCCCTCGCACGCGCATCCCGATGCGAAGGAAATTCGGACCTTCAACGGCCGACAGATTGTCCTGAAACTCCCAGGAGTTTTCACGCAGAGAAGACAACGCAGAGGACGGATTTCCGGTTGTGAACGCTCCGTCAACGGAAATGCCGGGAGACGTCATGTAGGGCGTCTGGAAAAGATTTGATGGTATGTCCTGAAACTTGGTCTCGTTGATTACTTTTGGATTGAGGATGGCTATTTCGGAGGCTTGGATAGTTTGTTGTCTGCTCGAAATTCGG
>CAXTMN010000164.1:6383-8361 GCA_964245395.1 uncultured Bryobacteraceae bacterium
CAGCGAAGTGCCGCCCACCCCTTCATGAGGCAAGACATAGTTCGCTAGAAGATAACTGACCGTCAGCGTATTTCTCTGGTTCAGTATCAGATCCAGCCGCCCATTGAGTTGAAGGCTCGTTTCGAAGTCGGGCTGTGTGTTGTCGATTGTCTTTGGCACGAGTGAAGCATCGAGAATGGTTGCTGCAAAAGCATTTCTGAAATCGATCTGGGTCCGCTCGACTGAAACAAAAAAGGAAGCGCGCGACGTTAACGGGCCGCCGATATTAGCACCGTAGAGATTGGACGGGTCCGGCGGCAAGGGACTGGCGAACGGATTTCGCGCATCCCAATGGCCTATGTCAAGGTTCAGGTATGTTTCTCCGTGCAGCTGTTTGCCGCCACTTTTCGTAACGGTCTCGACGCGGTCAGTACCTGGCAGGTCGTTCTCAGCGGAGAAGGGATTATTGTTGATGCGGATCTGTTGAATGGTCTCTTTCGGAGGGATTTGGCCATTCACGAATCCATTCAGCGAAATTTGTAGACCGGCTGGCCCTAAGACAGATGGGCCTGCAATGGCCTGCACTGCGGCGGCGAAATCGTTAGGATCATCCGGCAGTCCGAACATGGCTGAACCACTGAGGAGTACTGTGCTGGGGCTGCTTTCGGGTTCGATAGTCAGGGGTTTATCGCCGGATGCAACTACAACCTGTTGTTTGACGGGCGCCAGGTCCAGGGTAAAACTCAGATGCAAGTTTTGTGATCCCGAGACTTGCACTGCAGTCGCCTCGAGTAGCGTGAGCAGAAGAAGGGCGTGAAGAGCGGGCCTGTGGCGTCGGATGGTTGTCATGAAGACTGCTGGTTACGAAACAAAAGGAGCGTGCTTATCGGGCCGACAGCACGAAGTAACAAGAAACAGATTAGGACTAGAAGTACTAGATAGACAAGAAAGCGGTTTAGAAGTGTCGTCTCTATTTCGGTTTTGAAATGAAAATTTCACGAGCGGAGAGCATCTCCATGAGGTACGGATAAGGCGTAGGAAGAAGCATGTGTCACCAGGTAAACGTGCAAAGCCTTGCTGAGTCTGGTGGAAGAAGGGCAGGAACGGATTTAAAGAGGGTAGCGGCAAGGATGAATTCGCGGCTGACCTGGCGATGATCGGTGTTGCACAAAAGGTGGAGCACTATGAAAGTTCGGGGTACGGGACCGTAGGAGGATTGGCGCGCCTGATTGGGCAGCATGAGGTGGCGAGGCTTTTGGAGCACACGTTGGGCGAAGAGGAGAGTGCAGATTTGCTCTCAACTGCTATCGCTAAACCGCTTTTTCAAGAGCAGCTATGATGAATCTGGAAGTATGCAAACGAGACCTTGGGTTAGTCGCAATTAGTTAACTTTGCTGAAGAGTAAAGGTTGAAGCGCCCGCTCTACTACACGCGTTCTCTGCGCCAAGTGAATGTGCTCTAGCTATTTAAGCTTGTACTGTAAGAGAACAATGTCGACAGAGAAAACTGTATTTCGCAGTAACAAAATTGCAATCGTCACAGGCGGGAGCCGTGGACTCGGCCGCAATACTGTGCTTAGCCTTGCCGAGCGGGGAGTCCGCTCGATCTTCACCTACAACTCCAATCGTGCGGAAGCCGAAGTGGTTGTAGCCGCAGTCAAGGAGGCGGGAGCTGAGGCCGTTGCCCTGCAGCTCGACACGGGCTGTGTCAGTTCGTTCGATTCGTTTGTGCAGAGCGTGCGTAAGGCTCTTGGCGATCTTGGGACAGAGCGCTTCGACTATCTTGTCAACAATGCCGGCACTTCGCACCACGCTGCATTCGACAAGGTGACCGAGGAGGAGTTGGACAGTCTTTACAATGTCCACTTCAAGGGTGTGTTCTTTCTAACGCAGAAGCTCCTGCCACTCATCAACGATGGTGGCCGAATCGTAAACATTTCTTCGGGACTCACCCGTATGACGTTCCGTGGAAGCTCTGCCTATGGATCCATGAAGGGGGC
>CAXTMN010000165.1:0-2615 GCA_964245395.1 uncultured Bryobacteraceae bacterium
GATTGACGGAGAACCTGCCAACGCTAAAACATTGATCGAGCTTGGGCCTGAGGCTTTGGTGGACGAGGTTGTAACGGCAATCAGGGCAGAGTCAGGGCTCACAGAAGACGAACGAAAAAACTTCTAATCGCATTTCATTTTCAGTTTTCTTCACCAGCCGCGTGGAGATGCGATACCTGTCGGGCGAGCGGCCTGGTGAAGATTCGAAACTGCGCGTGGACGGCGGACGGTCAGCGAGATGACCGAAAGGTTGTTTGGGCAAGAGGCCGAGTAGTGACGACGGAGTGCCCAAGTCTCTAATATCGAGTCAGAGCCTTGCGTGGCTCGACTTATCTCAGAGCTGGCGCCTCATGGGGAAAGGCTGCGTGTTGTCGCTCGATGCAAAGAGCGCAGATGCTCTTCAAATTATTGAACAGGAATGGATGACAGAGAGTCAAGATGAGCGGTAGAAATAATTTTTCAAGTCTGGTGGGGCATCTGTCCCGAGGCAAGAATGACGGTGCAAGCGGGTCGAAGACGAGTCTGTTCAGTTCTGCTTCGGCGACAATGCCCGGGCGGACTTTGAACCCGGGATCTTTGAATGATGTAAAGGCTCTGTCATTGTCTTCCTCGTCGGGTCTAGCGCAAAAAGGCATTAAGTTCGGCACCGCGCCGACCAGTAAAGCGACGAGCTCCGGAAGTAGCAGCGAGTGGGCAAACCTGCTCAGCAAGACTGCTTCGGGTGGACTGTCAAGCGCATTTGGCGGAAACCTGATGAGCGCGATCGGCGGCATCGGTGGGCTTGTGAGTAGCATCGTAAGCCTATTTGGGGGATCGAAGCAAGATCCAGCGCCTCTCATACCCTTTGGACTGCCCGCGTCTCAAGCACAAACTTTTGCCGTGAATCAAAATCCAGGAAGCACTTCCACATCTGGGTCAGCCACTTTGGGCGGCATCTACGGAAGCGCTCAATACAGCTCTGCCCCGACAGTGCAAAGCGTTCACGACCAGCTTTACCAGTATCAGAGCCAACAGATCGCGCAGTCGGTGAAGCAGGCGCTCTTAAATTCAAGCTCGCTTAACGATGTGATTGCGGAGATCTAGATGGCAAACTTCCCTCAACTCAGCACCCGAGCCGTTACACAGTACCCGCTCCAGATCACAAGCGGGCAGGCGAGCCAGGTGATCCGCTTCCTTGACGGTAGTGACCAGCGATATCTGATGCAGGGTCGGACGCTTCGTCGGTGGCAGATAAAGCTCAATCTGCTGAACGAGCAAGAAGCGCAGACGCTCGCGAGTTTCTTCGAGACTCAGCTTGGCGACTACTTAAGCTTTGAGTTTCCAGACCCTTATAGCGGGGCAGCTGTACCGAACTGTCGATTTGCAAATTCTGCGTTTGCGACTGAGTTCGAAGCGGTGGATATGAGCGCGACGAGTTACTGGGTGATCGAGGCCAATGGCTAATCTCTTCTTCCCCCAGCTTGCGAGTGGCGCGCTCGCGCAATATCCGACCCGAAGAACCCGAAGCGGTCGCACAGTGAAGAACGTGTTACCGGATGGAACGCTCATCAGTTACCCGGATCCAGACGCGTCACGCATTGTTTGGGATTTGGGATATGCGAGTCTTTCGCCGAAGGACGTTGGCGCGTTGACAGCTCACTTCAATGCCTGTCAGGGACGCTTCCATGCCTTCACCTTTATTGATCCGGCGGGCAACATGCTCGTGAACAGCAGCAATCTCGCGGGAGCAGGATGGTCCTTTTCAAATCTATTGCAGATCGCGCCTGACCATGCTGATCCGAGCGGTGGGGCGGCGGCTTTCACGGTAACGAACACAGCGAATGTGAGTCTTGAACTAGCCCAGACGCTGATTGTCCCAGCAGGATATCAATACTGCTTTTCAATGTACGCGCTCAGCTTACAAGCGACAACCTTGACGCTTGTTCGAAGTGGTACTGCGACTCAGCAGGCCAATACTCTGCGAGTTGGAACGCAGTGGAGCCGGATCGTCTCGAGCGGGCGACTGGCGGATCAAGGATCTAGCTTCACCGTCGGGGTCAGCCTGGTCGCTGGGCAACAAGTCTTTCTGTACGGCCTTCAACTAGAAGCGCAAATTGCACCGTCCCGCTACAAAGCTACAACTCAGACTGGCGGTGTTTACGCAAACGCACATTGGGGTTCTGACGAAATGGCGCTATCGGCAGACGGACCTGACTTGTTCTCAACGGTTTTCAGCATAGAAGTTTCGATTTAGGACGGGAAACCATGGGTACTATCAATCAAATCAAGCAGCTAGCCGAAGCTGA
This sequence comes from uncultured Bryobacteraceae bacterium, assembly GCA_964245395.1. Classification (GTDB taxonomy): domain Bacteria; phylum Acidobacteriota; class Terriglobia; order Bryobacterales; family Bryobacteraceae; genus Bog-105. The sequence continues at coordinate 2,286 of CAXTMN010000165.1, forward strand.
CACTCCACTCCTCTTCTTTCAATGCATACTGCCTTCGGGAGATAGCGAGTATTGGAGTACCCACTCGATCAACTTCAATGGACAGGCGTACTCAGCGAGGGTCCTGAAACATAACCTCTTTGATCTGCAGCTGTCAGCGGACGATGCGATGGACGGAATCTCACAGCTATCCATCACCCTGGCGAACGCTGACTCCGCGCTCTCGGAACTTAATGCTGCTATCGGTTTCAAGGGCACGGCCCTCACCGTGTACTTTGCCTTTGCAGATCTTCCGAGCGGAACCATCACGACAGAAGACACAGTGTTGTTTCGAGGAATCGCGGGCGATCC
>CAXTMN010000165.1:2625-8182 GCA_964245395.1 uncultured Bryobacteraceae bacterium
GCGAGCCGGACCTTGTCACGGAGGAATCATTAACTCTCACGTTCTCAAATAAGCTCAGTCTTCAACGGATCCCGATTCCGGAGGTGCGAGTTCAACGGTCGTGTCCCTGGAATTTCCCGGCAACGGCGCAGCAACGAGCAGAAGCGAAGGATGGTGGACCCTTCGGCCGTTACTCACGGTTTTATCGATGCGGATATTCGTCCGATGTGGCGGGCGGTGTGGGGAATTTAAGTGCCGGCCAGCCTTTTACCTCTTGTGACAAGTCGAGAGCACAGTGCGTGCAACGTGGGATGTTTAATAGCGATGCGCAAGGAAATGTAACGCAACGTTATGGGGGGTTCGAATTTGTTCCTTCAGCAATAAACGTCCGTACAGCGGGTGATAAGAGTTCTCATCTTTCACCACTGCTCGACAACGCCGCCGCATTCAACGATCCGATTCCTCTGGTTTACGGAACCGGGTGGCTGAAAGCGCCCGGTGTTTTCGGCAGGAACGATGGCAATTTGACACACCTGGAAGCTTTGCTGAGTGTAGGAGCCATTCAGGGTCCGCTGAAAGTGGTTGTCAACGATGTTGAGATTCCGCAGTTTGTTTCTGGTAAAGACATGACCAGCACTGGCTGGTATCAACCTGTTACAACGGGAACGCGGAACGGTAACTTCGATTTGAACTTTACAGACACTTCGGGTAATCCACTAGGCGATCCTTACGGGAGCATTTCGGTGCTCTCAGTGGTAGTGCCAAACCGTATCAGCACCGGCAGGTCGCTTCCGATAATCGAGGTCTTGTTGCAGGGTGTGCAAATTGACGCATATAATCCAGACGGTAGCTTCCAGTCAACGAGTTACACGAACAACCCAGCATGGGTGATCCTGGATATTCTCCAGCGATGCGGCTGGTCGACATCGGACTTGAATTTGGGAAGTTTTGCGCAGTCAGCGGTCTTCTGCGGGACGCTAATCAGCACAACGGATCTGAATGGCAACCCTCTCGAGGTGCCAAGATACCCTTGTAATCTCGTATTAACGAAGCGGCAAAGTGCGGCAGTGGTGGTGCGGGGGATACGCGTTGCTGCAAGCTTAATGCTGCGCTATGGCGCGACGGGGTTACTTGAACTGTTGCCCGAAACGACAATTGCTGCACAGCAAGGTTCGTTGCCTGACGGAAGCAACAGTACGGACACAGTTGAAGGGGGATGGCCCGCTTACGAGTTCAGTGACAGCTCGGCCCCATACTCGGGAATTGCTCGCAATGCAGATGGAAGCTCGAGTGTTCGATTGAGCAGCCGAACCATTTCGGAAACATCTAACCGGCTTAGCCTGGAATTTCAGGATGACTCAAACGAGTATCAGCAGGACAGTCTGTCGCTCGTCGACGGGAACGATTCCGCTCTGATCGGATATGAGATCAGTAGTCAATCGTCAGCTCTGGGCGTGTCGAATTACAGTCAAGCGACGCGAGTGCTGTTGCGGCAGCTCGACAAGTCAACCAAGGGCAACCTCTTCATTCAATTTCTGACCAGCTTCAGGGCTTTGAAAGTCAGGCCAGGCGACATCATTGCGGTCACTTACTTGAAAGAGGGTTTTTCCAGAACCCTGTTCCGGGTGACCAAACTCTCCCCTGCGATGAATTATCAGGCTGTGACCATCCTGGCGCAGATTCACGATGATGATTGGTACAGCGACAATCCAACCACGCTTATCAATGCGGGTAGACAGCCGGGAACCATGATGGGAACTCCGAGGCCCCTGATCGGAACGATCGCGCACAACGATTCGAGTGGAGATTTTGAGTATTTTGACTTTGGCGTTCAAGAACAGATCCAAGCCCAGACTGACGGCTCGGCCACTGACACGCTTTCTATTGCCTTTACGCAACCTTCTCGCCCAAGTACTAATCTGCCGAATCTTCCTCTTGTTAGTCTCGCGCCCCAATACGCGAACACAGGAGGAACCTTGAAAGGCAACACCAATTACTACTACGCGGTTGCTGCTGTGGATTCGGCGGGGAATGAAGGGCCATTGTCTTTTACCATTCCTGCGTGGACGCCTTCGGGATCAGATAGCAACCAAGTGACGATACAGCAGTTGAGCTTCCCCAAGGCGGTAAAGTGCTTCCATGTATATCGGGGAACCACACCACAGGAACTGTACCGAATAGCGAGCAACGTCGCTCTGGCTAGCGTCTTTCAAGATGCAGGTAGAAATCCGCAGCCAATCGGACCTCCAGATGCAAGTTTCGATCACGCAAACTTCTACTACCGATATGAGTTTGCGGGACCATTTCCCGCGAGTTCTGGTTCGTCTTCGACTGTCGTCTGCAACGATATGGGCGCGGTAAACCTTGCTTATACCGGGATGGTCGTACGGATCATAGAAGGTACCGGACGAGGCCAAGAGCGGCTGATCGGGACTAACGATGCAACAACTTTGACGGTAAGTCCGGTTTGGTCTGGGGTGCCGGATACGACGAGTATTTTTGTCATTTCTGAGGGATCATGGAAGTTTGCGGCGGTGTCTACGACCAGTCCGGCTCGATTTGAGATCCCTTATCAGTCGGGTACAGCCATACAGGTTCTGGGTCGTTCGGCAAACGTAAACAACCAGGAAGCTGCGGCAGATCTTTGCCCGCTCACGCGCTGCCTGCTGGGTGGCGGTCAAGCGGATGTCGGCGTTGCCGGCGTTCCGACTTTCACGCTTTCTGTACCCGGTGGGGGATTTGTCCCTGATCGAGATCAATGACTTGACGAACGCCTCGTCGGTGACAACGGGGACTTTGCAACTAGCGGCTTGGAACGAGTTGTCGGCTCCCAGTCCCTTGGCATTGTCAGCAGCGCTCGATGGAAGTAGCACCAACGTGGCAATCTCGGGGCCTTCCAACCTTCCGTCGGGAAGCCTGCTGCTGGTTGGCAGTGAAGTGTTGACGGTGATTTCTAGTGCGGTTGGAGGGAGTGGCTTCGTAGTTGATCGCGCAACCCTGAGCTCCAATGCTACAACTCACTTGCTCGGGGATCCCGTTCTCCTGCTCACGCAGACTACAGTGGTGGTGCCATTCGCTGCGGGATTTTTCAAAAACAGAGCCTCACAAAACTATTTGCACACCATAAATCTTCCGGATGCCCGTATCTGTGCTGCCGAGTTTTACGTAACGAACTCGTTCGGCAACAGTCAAGCGAATCAGATCTGCTACCTGTCGTCGACGCAGAACGGCTTACGAACGCTTTCGGGAGGGCAATTTTGTTTCCAGGTAAGTGGCTTTGTAACTACACAACAAAGTGCGGCGCCTCCCTTTGTGGTTGAAGCCGCACACGCGGTCAGAGACGTACGCGCAAATTTGACGCAAGCAAGCGTAGGTTATACCGTGGGGATCGAATTGCTTCAGAATGGAACGCCGTATTGTAGTCTTGAGATCGATTCGGGCAACACGAGTTGCCGCGCGATCATCGACGGTCTTTCACTTGTTCCGCTAGCTGAGGGAGCGACGCTCGCGATCAATGTGTCTGTCATTCCTACCCAGGGGTTCACGGGAGCTGCAAGTGTAGGACGCGATCTAACGGTCACGGTCCGGCTTTAAGATCTAAAATTACGGACGAGCCCGGGTAAGATAGTCGATCATGATCTATGCGGGTGTACTAGCGTTTGTGATCCTGCTTCTTTGCAGCATCACGATCTATAAAGCCCGGCGAGTTGAGAACAGCGCAGACTTTCTGGTTGCCGGACGGACGCTCAGCTGGCCCGTTCTGGTCTTCACACTTCTTTCTTCTTGGATCGGAGCAGGGAGCCTATTAGCCGGAGCTGAGAATGCCTATAACAATGGGCTGGTTGCTCTTTGGCAGCCGCTGGGCGGTTGGTTAGGGCTGGTGCTGATCGCCATGATTGCGGGCCGCGCCCGCGAATTGGCCCAGTTCACGATACCTGACCTTCTCGAAGCAAAATACAACTCGACGGCTCGCGTACTGGGCACGATCGCCATCGTCATTTCCTACACGATCATCGTGAGTTATCAGTTTATTGGAGGGGGAGATATCCTCCATTTGATCTTTCCGCAAGTTTCAAGAGTAATCGGCCTTTACATCATCGCGGCATTTGTAATTTTCTTTACCGCAGCAGCAGGCATGGCCTCCATTGCCTATCTCGACCTCGTCATTGGCGCCTCCGTGACCTTGACCGTGATTGTGGCGGTGCCAACTTTGCTGAACCGGTTCGGGGGGTGGAGTGCCGTGCGTCAAGCTTTGCCGGCCACCCACTTCCAAGCACTTGGTACCTATACTTTCGGCCATGCGGTTGGGCTCGCTCTGCCTACGATGCTTCTACTCATCGGGAATCAGGGTATGTATCAGAAGTTCTTCTCGGCGAAATCAGAGAGTGACGCTCGCAAGTCTGTCCTGGGCTGGATCGTTGGAACGATAACGCTCGAGACGCTCCTGGTGTTATTGGCGATTATCGCCAGTTCCAAAATACATACAGACCGGCCGCGTGAAATCATCGCGTTGACTGCGAAAGAAGCATTGCCGACCTATCTAGGAGCGATCTTGTTAGGAGGAGTTTTTGCGAAGGTGATCTCTACAGGGAATAATTATCTATTCTCGCCGGCCACAAACCTTATACACGACGTGTACGGCCGGTTTATCAATCCGAAAGCCTCTGAAAGGCGGATGCTAGTCGTATCGCGTATCGTTGTGATCCTCCTGGGTCTGTTTGCGATCCTCCAAGCAAGCCAATTTGAATCCGTTCTGCAGGCATCGTTATACGCTTATACCGTTTACGGGGCGGCAGTCACACCTGCGGTTTTGGCGGTGTTCTTTTGGCGTGGCGCTAACGCCTCCGGAGCCGTTTCTTCCATTGTGTTGGGAACAATCGTAACTGTCGCGTGGGAACTAGCCCAGAAGTATGCGTCGGGCGACACCAGGAGCTTCGTCCTGAGCATTGATGCTGTCTACCCAGCTTTGCTCGCATCGGTCGCAAGCCTTATTCTCGTGAGCATTTTTACATCCAGCAAAGTGCCTGAGGCCGCTCTGGTACCTGGGGCTTTGAAGCAAGATTGATGATCATCGAGAACATTCAGCAGGCTCTTCGGAAAAGCCGTTTGGACGGTTGGCTTTTCTTCGATCATCATCGTCGTGATCCACTTGCGTACCGTATTCTGCAACTGCCTGATGGTCTTCAACCAACCAGGCGTTGGTACTACTTTGTACCCGCTGCAGGCCAAGCGCGCAAGCTGGTTCACCAAATTGAAAGCGGCGCTCTTGATTCCTTACCTGGCGAGAAATTAACGTATTCGAGTTGGACCGATCAGCAAGCTAAGCTCATAGAAATCCTGGCGAACGCCGCGCGGATTGCAATGCAGTATTCCCCTTGGTGTGCGATCCCTTACGTGTCTCTCGTCGATGCTGGAACGCTTGATCTAGTGCGAGCCAGCGGCGTTGAAGTGGCAAGCTCCGCAGACTTGGTGCAATACTTCGAGGCCCGATGGACCGACGAGCAACTTCAGCAACATCTTGCTGCCGGCAAGGTGGTGGATCAAGTACGCCGGGAAGCATTCCAGTTCCTAAGACCTC
>CAXTMN010000166.1:0-8171 GCA_964245395.1 uncultured Bryobacteraceae bacterium
ATCTTTGCCCGTTTGCGGATCGAATGCGCGAAACGTTTTCGCTCCCTCGGCCGATGATTGCAGCCCGATCGCGTTGTTGCCGATAAGTTCCATGTTGATCTCACCTCAGGTTAGCCGCCCTGACCGGCGCTACCGGCCCGGGAGCCCTGGACCACGGCCGGAACCGGCTGACTCTGGCGAATCTCTGCTTTCGCCGCAACGATATCGATAGATGAAGGGAGCAACCCGTCCATCCGCGTCATCTCCAGCATTTTTCGCAAGCTGGGCGATGTATCAACCAGCCGAATGGGACACCCGCGTTTCGTTGCCAGAGTGTAGATCACCGTTAGCTCGCCTAGCCCGGAGCTGTCTGTAAGAACCACGTTCTTCACGTCAAGTATGATCCCGGAGAGCTTTGGCGTATTCAACAGTTGCCGCGCTACTTCCCGCAACGCATTTAAGGAGGGTCCCAGGGTTAACGATCCCGAAAGTTGAATAATCCCAATGCCGTTTTCCACAGCTGAGGTTGTATTTAATGCCACAGTGCTCCCTCTGGCTCCCACAAGCAGTAAAGCGCAATACCGTCCATTATCTACTTGAGCGAACAATTATCCGCAATGTTCACACCAAGCCGCGCCGTTACGCGGTTTCGAGAGCTCGGGACTTGCAGGCGCAGCTAGCTTTGAACGGCATGCAACGTGCTCTCAAAACCGTGTGCCCTGAGCGGGTGGCGAGTCTCGGAGGCTCGCTCTCTTCCGCTCACGTTTGCACCGCTCCTGGAGTCCAATGACTCACCGGGCGCGTTCGTCCTCTCCCGAACGCGCCCGATTTTTGTACTAATACGTTTCGATCTTCTTCTGCTTGTAGGGCGGCGTTACGTAAGCGCTTACCAGGCTCTCGTTCCCATCCTTGTCGATCGCTTTAACGCCCAGAACGACTTCGTCGATGTTCACGTTCGGCAAAGTGTATGTGGTGACCTTACCGGCAAACGTCTCCTTCTCCCATAAAGGGGACGTCGTCTTTCGCATCACCACAGCGTATCCCGCAAGATCCGGATCCGAGTTGTCGCTCTGCCATGTCAACACCGCATCATAGCCGGCGCCTCGTCCTAACGGAGACGCGAATGACCGCCCTTCGGTGGGCGGCGCAGTGTGCACATCCGGAGTCTTCGGAGCGAGCGCCAGTGTCGCGATACCAGCTGCATTCGCTTTCGTCACTAGTGCTGTGTAAGCGGGCGCAGTATTGGCAAAGGTATCTGTAGCCGTGTGCTGATTGGAGAAGTTCTCCATCGGCGTCGTTATGCGGATTGCCGGATACCCTGCTGCGTTGAAAGGACTGTGATCGCCGCCACGCCCAAAACGATCGTGCCGAAAAACCATATTCACATCAAAGCCTGGTTGATAGCGCGCATTCATGTCGCGCATATACCGGGCGACTTGCCGTGATCCTGAATCATTCGGTTCCTCCGAATACACGTTCACATAGCGGTTGCTCGTCTCGCTGTTTCCCGTGACATCGCTTCCAATGATGTCGTTATTGAAAACAGCTTCGATCACCTGATGCTTCTCTGCGGCCTTTTCCGCGTACATGCCGCTGCCGTACAGTCCGTACTCTTCAGCTGCAAAGGCCATAAAAATAACAGTCTTCTTAAATTGATACTGGCTCATCACACGCGCCAGTTCCATAACTGCCGCCGTACCACTGCCGTCGTCTGTCACGCCCGGAGCAGCTGCAGCAACGGTTCCTTCCGAATCTAATGAGCGTTGTCCAGCCGGCCCTTGCTTGTAAACCAGGTTAATTGTGTCGTAATGCCCGCTGACCATTATGTTCCGTTCCGGATCACTCGTGCCAGGCAGTACCGCCATGACGTTCCAGATTTCGACATCTCTGAATAAGCGCTGCTTTGCATCGCCCTTCAAGCGGTGCTTGTCGAAGGAGACCTGCAGCTTCGGGCTGTAGCTGCGAAACTGCGCCGCTATCCAGTCCCGCGCTGCCCCAACGCCATGATCCGGGTCGTTCGTGGCCGAATATATGTTGCGTGTGCCGAAGCTCTCCAGCTTCTTCTGAGTTTCGGCAATATGATCTGTCGAAATCTGCTCGATAATTTGCTGAACCAGCGGGTTCGGAGAATGGTCCGGTGCGGCGGGGAGGAACGCTGCCGATGTAAGCAAAAAAATCAAAGCTCGGAGCAACATCACCCTATTCTGCGCCATGGCTCGAAAAGGTCGTTACACCAGGACTGCCTCCAACTTTTCTTCGCGCGCCTCTGCAATCTCCTGGCCCTCTCGTCCTCTTTGAGTCGCATCGAATTTAACCGATACCAGTTTGGAAACGCCTGGCTCCTGCATCGTCACGCCATACAGCGACTGAGCTGCCTCCATGGTGCGCTTCGAATGCGTTATCACGATGAACTGTGTTTCCTCAGCCATGTTGAGCGACTTCTCACCGCACGAAAGCATCAGAACGCTCTGCATTTTTTTACTGTTCGGGGAAGCAACGATATCTACTCCCGACTCAGCCAGGTTCTCTTCATCGGTCAGGCGCATCTCGCCGGTACCGCCCCCGAAGAGAGTCTTAAACAGTTCCCGAAAATTGGCATTGATAGCGTGGAAGGCTTCACCAAAGCGCTTGCGCGATTCGGCGTCAATCTCCCCGATGGCCTTCTCGATATCGCGTATCGAGTCCAGAAGATCCTGACGTTGAGTCTGCAAAAACTCTTGCCGCTGCTGCGCTTCTTCGAACTCTTCGGCGGCCTGCGCATTAACCGGGCCTAAAGCTTCGATCTTGCGGCGCACTTCGGCGTATTTCGCATCGAGCCCATCAATCTGACCGGGTTCTGGAATTGTTTCGGCACCTTCCCCCAGCTCCCGAAGCGTGGTCTGTAGTTCTCCCCCCGCCGTCTCGTCAAGATGCTTTAGATCCGTTTCCGCACGCGCCAGCGAAACCTGCAGCTCTGACCGTCTCTCCTGCGCCACCCGGGCTGCTGACCGCAGCCGCTTCAATCTCTCTTCCAGACTGGCCAGATCGGCGCGGAACTCCGTCTCGCGCTCTGCCAGAACTTTCACCTTGCCCTCAGCCTCGGCAATGAAATCCTGAAGCGCAGCGCTCGTCCCTTCGAGTTCTGCGTTATTTAGCTGAAATTGCGCCCGTTCTGAGACCAGGCGATCGCTCTCGCGGAACAAATGGGCGCGGCGGTTCCGAAGCTCCCCAACCTGGTTCCCCAGCCGCTGACGGTCGGCTGCCAGTGATCGACGCCGCTCTTCGATGCTGGCCAGGCTTGCCCGCACCGTGGCGTGTTCTTCGCCTGCCCTTGCGAGCTCGCTTTGCAGTCCCTGTAGTTGCTCGCGCTCCGCTTCAAGAGCCCGCTCCAGTTCTGCCCTGACTCTTTCTGCTTCCGTCAGTGCCGCCCGGTCTCGTTCAAGATTTGCTTCCTGGCTGGTCCGTTCACGGTCCATCCGATCGAGCTCCAACCTGGCTCGGGATAACCGCGCTTGCACCCGCTGGAACTCCTCGGCCAGCTTCCGGCTCTCATGATCGAGCGCCAGCACGTCTTTCTCCCGGGTCTGTTGCCGGGCCCGCAGGCTCTCCAGGTGTTCGGTCAGGCTCTGAATCGTCTGCTCCAGTGCGCTCAGTAGGCGTTGTGCCTCGTTCAGTTCAGCCTGCTTCGCCGCTTCCAGTCGCGACACCTCCCGCAGCTCCCGTTTCAACGCTAGGGGACCCGCGCCGGTCTTTTTTCCCCCACCCACGGCCCGGCCATGAAAGTTCACTCCATCAGGTGTCAAAAACCAGCAGTGAGGATACTCCGTCGCCAGCATGCGGGCCGCTGTCCGGTCTTCCACCAGGTAACATCCGGAGATTCGCGGTAGCATCGCTTGCGGGAGATTGGTAAGACCGTTCGTCAAGCGAAGTGCATCCGTTAGCCTCCGGATCCCGGGCGTCTCTGTCGACGGCTGCGGTGTCTCGACAGGAATGGAATCGTTCTCCCCTGCCTCCACCAGAAACGTGGCGCGTCCGTCGAGTTCGTTCCGCATCAGTTCGATTCCGCGGTCCGCCTCTGCCCAGCTGCGCACGACAACAAACTCCAGTTCATCATGGAGAAACTCTTCGGTCGCCTTCTCCACCTGTGGATCGACCTCCAGAAAATCCGCCAACACCCCCACTGGCTGCAGGTCTCGTGCTTTGCCCTTTTCAACTGCTGTAAATAACCGCTTCACTGTTTCGGTCGTGTAGCTGCGGTGCTGGATGATTTCCTCGAGCGAATCCCTCCGGGCTTTCGTGCGCGAAGACTCGCTCCGCAATCGGTCGACTGCCTGCCGGCTCTCCCCGAGGGCGAGCCGTTTCTCCTGCAGCTCGCCCTCGATTCCCTGACGCTGATCGGTGACCGAGAGCAGTTCCGTCTGCCGCAGCGCTAGCCTGTCCGAAAGCTCCTCCCTTAATCTCTGCAGCCTTGTGCCGTCACCCTCGGCTTGCTGCTCCTCCGCTTGCAACCGCGCCCGGTCCCGGTCAGCTGAAGCGAGATGAGTCTCCCCCTGCGTGATGCGGTTCTTCAATGCCGAAGACTCGCCAAGAATCTTGAAGATTCGCTGCCGTGAAGCCTCCACACTGTGCTCTTGCCCGCTGAGCCGACCCTGCGCCGCCAGGCGTTCTCCGGCCCTTAACTCCAGAGTCTCCCGGGCAATGGTGTACTCGGCCTCCAGCGCCTCGACCGCTACGGATTGCCCTTCCAGCTCCCGCACCCGCTCGCTTTCCTGTTCTGCGAGAGCCGCCACTTCGGCCTCCCCAGCGCTCAGGCGAATGCCCATTTGTTCCACTTGCCGAACCTGGTACTCCAATTTCCCGCGCGCCCGTTCCGCTTCCAGGTGGAGATCAGCCAGCTGCTTACGTCCGTTCGTTAATTCCTGTTCAGTGCTGTATAAACCTTCCAGCTTGCCCGTTTGCTCAGCTTCATCCTCACCGATTGCTGCCTGCGCAGTCTCCAGCTCATGAGAAACCAGGTTCAACTCAATCGTCAGCTTCGTGGTTTCCCGTTCCAGCATGCGGAACTTTGCCGATAGAATTTGCCGCAGATAAGCGGTTGCTTCCTCCTTTAGTTCCACATACCGTTTGGCTTTCGCCGCCTGTCGCTTCAGCGAGTTTACTTGCCGGGTTACCTCTTCCAAAATGTCGAAAACGCGCGCCAGATTCTGCTTTGCGCTCTCCAGCTTTGCTTCGGCCAGCCGCTTTCGGGTCTTGAACTTGGTAATCCCAGCCGCTTCCTCGATTACACTTCGGCGGTCCTGCGGCCTGTTGCTGAGGATCTGGCCGATGCGTCCCTGTTCGATAATCGCGTAGCTTTCAGGTCCTAATCCGGTACCCAGGAACAGATCCTGAATGTCCCGCAACCTTGCCGTCCGGCCATTGATCAGATATTCGCTTTCGCCCGAGCGATACAGCCGCCGCGTAATCGTGATTTCGCCTGTTTGCCCGGCCGCCCTTGCAGCATCACTTTTGAAGGGACTCGCAGGAACGCTTGCCGCTTCTATCTGATCCTCTGACCGACCCTCGGAAACGTCAGGCGCACCCTCCAACGTTTCACTTCCCGATAAATTTAAGGCAGCAGAAGCGTCAATAATCGGAGAAGAGGCTCCAGCATGGATCAGGCTCGTATCGGGAACCAGGGTCATTGTGACCGACGCCATTCCCAACGCTTTCTTGTCGCGAGTGCCGGAAAAAATAACATCTTCCATGCGAGCTCCCCGCAGCGTTTTCGCTGATTGCTCGCCGAGCACCCAGCTGATGGCATCGCTCAAATTCGATTTGCCGCAGCCATTCGGCCCCACAATGGCCGCAATCCCGCTGCCGCTGAACTTCATCTCGGTCCGGCCATAGAAAGACTTAAAACCTTGGATCTCGACGCGCTTAAGCTTCAACAAATCTGGACCGCCTCCCTTGAAAATAGCTGTAGGGTGACTCCATAGTAACGGCTATGATTTTAGCTGTAAAGGTACCCGGCCGCGTTATGTTGTGCAAACGCCAGTGGAAAACCGTACATATTGGGGCTAGGGTACATGGCCTACGTAAATAGGCCGGGTTACAAAATCTACTGGGAAGAGCAGGGAATGGGCCCACCCATCCTTTTTATTATGGGCTTGGGTTTTACCCACCAGATGTGGTTCCGCGTCCTTCCCCATGTGCTTCGGGCTGGGTTCCGGGCCATCTTGTTCGACAATCGGGGCATGGGACGCAGCGATGCGCCCAGCGGCCCCTATTCCGTCCCCGGCATGGCCTTTGACGCTATGGCCGTCCTCGACTCCGCAGGCATCCAAGCGGCCCATGTAGTTGGCGCGTCCATGGGAGGCATGATCGCCCAGGAAATCGCCATTCGGTTTCCCGAACGTGTGCTCAGCTTGATTTTGGGTTGCACAACATCGGGTGGACTATTTGGCAAATGGCCTCACTGGGCCTACCGTCCGAAGGCCGAAACCTGGGCCAACGGCACGCGTTTGGAACGGGAAAGAGCGCTACGGCACATGCTGTACGCCGATACCACCTCACTGGATTTGATCGAAGAGGACCTTCGCATCAGGTCCTCGTGCATCTGGAACTCAGCTGGCTTTCTCAACCAGCTGGCTGGCCTTCTTCTCTGGAATTCGTACTGGCGCCTGCCTCGCATTGAAGCGCCTACTATGGTGATCCATGGTGATCAGGACCATTTAGTCCCACCCGAGAATGGCCGGAAACTCGCAGCCCGGATTCCCGGCGCTCGCTTCTATCTCGTACAGAACGCCGGCCATATCCTCACCACCGATCAAACGGAGGAAAGCTGTGGAGTGCTGATTGATTTTCTTCATCAGCAGGTCAAGCGGTAGCGAGCGTCTTGTCGGTCAATGCCGCCACGCCCGGCAGCTCAACGCCACTCAGAAACTCGAGTGACGCACCACCCCCGGTCGAAACATGCGAAATTCTATCGGAGACTCCTGCGTTTTTTATGGCCTTCTCCGAATCGCCGCCACCCACCAACGAGATGGCCCCGGATTCGGCTACTGCCTTCGCCAGTTCCACCGTCCCTTTGTCGAAGGGGGGCATCTCAAAAATCCCCATCGGCCCATTCCAGATGATTGTTTTCGCCCCTCGAATCACCTCTGCGTAGGCATCGATTGTCTTTGGTCCGATATCCACCGCAATCTGGTCTGCCTCAATCCCAAGGACCACTTCGTGCTCCGCATTCGGCTTGATTTCTCTGACCACCACGTGATCAAGGGGCAACAGGATCTTGCCGCCGGCTTCCGCCAGTAAGTCACCAGCCAAGTTAATCTTGTCTGGCTCAACCAACGATTTCCCGGTTGATTCGCCTCTCGCACGCAGGAACGTGTAGGCCATCGCGCCGCCGATCAGGATCGTGTCGACCACCCCTAACAGGTTCTGAATGACTTCGATCTTGTCCGATACTTTGGCCCCGCCCAGTAGGGCAACGCACGGCCGTTCGGGGTGATCGGTTACTTTGGTCAGCCACTCCAGCTCCCGATCCATAAGCAGCCCCGCACCTGCGAGCGGTAGGTACGACACCATTCCGACGGTTGAAGCATGGGCCCGATGCGCCGTGCCAAAAGCATCGTTGATGTAAATGTCAGCCCACGATGCCAGCTGCTTCGAAAAACCAGGGTCGTTCGCTTCTTCTTCGCCGTGAAACCGGAGATTTTCCAGCACAAGTACTTCGCCCGGTTTCGGCTTCATCAGATAGGCTTCAGGTCCGATACAATCGGGCGCAAGGTTTACTGGCTTACCCAGCAGCTCGCTCAACCGGGCAGCAATCGGAAGCAAGCTCATTTCTTCGTTCCGTTTACCCTTCGGCCGGCCCAGATGACTCCCCAGGACTACTGCGGCACCGTGCTCAATCGCATATTGGATCGTAGGCAGGGAAGCGCGAATCCGTTTGTCGCTGGTGATCTCTTTACCGTTGTTCGAGAGGGGGACATTAAAATCTACCCGTATGAAGACTGTTTTGTCCTTCAAGTCGAGATCTTTGATCGACAATTTAGCCATGAAGCCATTCTAGGCAACCATCCGGATAACACCGGAAACAGCTTGGATAACGCAAACCTAAGTACAGGAAGAAACGAAACCTATACCTCCGGCGAAAAAACGCTCTAAAACTTTCGTTTTCATCCGAATAGTACTTTAGGACGTATCATTCTGTTCAGCGGCACCAGGAT
>CAXTMN010000167.1:0-950 GCA_964245395.1 uncultured Bryobacteraceae bacterium
GGAGAGCTAGATGCCATATGGGACCATCTGCTACCCGCGTTTGGTGCTGAGTCGCTCCGCGATGATGCCCTTAGTCAGGGAAAGCTGAAGGAGGCGATCGGGAAGCTGGTAGCTCATCCGAAGAAGAAGGGGTGATCCAGAGGCGGGAGGGAGGAGTGCGGAGTGAAGAGGGGGAAGGGCTTCAGCGGATTGAGCTTCCCGTGTCCGGCATAGAACATACGCTGGCAGAGGCGCAGCCCGGCTCTATGAACGCAAAGGCTTTGCCCCGGACTCAAGCACAACGGCAACTCATGTCCTTCATTTTCGGGAGGCCGACGAGTGAGATACCGCTTCCCTCTTAATTGGTGAAGTGTGCGACACTTTGATTCATTCATATTTGGAGGCCCCTTGAAGACTCTGGTTTTCGTTTTGGGTTGTCTGGTGATGGGTAGTCCGGCTCGTGCTGCTCGATTTGGAGTTGCGGATCTGGGCAAGATTACGCGGGTTTCAGATCCACAGATTTCGCCTGATGGAAAGTCGGTGTTGCTGGTAGTTTCCCGGCCGAATTACGAGTTGGATCTGAACGAGACCGAGCTGGTGCTGGTGGATGTTGGTTCGCGTGCTCAGCGGGTGCTGACTCGGGATCGGAAGGGCGTCAGCTTTCCGCGGTGGTCTCCTTCAGGGGATCGAGTCGGGTATCTGGCGCACGACGTCAATAATAAGCCGCAGATCTACCTGATGCCCATGTCGGGCGGTGATTCGGTTCAATTGACCAAAGTTGCGGCGGGGATTCAGCAGTTTTCCTGGCGGCCGGATGGGAGTGCCATTGCGTTTGCGGCGAGCGATGAGGCTCCGAAGCGAAGCGGGGCGGAGAAGTTTGACGATGCGTTCGAGGTGGGGGATAACGATTTTCTGGTGACGGGCAAACCGATGCCGACGCACCTGTGGATGGTGCCGGCGGGCGGGGGTGA
>CAXTMN010000167.1:960-1475 GCA_964245395.1 uncultured Bryobacteraceae bacterium
GGTCGCCGGCTTCTCCGATTGCCTGGTCGCCGGATGGGAAGTCGATTGCGTTCGTAAAAATCGCGACGCCGTATTCGGGCGATGCGGACCAGAGTTCGCTGCAAATTTTGGATGTGGCCTCCGGTGAGTTTCATGCGGTGACGGGGCGGGCAAAGCATGAAGGGTATCCGACGTTTTCACCAGACGGGACACAGATCGCCTATTGGTATCCGCGCGACGGCGAAACCAAGAAGGGGAACGACATTTACGTCATTGCGGGCATGCGGGGGGAGGGTACGAATGTAACGCGGGCGATTGACCGCAACATGGCCCGGGCGATCTGGATGCCGGATAGCAAGTCGATGCTGGTGGGCGCCAATGATGGAACGACAACGGGAATGTGGATTCAGCCGCTAGAAGGCAGGGCGAAGAAGCTGGATTTGGGGAAGGTGGCCGCTACCTCGTCGTTCTGGGTAGATGCGGCGGTGGGGCCGGCGGGGGAGCCGGTCCACGTCACCGGCATCCTCGACTACGTC
>CAXTMN010000167.1:1544-3656 GCA_964245395.1 uncultured Bryobacteraceae bacterium
TGACCGATTTTAATGCATCGGTGACGGCGCTGGAACTGAGTAGAACCGAGACGCTGGAGTGGACGGGGCCGGACAAATTCAAAGAAGATGGCGTGGTGACTTATCCGCCTGACTTTACGAGCGGGCGCAAGTACCCGCTGGTGCTCTACATTCATGGCGGTCCGCGATCGGCTTCGAAGGATGCTTTCTCGGTGTGGGCGCAGTTGATCGCGGCGAAGGGCTGGGTGGTGTTCGAGCCAAATTACCGGGGGAGCGACAACCTGGGCAGCGAGTTTCAAGCGGCGATCTGGAATGATGCGGGCGAGGGGCCGGGGCGGGATGTGATGTCGGGCGTGGCGGAATTGAAGAAGAAGGGATTTGTAGACGAAGCAAGAGTGGCGGTTTCGGGCTGGTCTTACGGCGGCTATATGACTACGTGGCTGCTTGGGCATTACCAGGGCTGGAAAGCGGCCATCGCAGGTGCAGCGGTGACGGACTGGCTGGATCAATATAACCTGGGCGACGCGAATGTCCGGCGCGCGGACGGGTTTGGCGGGTCGCCGTATATGGGTGGACACATGAAGGAGTATGTGGAGCAATCACCAATCACGTATGCGGACAAGATCACGACACCGACCCTGATTCTGTCCGATACGGGCGATTACCGTGTGCCGATAACGCAGTCGTACCGGCTGTATCACGAGTTACGGGACAGGGGCGTGACGACGCAGTTCTTTGCCTATCCAGTGGGTGGACACAGCCCGGCCGATCCGGTGCGAATGCGCGATGTGTACAAGCGGTGGCTGGGATGGCTTTCGGAGTACCTGGACGAAGGCGCGACGGGGTCAACACGAGCTTCCCGGTGAGTTGACGGGAAGAGTTTGACAATTGAGAGTGCGGACGATCTGAAACAGTTGGGTTCAGCCGACGAGGGATTATGAAAGAGATCATGTTCGGTTTTCTGGTGGTAGCGGCTGCGGTTCTTGGTTCCCGGAATCTGCTTGCCCAGACTGAAGCGACCGAACAGAACAGGCAAGCCTATGTGCAGGACGGCGGCATTCGGCAAACGCTGGAGAGTATTTTCATCCCGCCGATGACCGGTGCGCCATTCACGTGTATTCTGCATACCGAGGCGATCCTGACCACTGCAGATGGCGGAACGTTGACGACGCTGAATCAACGCAAGATAGCGCGACAGGGCAACGGCCGAATTTATCAAGAGCGCTGGTTTTTAGTTCCGAAGAATGGTTCAATCGAATCGCAAATGTCTCACATTCAGATTGCAGACCCAATGAGCCATACTGCTTACTCATGTATCGTCAGGGACAAAGTTTGCGGAGTGGCGAACTTTAGAGGTTCGCCAACAACGGTGTACAAGCCTATAGAGCCACCGACGGGTCCGTTGCCTGATGGACTCGGATATGTGATGCATGAAGCACTGGGCCGGGATGTCACGCAAGGCGTGAACACAGTGGGGACACGAACCACGAAAACCATCAACGCCTGGGCGATGGGAAACGACAGGCCGCTAACATTGACTCGCGAGTTTTGGTTTGCTCCGAGTTTGGGGATTAATTTAATTTCCAGAATCTCTGATCCGCACTTTGGATCACAGAACTTCACGGTGACGGATCTGGTGTTAGGCGAGCCTGATCCGAAGCTGTTCGAGCTTCCAAGCGGGTTCGAAATGCAAGATACGCGGACTCCAACTCCAAAGCAATAGCTTTGTTTTGCGATATATCGCTAGTCTGTATATAGAAAAGCGGTAGTATTATTTCATGACATCTTTCAGCCCACAGGCATTCCACATCCTGGTGGCTTTGGCTGAGCGTGATCAGCATGGTTACGGCATTATGCAAGACGTTGCTGACCGCACGGACGGGAAATTGCGCCTGAGTGCAGGAACACTTTACGGCTCCATCAAGCGGCTTCTGGAGGAGGGTTTGATTGTGGAGCTGCGCGAAAGTCAGCGGCCCAGGAAGGCGCTTGATGATGAGCGACGCCGCTATTACCGCCTTACGCCTCTGGGACGAAAAACAGCTCTGGCTGAGGTTAACCGCATGACTGAGCTTCTGGAACAGGCGAGAGCGCATAGACTGGTCGCAAAGCCAAAATAGGATTTATCGAGCGCTG
>CAXTMN010000167.1:3666-8110 GCA_964245395.1 uncultured Bryobacteraceae bacterium
GGAACGAGTACGGAGCAGAGATGGAGCAGCTATTTGCAGATCGGCTGCAATCGGAGTCGCGCTTTCGCTTGTGGCTCGAAACGCTCGCCGACCTGGTATCGGGCAGTTTTAGAGAGCATGGGCACGCTCTGGTTTCCGACTTGAAGTATGGCGTCCGCATCCTGGCGGCCATGCCGGGCTTCACGGCAGTTGCGGTTTTAGTTACTGCGCTCGGAATAGGCTCTACCGTATCGGTCTTTAGTGTAGTTAACGCTGTCCTTCTGCGTTCGCTGCCTTATGGCCATCCAGAAAAGCTGGTCTATCTTTGGAGCCCGAATCCAAATCTGAAGGGTGTTCCCGACGAGATCGGCATTAATGTTCCGGACTTCTATGAGTGGCAGCGTGTTAGCCATAGTTTCTCGGCAATGGCGATGTTTCGGCAGAGCGCCATGAACTTGGTGCGCAACGGAAACGCCAACCGGGTGGGGGCGGCCTTTGTCACTGGGAATTTCTTTCGAACCTTGGACGTTTGGCCGGAGGTGGGCCGCAGCCTCGATCGAAACGATGATCGCCCCGGACATGAACACGTGGCCGTTATCGGAGATCGGCTTTGGCGTTCTTATTTCGGCTCCTCGCCTGACGTAGTAGGCAAACAGATTCAATTAAACCGCCAGAACTACACCGTGATCGGAGTGATGCCGAAAGACTTCGGATACCCGTTCGACGGGGATGTTCCCTATGACCGACCTGAATTCGCTCGAACCGACATTTGGTTGCCGGCCGCGTACGCAGCAGGCCAGAAGACAGATCGAACAAATTTTGATAGCGCGGTAGCGATCGGGAGATTGCGGGAGGGGGTCCCGGTTGCATCGGCGCAAGCTGAACTGAAGGTAATAGAAGCCCCTTTGCAATCCTTGTATCCGGAAATGTGGAGAGGATGGAGCGCCTTAGTCAGGCCTCTTATTCAAACAATTCTCGGACCATTGGAAAAGATGTTGTTCCGTCTGTCCGGCGCGGTAGGACTGGTGCTGCTTATCGCCATAAGCAACCTGGCAAGCCTGTTGCTGGCGCGCGCTAGCGTCCGAGCGCATGAGTGGGGCATTCGCCGAGCTCTAGGTGCGGAGCGCGCGCGCATCGTTCGGCAAATGCTGACAGAGTCGCTGCTGTTGAGCCTAATGGGCGGCATTCTCGGGATTGTTTTCGCCTACGCGGCGGTGCATTTGATAACGCGGCTCAATCCGGGGGGCATGCCACGCTTTGAGGCAATCTCTGTCGATACGCAGGTATTAGTTCTCGCGGTACTGCTATCCGTATCGGTCGGCGTCTTAGCCGGTCTCGCGCCGGCCATCTCTGCCTCGAACACAGGCATAAACAACCTAATAAAAAGTGCGGGGGCTCGGATTGGTGGCAGTTCCAGCAGGGGCCGCTTTGCGTTAGTAGTCACTGAAGTTGCGCTTTCGATCATCCTCCTTGCGGCAGCAGGGTTGCTGATTCGGAGCTATCTTCAACTGGCAGCAGTGGACCCCGGCTTCTCACCAGCAACCCTCACTTTCCGTCTCAATCTCGATGAGCGTTACAACAAGCCGGAAGTACGCGCAGCCTTCTATAGAAACTTCCTCGAAAAACTGCACACCATGCCGGGGGTTCGGTATGCAGGCGCGTCGAATTCACTACCTTTGAGCAATCACGAATCGGTCACGTTTGCCGATATACGCGGATTTGGACAGTCACAAGTGATGGTGGGCAATCGCTCTGTGACGCCAGACTATGCAAAGGCCCTCGGGATGCGGTTGCTTCGAGGGCGGGATTTTGTTGGTCACGATATTAATTCCAAAACGCAAGTGGTGTTGATCAATGAGCGATTCGCCTTCTTATACTTCTCCGGTCGTGACCCGGTTGGTGGGCAAATTCGGCTGGGGATTGGTGACTTGTCACATGCGCCCTGGTGGATGGTGGTTGGCGTAGTCGGGAATATTCGGCACCGAAGTCTCGAACAAGAGAGCGAGCCGCAGATCTTTCAGCCAGCAGATGGAGGAGAGTTTTTCGCCATGGTCTGCTCTGCTCCGGTAGATGGTGTAATTGGCCGGGCTCGCGTTGAGCTTCGATCGTTGGACCCGGTGCTCACTCTTACCAGCATCCGCACGATGGGCGAGCGCATCACAGAAAGCAACGCTCGTCGAAGTTTTCAGACTGCTCTCCTCCTAGGCTTTTCCGCTATCGCTGTGATTCTGGCCCTGGCCGGAATCTACGGATTAATGTCCTACAGCGTCAAGCAACGGACGGCGGAACTGGGAATTCGGTTAGCGATCGGTTCATCACGAGCCGGCGTTGCCGGTCTGGTCATTTCTCAAGGTCTGCGGCTGGCCGCCCTTGGCTTACTAATCGGCCTACCCGGAGCTTTCGCGGTCGCGCATCTTATGAGCGGCTGGCTGTTCGGAGTGAAGGCGAGCGATCCGCTCACTTTCATGTTCGTGCCGCTACTTATTTTGTCCGTCGCTTGCTGCGCCTCCGTTGCTCCAGCCTGGGAGGCGACGAGGATCGACCCGGTGCAAGCTCTTCGTCAAGAGTGAACCTGGAAGTTACTATGGTGGGTCACTCGTAGCGCAATGAGTCGAGCGGGTCAACTTTGGTGGCGCGGAGGGACGGGAGATAGCAGGCAGCGAGTCCTACAAAGACCAGGATGATCACGACTCCGAGTAGCGTGGTTGGGTCGTAGGCGGATACACCCCAGATTTGAGATTTGAGCAGCCGCGCCAGGACAAAGGCTGCTAGAAGACCAAGAGCAACGCCAACCAGGATGAATCGCATGCCGCCGACCATTACCCATTGACGAACATTGGCGGCTGAAGCTCCGAGGGCCATGCGAATGCCGATCTCACGCTGTTGCTGGGAGACTGTGTAGGAGACTACGCTATAAACGCCTACGCTGACCAGGACCAAGCCGATTCCAGCGAAGACGGAGAACATTTGCAGGCCGAAGCGCGGTTTGGCGTATTCGAACTGATCGAGTGCGGATTCCATCGTGTCGGTTTGCTGCGGAAGAAGGCTCTTGTCCATGGAAAGCACTTCGCCATCGAGTGCTTTCGTCAGCGACGCAGGATTGTTGACAGTGCGAATAAAGACGACGAAACCGCCGAATGAGGAGAGAGTAATGGGAGCATAGGCTTCCGGCTGAACTGGCTCGCGCACACCGTGGTTTTTCAGATCCGATGCAACGCCGACAATTTCGAACCAGGGATTGGCGACGGGTTCGGGAGCACGCTGAAGATCCAGCAATTCGATTTGTTTTCCGACCGGGTCTGCGCCAGGGAAGAACCTGGCTGCCAATGTCTGGTTGACAACGACAATCTTGCGCTTGGAGGTGACGTCGGCATCGGTGAGAAAGCGTCCGCGCATCAGGCGAAGGCCGACTGTGCGGAAGAATTGCGGATCGCAGAAGCCCATCTGGCCCTTCCATTTGTCCGAATGGGTTTTCCCAGCAGCCTCGAAGTCGGTGTTAATACCGCCAAAAGGAGGGAAATCGACGGCGGCTGTCACGTTCACCACGCCCGGTAGATTTTGAAGGCGTTCGGTTAGCTCTCTCGCAAACCGGGTCCGCTGATCGGAAGTTTTATAGCTCTTGTTGAACCAGATCTGTGTGGTTAGAATTTTCTGTGGGTTCATGCCGAGGTCTGCCTGCCGTTCAAGGAAGAAGCTCCGCATCATTAAGCCGGCGCCAGTTAGCAGGATGAGCGACAGCGCAACTTCGACGACAATCAGAGCGTTACGCAAACGGCCTCTGCGAAAGCCGCTGTTTCCGCGTCCTCCTGCCTTCAAGGGCTCACTCAGATCTCGTGTGAACGAACCCAAAGCAGGAGCGAGACCGAAGAGCAAAGCAGTCAGCAACGTGACGGCAACCGTAACGGCCAGGACGTGCCAGTTCAGACTAATCGATGCCTCGTCGGGAAAAGTGAATTTGGGTAGAGCAACGATCAGCGCTTTTAAACCACCCCAGGCGAAGATGCAACCGAGCACCGCGCCGGCGAAAGCAAGCAGCACACTTTCCACTAGCAACTGACGAATGACACGGAGACGGCCTGCGCCCAGGGTTGTGCGAATGGCGAACTCCTTTTCCCGAGCGGTGGCTTTGGCCAGGAGCAGATTCGCTACGTTAGCGCAGGCGATTAGAAGCAGCAATCCGACGGCTCCCAACAAGAGGTAGAGCGTTTCGCGGAACTTGCCGACAACCATGTTAGTCAGCGAGATCAGTTGTATATCAAATTTCTTGGGGTAGAACTTTGGATAGAGTTTGGCAAGCCGTTCACCAAGAATCCTGACATCGGGCTCTGCGGATTTAAGGGTGAGTCCCGGTTTCAAATGCCCGACCAGTAGAAACCAAGGTGCGGTCGCGTCCGTTTGCGCACGTTCGAGTTGAACCGATTGCCAGATCTCGGCGCCCCAGAGAGCGAAGCGGCGGTGCTGGCGG
>CAXTMN010000168.1:0-8009 GCA_964245395.1 uncultured Bryobacteraceae bacterium
GTTGGTGCTGGAGGTGGGGGTCGAACCCACATGAGAAGTGAATCCCGCGGGATTTTGAGTCCCGTGCGTCTGCCAGTTCCGCCACTCCAGCGATTGCAGGCGACTCCGAGTATACCAATTGAAGCCAGGACATTTGTGCTCCTTCTTTGCGCGTACCGGGCAGCATGATATACTCCCGCGCTAGATGCACATGATGCAAATTGCTAACAAAAATCTGCTCGCGGCAGGGGTCCTGGCCGGAACCCTGATGCTGAGTGGGTGCGCAGGGTCGGCTCATGAACCGACAGAGAAGTATGTACTTGTAGCGGCGAACACGAAGCTGCCGTACTGGCAGACTGCGCTTGCCGGATTGAATCATGCCGCTACAGAGATGAAGGTCAAGGCGGAGATGGTGGGCCCTGATACCTATGATGCTAAGGCGGAACACGACGAGTTCCAACGGGCTGTGACGCAGAAACCTTCCGGAATCCTGATCTCTGCTGCTGACGCAAGCATGATGGTTCCGGACATCAATGCAGCGCTAGCGCAGGGCATTCCGGTGGTCACTGTAGATGCCGACGCTCCGGCCAGCAAGAGAATATTCTTCATCGGCACCGATAATTACAACGCTGGAACTTTGGGCGGACACGTTACAGCGAAGCTGCTAAATGGGAAGGGCAATGTGGTGATCTTCACCATACCAACGCAGCAGAACTTAAAAGATCGTCTGCACGGTTACCAGGATGCTTTTGCGGAACACCCGGGAATCAAAGTGTCGCAGGTCGTCGACATGAAGGGTGATCCGACTGTCGCTTTCGACACGACAAAAGCCATGATCGACAAGAAGGACAAAGTGGACGCGTTTATCTGCCTGGAAGCAATAGCATGCCCTGAGGTGGGTGAAGTAGTGAATCGCGAAAACATGATGGGCAAAGTGCAGATTATCGCCATGGATACCGACCAACGAACGACCGATTGGATCAAGAAAGGCGTGATCTCGGCAACTATTGCACAGAAGCCATTCACTATGGGGTACTACGGCGAGAAACTATTAGACGACCTGCACCATCACCCGCCCTCTCCTCTGTCTGGCAATTGGTCCGAAAATCCACAAGCTCCCGTACCGACCTTTGTCGATACAGGAGTTTTTGTCGTCGATAAGAGTAACGTAGATTCGCTTCCCTCAGGTAAGAGCTAGTTAACATCTAATCTTCACGGCTTTCCGGGGTTCTGGTCACGCTCGTATCTGCGGCCCAGTCCTCCGGAGGCTTGTTCCCGACGCCAGTTAGCCCGAGGCGGCCGTCTTCAGCGTTGGTGATCTCTAAGCCATCGTAATCGGAGCGCTCCTGTTCAAAGTCGAACTGTTGCCTGTCCAAGTGGCCCAGCGAGTTTCCTCCACCCAGACCGGTCGGGTCGATGGTTGGTTGAGCAGAGCCGTGGCCCAATTCATCTGGGCGGGCTTCGTTGTCGCCCGTATCCTCCCGGTCGCCGCGATGGATGCCGCCATCATTCGGCCCAAGGTAAATCGGTCCACTTAGAATGCTAAGTGGCGCCCAGCGGATGCTCTTCGAGAACAGTTGAGGTGACATACGCTGTTGACGGGTTCGAATGGATATGTGTTTCCCCACGGAAAATAAGTACCGCAGCGAGACATTGTTTGTGCTGTGGCCTTCCAAGCTTCTGATTTCTCTAAGTCTGTTGCTGCCCAACTTAGCAATGCCCGTAAACAGCGCAGATTTGGTAGCACCGGACCCTGGCGAACAGGCCAAGATCTTGGATAAAGTCAAGGCTTATGCAGAGCAGTACGTTTCGGGGCTTCCCGACTTCATTTGCGATCAGATTGTAGAACAATCCGAAGCAGCTAAGAACGGCAAGCATCGGAGGAGGGGCGACACACTTTCATCGAAACTGGTGTATCGCGAGCAGAGAGAACATCGTACGTTGGAGATGGTAAACGGAAAGAGTGTGAGACCAGGTGGGAGACGGCCGCATGCTCCCTTGGTTACCGAAGGGGAATTCGGCATTCTGCTCTCGAATATCGTAAGCGCCTCCAGCGAAGCAAAGTTCAACTGGGTCGATTGGGAAGTGGTGGACGAAGTGCGAATGGCAAAATTTCAGTATTCAATTGATAAAGAACACTCGACCCTGTCGCTCTCCTTGAGTTTTC
Source organism: uncultured Bryobacteraceae bacterium (assembly GCA_964245395.1). Lineage (GTDB taxonomy): Bacteria > Acidobacteriota > Terriglobia > Bryobacterales > Bryobacteraceae > Bog-105. Next base: position 2,147 of record CAXTMN010000168.1, read on the forward strand.
TGGCGCACGCGGTTTTACCGTATCACGGCACGATTACGGCGGATCCAAATACTGGTGCAGTCTGGCGGATCACCAACAGTGCTGACGATATTCCTCCGGATGTGCGAACTAAGAGTATATCGACCCAAATTGAATACGAAAACGTCGCTATTGGCGCTTCTAAGTATCTACTTCCCGTGCGCGCATCTGTTTCGAGCATCACAAACAACGGCATTCTTAACAACGATATGCGTTTCGAGAATTATCGTAAGTTTACGGCCGATTCTGTCCTGATTACCGATCCGGCCAATAATGAGCAGCATTGAGGTGGATAAATATCCCGTTGTAAAGTGGTAAGCAACCGAACAATTCAGACTTAACCCTGGGTAGCTACTGGGCATGCGTTGGGCGGTATTGTCAGAAATTGGGATTGCCATTGAGTACCCAACACTCCAACTTCCGGATTCCCGAAAACGAAGGTGAGACAGCAAACCAGGCTTTGGCTACTCGGGTGGCGGGGTTGCAAGCTCAAGTAGCTCAGCAGCTGGAAATGATCAAGAAGCTGGAGATACGCATTTCAGGGTATGAGCGTGCGTTTTATGAGAACCCGGTTCCGGCGATTGTTTACGACTTACAAGAGCTAGCGGTCATTGACGCCAACAGCAGTGTTCTTGCGTTATACGGGTATGAAAAAGATCGGTTCTGTTCGCTAACTTTGAGCGACTTGTTTGCTCCTGGCGCCAATGGAGGCGCGTTCGACTTATTCAAAGAGTTTCGAAAGCCTGTTAACGCCATTGGCCCATTCTCCCACCGCAACTCATGGGGTCAGGAAATTATCGTGAGCATCGTCCTTTTCCCGTTTGAGATGGGTGGCCGGGATGCGCGAATCGCCATGGTTCAGGACGAGACCGGCCGTCACAATGCAGAAGAGGCTCTCCGTGCGAGCGAGGAACGGTTTCGTGAGCTCTTTGAGAATGCCAACGACGTGATCTTCATGCACGATCTGAAAGGCAAAATCATAGCGGTAAACCGAGCCGCCGAGTATCTTACTGGGTATTCGCGAGCGGAAGTCATTGGCAAGAGTTTCGAAGATCTGATTGCACCCGAAGCTCGGCACCAGACGAAGGAGAGCATCCAGGCTCACCTGGGCGGCAGCGCTTCTCAGCACTACGAACTTCCGATTCTGTCGAAGTTTGCGACACGGCGGTTTCTCGAGGTGAGTACCCGGATTATTTATCGACGTGGTTACCCGATAGCCATCCAGGGAATTGGACGAGATGTGACCGAGCGTAAGTTAGCTCAGCAAAGATTGCTCGAATCCACTCGTGAACTTCAGGCGAAGAATGAAGAGTTGAGCACTGCCCTGCGGTTAGCCACCGAAGCTACTCAGCTGAAAGAGCAGTTTCTGGCCAATACGTCGCATGAATTGCGAACTCCTATGAACGGGATCATGGGAATGGCTACGCTGCTCAAGAACACCGAATTAACTGCTGATCAGAGAGAGTACGCAGATGCGGTGAGTCAGTGTGCGAACGATCTTCTGACTATCATCAACGACATCCTGGATGTTTCGCAGATTGAGGCCGGCAGACTTTCGGTGCGAAACGAAATTTTCGATTTGCCGGAGAGTGTCAATTCCGTTCTTAAGATGTTACGGCTTCGTGCGGTCGGCAAAGGGCTGACGCTGACCTCCGAAATAGCATTCGACGTTCCGCGACTGCTCTGCTGCGATTGCGTTCGGTTCCGGCAAATATTAACTAACCTGGTTGCAAACGCTGTTAAGTTTACCGCCGAAGGAGGGGTGCATGTACGATTTCACCTCGCAGAACATCAGGAATTCGTTCGTTGTGAGGTGATCGATTCAGGCATCGGAGTAGACAAATCTGTACAGGATCGAATCTTCGAAGCTTTTTTTCAAGCAGACGGAACAACTCGTAGACGGTATGGGGGAACGGGCCTGGGTCTAACCATTAGTAAGCAATTAGTCGAAATTATGGGAGGGCGGATCGGAATCACCCATAATCCGGCGGGCACCGGTTCGGTCTTCTGGTTCGAATTACCAAAAGGTAATACTAACAATGGCATCGCGCAGCCTCCTCCCGAATCTTGGTCCGCTTCTATTTAGGTTTGATTCTGCCGATGCTCAGTCCCGATTGTTGCTTATTTCTCTTCGCAGCCGGATGGACACTCATGTACTTGGAGCCTCTACGGCCGAACTCTTACGCAACCGGGATCAATGGGATTGGCCTTCTTACTCTCTTCCCTGTTCTGCTTCAGCCGTTATCTGGTTCGGACTACCAGGGCGGCGCGTTAAACGAATGGCTAGATGTGTGAGAGATTGGCGTTCGACCGGAAATCCTAGGGAACTTTCTTACAGCGAGAACGTAGAGTAAAACAAGTCATATGCGCAACCTATTTCAAGCCGGTTTCGTGATCTTCGTGTGTGCCCTACCGTCGTTAGCGACGGTTGACACCGGTCTTCTTGCTTTGCTTCCAGCAGAAAGCCGGGTTGTCGGGGGCATCGACGTGGAGGGGTCACGCAGTTCAGAGTTCGGACAGTTTGTCCTGGGCAAGATAAGGACCGGAGATTCAGGGTTCGAAAACTTTGTGAACGAAACCGGTTTCGATCCTCGACGTGATTTACAAGCAGTGCTTTTTGGAGGTTTCTCCCCGAGCGCCTCTACTTCGCGGTCAGTGCTCCTTCTCCGCGGCAATTTCGATCAGGAACGGATTAAGGCGAAAATGATAGCCAAGGGCGTCAACTCAGTTTCGTTTCAGGGCGTCGCGATTTATTCGGGGAAAACCAGGGAGGAAGGTACCGCCTTCGCTTTCCCAGAAATTGGGGTGGCTGCGGTCGGAGATTTGGTAACTCTGCACGAAGTAATTGCCAACAGAGCCAGCCCATCGATTTTAGACAGCCATTTGCAAATGGAAATTAGTGCAGCAGGGGCAAGTAACAACGCTTGGTTTGTGTCTCTGACTCCAGGATCGTCTCTGGCCCAGCGTTTGCAGCAAGAAGCACCACCACAGATGAGGGCATCGCAAGTCCTTCAATCGGTGCTTGAGTCATCCGGTGGGGTTGCCCTAGGAAGCAGCATCCAACTTACCGTGAATGCGATCGCCCGCTCGGCCAAAGATGCAACATCGCTGACAGACGTCGTTCGTTTCGGGGTCAGTGTATTGCAGATGCAGCGGGATAGCGATCCTCGAGTGGGCATTTTGGCTTCGGCACTCGACAAAATGGAGCTAACCGCGGTTGGCGATGCCGTTCACATCTCTGTTCAACTGCCTGAGACAAGCCTGGAGCAGTTGGCGCAGAACGGGATTGGCTTAGGTGTCTCACCCCGCCATTAGCTCGCCAACCCCGTTGCCGCCCAGACCAGGCCGATCAGAGACGAACCGACTGCTGCAAAGTATAGGGGCTTTCGCTTGGCAAGAATAGAAAGCGAAGATAGGACGATCGCTATTTCAAGAAATACCTCGCCGAAGTGGAAGCGGGCGGCCTTCTTTCCGCTCTCATCCCGCTCACTTTCAAGGTCCTTTGCTTTCTCTTGAATCTCGGCACGCTGCTTCTCATATTTGGCCGAGTCGCCTGCATATTTACCAACAGTTTTGCCATCCGCCTTCGCCTGAACCAGTGAATCCTGAGTAGCTGAAGCAATGTAGCGCCGAATGTCTTTTGCTTGCGAGAAGGCCCATTCATCCGAAGCTTGTTGCTGCTTCAACAACTCCTCGGTATTGTAGTGCTGGCCGAGGACCGAGACAACTGCGAGGAGCGCGGCGATAATGGCCATGCTACCCGCAACAACTTTGTTGAACGGCTCGTGCGCTTGCTCAACGTGCTCCTTGACCTCTTCTTCAGCTGACATGAGGACAAGCTAACACGAGGAACCCTTAGATCCGTGCAGGATCTGTCACTTTAACTAGACTGGAAGCCGCGCGCACAAGCTTGCGATAATCAAGGTCAGCGAGTGTCCGGAAGGGAAACCACTCGCCGTCACGCCAGGACGAATAATACCACCTTGAAAAGAGGGCCAGTTCTTCCATGGGTTTGCCTTCTGTCCGCACGAAAGTAAGAGCATCTCTCAAGTGCTCCCGCACGCGAGAATCCATCGATTTGGCGGTCTCTGGTTTGACGTCCAGATCAATTACTGCTGCATTTTGCCAGATTCCATGGAGCATGGGAGTCAGTCGAAAAAGGCGTGGGGTTGTACCCCGTGTGAGGGCTACACCATTAAAGCTGGACATTTCCGACACAACAGGGGGTCTTTGCGAGGCAGCGGCAGAAAGACGCTCGAGCCGTTTATGTAGCGCGCCTGCTCCTTCGAAGTCCATCTGTTCGGCGGCCTTATCCCTGGCAATCGAAAGTGCCGCAATCGCAGATCGCCCATTGCCGGAAAGAAAGTCAGCGACCCTTTCAGCTTCAGTCCGATACTCATCTGCACTGACGGTGCACTGGCAAGGGCGAAGACATTGATTCATTTCGCCATACATACAGCCGGGATGATCGGGATCGGGCTGCAGAGTTTCGGTACACCGTCGCATTTGGAACAGATCGAGCACTGCTTGCTCGTAGCGCTGAGCCGTTTCGCGGCTGACAAACGGGCCCCAGAGTGGACCTGAAGCCGCTGAATGACGGTTCACCAGAGCGAGGCGTGGAAACGGGTCGTTTGCCAAAAGGATGAGAAACCAAGGCAACTTCAGCCGTAGACGCCTGACGTAATCACCAGGATGGTACTGTTGAGCGAGTTGATAGGTAAGGAGTGAGCTTTCGAGATTCGAGGCTGTAGGCCAGCAATGGAAATAAGCGGTATTCTTTTCGAGTCTGCCAAGTAAAGTGGCTGATCCGGTGTACGCCGAGGTAAGCAGGCGTCCCAAACGCTTGCGGAGATTTCTCGACCAGCTAATGTGAGCCGGGCGGTCAGGTATAAGCATGACGTACACTCCTGGACCAGAGGGCAAAGTGTTCAGCTGTTCCTGGAAGTCAGTCGCCGTTGGATGAATAGCGATGGAATTCGGTATTTGCAAGGGCAAGCAGACTGTCTTTCTGCATTGTATAGAGGGTCTGAGCTGACATGCGGATGCGTAAATTTGATTCTTAGCTGCGGTTTAAGCTTGACAGAAGACTCGCTCAGACTAGAATAGGGTTTCTCGGACCTGGAACCTCCTCTTTTCCTTACAGGACGGGCCTTTCCTGCTGGCCTTGATAAGCCCTCATTATATGGGCTAGGGTGGGTTCAATGTCCACTCCTGTCCTGCAACAAATGACCCTTTTCGATACTGGCGTCGATGTTGGCAAGCTGCGTCGAGCCTGTGAGGTTTTCATGGCTGCTTCGAAGTCCCGCAACACGCGGATCTCCTACGCGCATTCGTTCAAGACCTTTCTGCGTTGGTGTAAATCGGCTGGCCGCGAGGCGTTGCCGGCGACTCCGGAGACGGTTTCGCTGTGGGCGGCGTCGATGCTCGAGGCGGGTCTGCATCTGACGACGGTGCGGGTGCGTCTGGCCGGCATTGCGGATCGGCATGCGATCGAGGATCTACCGAGCCCGGTGAACGATCAAGTGAGGGCGCTGCTGTCCAATGCGGGGCGGCTGCTCCAGCAACCCTCGAAGCCGAAAGCGGCGGTAACGGCCGAGCAAGTGCGGCGCGTGGCGGCGCTGGCGCTGTCCGGCCGCGTGCAGGACATTCGGGATCGGACGCTGTTTCTGTTTACGTTTGCGCTCGGCTGGCGGCGCTCGGAAGTGGCTTCGCTGAACTATGCGGATGTGACCGTAACGCTCGATCGGGTGGCCGTGCGGCTGGGTGCGTCCAAGACCGATCAGCAAGGTAAGGGGCGGGTGGCGGTGATTCCGCCGGCCAGCATCGCCACCGTGGCGTCGGTGAC
>CAXTMN010000169.1:0-3573 GCA_964245395.1 uncultured Bryobacteraceae bacterium
GCTTCTTCACTTGCCGTAAGGACAATGGCGTAGGCTGGAGTGCGCCTGGCTCGTTGAAGATCACTGGTGGAAAGTTCGGTCTTCTTATTGGGGGTGCCGAAACAGATTTGATCATGCTTGTGATGAACAAAGACGGAATGCGCCACATGCTGAGCGACAAGACACAAATCGGCGGTGAGCTCTCTGCTGCGGCAGGTCCGGTCGGACGTGATTCTTCCGCCATGCCCGATGCCGAACTCCACGCAGAGATTCTTACCTATTCGCGTCAGCGTGGGCTTTTTGGTGGTATTGACCTAACTGGTGCGGCCGTAACTTCCGACAAGGATTCCAATAGGGAACTTTACGGGAAGCCTATCACTAACCAGGAAATCGTTGAGGGCGGAGTAGCTGTGCCAGCAGAGGCGGATGCCTTCATTCACACTCTGGACCGAAACTCCTCTCGGAAGTAAGGTCATGTACCCCGCAGTACCTGTCGGACTGGGATGAGGTACTGCGGATTAATAACGCTAGGCTAGCTAAGCCGCCGGCGTTTGAAAGCGTAGCCAGCCATGCCTAGGAAAGCTCCGCCCATCAAGCCAAAGGTGGCCGGCTCTGGAGTACCATTCCCACCTATCGGCAAAGGCCCTGTGGCAGATAATGCCTCTTCAAGATAAAAGTATGCACTCCCTCCGGCAGCAATCGGGGTTGTGAAATTAATCGTACCCGTAGTGAGGTCGGCGCTGATGTTGCTGAAAGTATTGTTTGGGCCTTCGTAACCAGTCGGAGTAGCCGGAGTAATGGGAGTGGGTCCGTCCCCGTCAAACGCAAAAAGTGTTGTTCCATTCCCGTTAATTACAAGTGAACTAACTGGGTGTGCTGTATTGTTTTGAAAACCGGCGTAGTTGTCCTCACCTCCAAAAAACGGCTGCGAGGTGTCTACCGTTGTCGTAAACGTTCCACTTGCGTTCTCTGTAATTAAGAAGTTACAGCCCGTATAAGGGGTGCCGGCAACACTAGCCGCCGGACACTGGGTTAGCGTTGCGGCCGACAGTCCACACACGCTGCATAAACTAACAATTGCGATTTTCATCGCGTTCATCATCTTCATCTATCCTCCTGATCTATCGCCGGATAATTAGTTCAGACCTCAAATCCCGAGGCCATATTTCCCCGACGTAGTCCATCCTTTATATCTACTATTCCGTCGCGTTAACAAGCCTTACGAGTACCCGTACTATTGCGTTATTTTCCGGAAGTACAAACACTGATCGAGCGACAATACTGATTGACCCTCACATCAGAAAAAATCCGTTTGGCTCTCATTTCAGGAGGCAGATCAGGGGAGCACGAGATCTCCCTTCGATCTGCCAGATCCGTGCGCCTTGCACTGGATGCCGACAAGTACGATATCCTTGAATTCGTAATAGATCAGGACGGACGGTGGTCCCCTGACTCTATCCGCCCCGAGCCAGGCCGCAATCCCGATATCGACCTCGTTTTCCCGCTACTGCATGGAACCTTCGGCGAGGATGGAACCGTACAGGGTCTCTTAGAGCTTGCGGAACTGCCCTATGTCGGCGCGGGTGTTTTAGCATCCGCTGTCGCCATGGACAAGGCCATGACTAAACGCATCTGCCGCGAGGCCGGGCTGCCAGTGGGTCCTTACATCATCTTCAAGAGAGGCCTTTTCGATCCTGCTTCGATTGCGCTCCCGTTTGGCTTCCCTGTCTTTGTGAAACCCGCTAACTTGGGGTCCTCTGTCGGAATCAGTAAAGCAAAGACCAGCGCAGAATTAACTCAGGCACTCGAGAAAGCGGCCACTTACGATCGCAAGATCCTCGTTGAGGAGGCCATACAGGGGCGTGAATTCGAATGCGCCGTTCTGGGTGGCAAGTTTCCGAGAGCTTCTGCTCCCTGTGAAATCCTGCTTTCTACACCTTCGAAGACAAATATCTTCTGAATGAAGCTCGCATCGAGCTGCCCGCCAGACTAAGCCCCGAGCAAACTGCCGAAATGCAGCGCTTGGCAGTAAGTTGCTTTGAAGCGATCGAATGTGAAGGCATGGCCCGCGTTGACTTCTTGATGGACAGTGCCTCCGGCGAGCTCTATATTACCGAGATCAACACCATTCCCGGGTTCACCTCAATTAGCATGTTCCCCAAGATGTGGGAATACTCGGGCATTCCTTACAGCGAGCTGCTTGACACTCTCATCGAGCTCGCTCTCGAACGCAGTAAGCTCCGCAGCCAAACGCAGTACACGCGATGACGTCTTATCATCTGATGAGTTCCCGCCTGTTCCTCGGGCTTTGCCTTTTCGAGCTCTGCTTCAACGCACTGTCCCAGACTACCCCGCCCCTTGCTGGGCAAGCGACTACGAGTGCGGCCACACCCGCTACAAGCTCCGAACTCCGGGGCGACCCCGCCGAAGAACTTAAGCCGGCTTTGAAGAAGTTCATCGATGTCCTCTCAACCATTCAAAGCGAAAGCGCCGATACGCACCCGATCGACGCCATGATCTACGGCGGCGCGATACCGTCAATGTTGCGGGAGCTCGATCCCCATACTCAATTTTTTGACCCCGGACAATTTCAACAGCTCAAGCAGATGGAAGATTCCGAGCAAAAAGGCTTCGGTAGCATCGTGTCCGTTTTACCGGGACAGGTCATTTTTCTGCAGACTTTGCCGGGCACTCCCTCCAACAAAGCTGGTATTCAAGCCGGAGACGAGCTGGTTGCCATTAACAACATTGCCATCCGCCCTCTGCCGCCCGAGCAGATCATTCAGCTGCTTACCGAAGCGCGTCAGCAGCGTGTAGAAATCTATGTCCGCCGGCAGGAGGCTGCACGTCCGCTTGAGTTCACGCTTACTCCAGAACTGGTCGACACCCCGAGCGTCGATCGTGCTTACATGTTGAAACCTGGCTTCGGCTATATTCGCATTGCCAGTTGGGATCTGCAGGCCGCCAAGCAATTGAAAGATGCGATTACCAAATTGGGTGGCGATGCCCTGCAGGGATTGGTGCTCGATCTTCGAAACAACCCCGGCGGAGTCGTGACTGCCGCGCTTGACGGAGCCGCCCTGTTCCTCGTCCCTGGTCAACGGATACTGACGGCCAAAGGCCGGTCTAGCCAAACCCAGATCGCCGACGCCCCTAAGACCGCGAAGCCCTATCGCTTCGCCCTTGCTGTCATCATCAATGCTAAAACTGCCAGCGCCTCCGAGATCCTCGCCGGCGCCCTGCAGGATCACGATCGGGCCATCATCGTTGGCGAGACCAGCTACGGCAAGGGGTTGGTGCAAACCGTCATGCCTCTCTCCGACGGTGCAGGTCTAGCTATCACAACCGCCTTCTACTACACTCCGAGCGGACGATCCATTCAACATCCGCTACGCGATTCAGCTCTGTCGACTACCTTCAGCGACAAGCCCAAAGCCAATAGCCCGACCTACAAAACCGATGGCGGACGAGTCGTAACCGGAGGCGGCGGCATCCAGCCCGACATCCGTGTCGAACCTCTCAGCTTAGGCAGATTCGAAACCGTGCTGGACGCAAGCGGAGCCGTTACCTCTTTCGCCACCCAGTATCTGAGCA
>CAXTMN010000169.1:3583-4847 GCA_964245395.1 uncultured Bryobacteraceae bacterium
GCTATTTATCAAAGCATCCATCACCTTCCGAATCGTTTGAAGTCTCCCCGGAAACTCTGGACGAACTAAAGGTGTATCTCTTCGCGCGATCCATTCAGCCAACCCTAGCCGAATGGAGTTCTGAAAAAAACTGGGTCATTACACGCGTGAGGGAAGAAATTGTGACCCAGGCTCGCGGAGTAGCTACCGGCGAAGAGCTGCAGGCGAAACACGATCCTCAAGTTCAGGCCGCCCTCAAAGCGGTACAACATAGGTCGCCCTAGAGCAGTTGTTTGATGCAGGAGGTCTCCGGCCTGCTATGCCTTCAACCTAACGGCGTGGGTTCTTGCTAAACCTGCAAACTGATTGTTTGTATCAAGTCGTTTAGAGGGGAAGGATTGAACCGTGTAGTGAATTCATTTACATTCTCTTTAACACTTGCACTGAAAATTGTCGGTGTTAGCTCGTTAAGAACCGCGCCTCCACCCACTGCATAGGTAATTCCAAACAACAAACCCGCTTTCGTGGCCACGGCCAAGAATCTCGGCCTGGCCAACTCCGCTGAGATCATCGATGTCAGTATTTGGCTGCATCTGCATAATCGTGCAACGCTGGACACCTTGGCTGTGGAACTCTACGATCCCACGTCCTCTCCCACCACGATTGGCTGGAGCCGGCCGACCTCAAAACCAAGTTCGCGCCCACCGCGGAAGAGGCTCAAACGGTTGCGAAGTTCTTCTCGTCCCACAACCTGCCTGTGGTCGAAGTGGGTCCGGAAAATTTCTATGTCCGCGCCCGCAGCACAGTAGCCGACGTAGAGACGGCATTTCACTCGCAAATCGACACGTTCGAAGTGAAAGGCCAAGTCTATCGTGCGAACACCAGCGATCCATCTATCGAAGGACCTGCTGCGGCGTTAACGCGAAGCATCTCCGGCCTAGACAACATGCGGTACCATCATCCGTTGAAAACTCCCACCTTGCCGAACCAAGCCGCTGCGCCAGGTCCCCGCGTTGCCGCGGTCGGCGCCGACGACTCTGTCTATAACGGGACGGGCAATATCTTTGGCTGCGGCTACACGCCTCACGAGATTCGACAGGCCTACGGTTTGACCGGCCTCTATAGAGAAGGCTTCGACGGCACTGGCCAGACCATCGTCATCATCGACTGGTGCGGATCGCCCACCATCCTGCAGGATGCCAATGCTTTCTCGACAAAATTCGGCCTGCCGCCGCTCACATCGGCGAACTTCGAAATCATCCACCCCGCGCCTTCCGCCTGCTCG
>CAXTMN010000169.1:4899-7779 GCA_964245395.1 uncultured Bryobacteraceae bacterium
ATATTGCCGAACTCTACGCCGTCGCTAACGGCTTAGGCAACACTATCTCAGGCAGCTATCGTAGTGAAGATTTCTACAAACCCGCCGCTGTACCGCAGGAAGAGAACTTAATCAATCAACTTGCGGCCACTGTTGGGTGTTTCCGCCAATTTCGCCACTGGCGACAGCGGTATTTTACGCTCGATAGAGGCCTTCCAGCCTCCGTAAGCGAACCCGCCGATTGACCCCATGCGACAGCAGTTGGGGGCGTCACCCTGGCGCTGAATGCGAACAACAGCGTCGCCTTCCAAACCGGCTGGGGTAATAACGAAACGCTGCTTATCAGTGGAGGAACCATTTTCGATCCGCCCCTGAATTCCGGGTTCATATATGGTTCCGGCGAAGGGCCCAGCGCGGTTTCGCTAAACCATCCTTCCAAGGCAACTTGCCGGGCACGCACCGGATGCTTCCCGATATCTCGTGGCTTGCAGACCCATTCACCGGAGGCGCCATCGCCATTACCGAGGCAGGCGTTTACCCTTCACTGCAATCGTTTCCCGTCGGCGGTACCAGCCTGGCAACTCCGATGTTTTCAGCTCTTTGGGCAACCGCCAATCAGGAGGCTGCGGTGCCACTCGGGCAAGCTGCCCGCCATCTCTATTCCATGCCCGCCAGTACCATCAGCGATGTCGTTCCCGTCGGCTCGCCTAACAACGTTACGGCGACTATTCAGGATGGTTTCACCACCACCAAACTCACTGCAGATCAGCTCGCAGCAGAAGCTGCGTTTTCTGAGTCGTACTGTCGAACTACGCCAGCAGATCGCCCTGATGAACGCGCGTACCGTTTTGCACCAGCTTGATCAGCGTCAGCTGACCGCCTTGCTCCTGCATCACTGGAGCCTGCACCATCAGCGAGTGGGTTGCTTGTATCGTTCCGGTCGCCCGAATCAGATGCGTCGGCTGATCCGCAGCGCGCATCAAGAAAAGGCCTACAACCAGCGCCGCCACCATCCCGGCGCCCTTACGTACCATCGGCATGCGTTGATCCTCAACTTACAGTCAACTGGAAGGGTAAGACGTACTACCAGCCAACTCCGTTGGCAGAATGTTCAGACTTTTCGCGCCGGGCGGGGAGAACGGCTCTAGGCCCAATGTCGCTTATTCCAGCACCCTCGTTTTGCGGAGGCATTGCTCGCCCGCCGCTCCGCTGAAGAACCCCCTCGTTCTTTCATCACCCTGTCATTCAAATCAGGTGTCCTGTAGAAGCAAAGGAGTATTTGAATGAACTGCCATCTCAAGAAGAACAAATCTCACATCGCCGCACAAGCTGCGGCTATCCTGGCGCTATGCGCAACGGGGAACATCACGCCCGCATTTGCTGCTTCCTTTACGGAAACCACGTTTGCAACTGGCGCTTCTGTGTCGAGCACAGATCCCGACTCCGTCTCCTATGGCGGCGGATCGCTGTGGATCGAATACAGTAACGGTGCGAGTTCCACTGATTACAGCGGCGCGAGCACGCTCATCCAGTACAACCTCAATGGGACCGTTCGAAATCGATACTCCATGGCCGGCGATGTAGACGGATTGAAATACAATCCTGCTACCGGTATGGTGTGGGCTCTGCAAAACCAGGACGCCAATTCCCAACTCAGCATCATCAACCCGACCACGAAATCCGTTACGGCCTACACGTACGGAGCCCCTTACACGTCGGCGCAAGCCACTCGCGGATTCGATGACGTAGCCTTTATAGGAAACAACGTTTATCTCAGCGAAACCAATCCTGCCGCCACCGGCGACCCGGTCCTCGTCAAGCTGAGCAGCAACACACCTAGCAGCCCCGTGACCATGTCAACCGTTCTCACCGGGGCAGGCCTCATGCTCACCGACCCCGATTCACTGAAGTCCACCCCCAACGGCGGCCTTATCCAGACTGGCGAGGGTGACGAAGCACTCACCGTGATCAATAATCCCGGGACAGCCTCGCAATCCGCCCATTCCATCGCTCTGAGCGGAGCTAACGGAGCCAGGATCGGCAAACCGGATGATGCACTCGACGTAACATCCACGTCAGGAACTTTCTACCTCACCGACACCACGGCCAACAAGGTCTACATGGTCTCAGCTACCGGCTTAACCCCCGGGTCGCTCTTCGTGAACGTAGGCAACGAGTTCGGTATGGTCAACCCTGCCACGGGTGTCATTACAGAAGTCCTGCCCGGCTCGGGGCTTCATGGCATGGAGTTCATACCCGGAGCATCCACCGCCACTCCGGAACCCTCCGCCTTCGGCCTTGGTATCCTGACGCTCGCAGCAGGGTTGGCCACTGCACGCCGCTTTCGCAAAAAGATCTAAATTAACGAAACATCCTTCCCTCCTTCGTTGGTATCAATGATTAGGAGTCCAATCCATGCTGGATGGGACTCCCCAACTCTATGTAGTAGTTGGAAAATATCAGGAGGAAAGTTCCATGTTGAACAAATTATTCATCACTCTCACGGCTGCCGGCGCAATCACTGCGTTCGCCGCTTCAAATACCTACAAAGTCGATATCCTTGACAACACAACCGTCGAAGGCAAACCGCTGAAAGCTGGAAGCTACAAGGTGGAAGTCGAAAACAACACAGCAGTACTGAAGAGTGGCAAAAATGCTATCGAAGTGCCGGCTCATACCGAGCAGGCCGCCTCGAAATATAGCGGAACCCAGATTCAGTACGTCGATAACGCTGTTCGAGAGATCCACATCGGCGGGACGAACACAAAGATCGTCTTTGCGACCGCTGAAAATGGCTCGTCAGCAGGTGGCAGCAACTAAATTGTTACGCTGGAGGCGTGTTTTCGAACCGCCTCCCGTTTTTGCTAGTGGCTGTTTCGCTTTTTACCCTCTTTGCAATCC
>CAXTMN010000170.1:0-7712 GCA_964245395.1 uncultured Bryobacteraceae bacterium
CGCTGGTGGGGCCGGTTCGTCGGGCCGTCCGGCGGTTTGGAGGGGGAAGTTAATCATTACGAAGGCGAGGATGCCAAGTACCAGGACTCCGAGGAGGTAGGAAGGGTGTCTGACGAGCTGGAGGTGCTCGCGTACGCTGGCGGGAGCGAACTGGAGCCCCGCCCAAACCAGCCCCAGGATGGCTTCGCCAGCGATAAGGCCGGAGGCGATGAGTATGCCCGAGTTTTCAACACGAGCTTTCTGGGCGGTGTTATAGCCGCGACGATTGGCTGCCCAGTCGCCGGCAGCACGGATGACTCCGCCGACGAAGATGGCGAATGTGGTTTCGAAGGGCAGATACATACCGACTGCGACGAGCATGGGACTGCGGACCTGCATGGCAATCAGCGCGACTCCTAAGAAGATGCCGACCAGCACTAAGGGCCAAGGCATGTCGCCGGCGACGATCCCCTGGGCAAGAAGCGCCATCAACCCGGCTTGCGGCGCCGGCAACTGGCGATCCCCGAACCCGGTTCCGCCCGCCCGTATGTTGCCTTCGTGCAAGAGCACCAAAGGGAAGTACATGATCAAACTGGCTACGATGACAGCGATCAATTCGGCGATCTGAATATTGCGGGGCGTCCCGCCCAGGATGTATCCGACTTTGAAATCCTGCAGGAGCTCGCCGGCGACCGCCGACGAAACACACACCACCGTGGCTACGCCTAGCACTGCCGCGACCCCACTGGTTCCGGAAACGCCGAGCGACACCATGAGCAATGCGGCGATGATGAGCGTCGAGAGAGTCAGTCCCGAGACAGGATTGTTAGAAGAACCGATCATGCCGCACAGGCTGCCGGACACCGTGGCGAAGAAAAAGCCGAGGATGAGCATGACCACCGCAGCGACCAGGCCTGCGACGACATGGCCCGAGAAGTAGATATAGAGCGCGATCATCACGGCAAAAACTACGCCGATGAGGCTGAACACAACCTTGGAGCTCATATAACGTTCTGTTCGGCCCAGAGCAGCGGTTTGTTCCGCAGTTTGGCGCAGGTCGGACACAGCGCGTTTCAAGCCGGAAGCCAGATTGCCGCGCATGCGAAAGAGCGTATAGGCAGCGCCAACCAACATGCCGCCCACAGCAATCGGTCGCACGATATACCTCCAGACAGCAGCAGCCTGATCGCTCCAGGAAGCTGCGGGCGTTCCGGCAGGGAGAAAGGCGTGCAATTGGGGACCGAGGAAGTAGATGAGCAGCGGCACCATGAGGCCCCAGGCAAGAACGCCACCTGAAAACTGCAAGGCCGCTAGTTTTGCGCCAATGACGTAGCCGACGCCCAGATAAGCCGGGCTGACACTGGGGGCGGCGAAGGTAGAGTAGCCACCGGTAGCGAGAATGTTTGTGGATCCGACGCCTCCGAGCCGGACACGACTCGCGCCGAGTGTACCGATAGGAACACTGAATTCGGTATCTGCAGCAAACAGCCCAAAGCGGCCGAGAAGGAAGGTGAGCCCGCCCAAGCCGATACTCCAGAACAGATACCTAGCCGCCTCTGCACCGCGCTGGCCAGCTTTGTGAATTTCGGAAGCGGCGATCGATTCGGGAAAGGGAAGTTCGCGGTCCTCCACCATGACGCGCCGGACTAAAGAGATGAAGAGGACGCCCAAAATGCTGCCGACGAGAATCAGCACCGTTGACTTCCAATAAGCGTCGGCAAAACCGAATGAGGGCCAAGCGCGTGCGATGAGAAAGGCGGGAATGGTGAAGATAGCCCCTGAGGCAACGCCTTCGCCGATGGAGCCGCTGGTGCGGGCGATGTTCTCTTCAAGCAAAGAACCGTTCAGTCCCCGGAGAACAGCCATGCTGATGACCGCCGCCGGATAGGTAGCCGCGACGGTGATGCCTGCGCGCAGACCAAGGTAGGCGTTTGCGGCCCCGAGAACGACGGTCATACAAAGCCCGAGCAACATGGCGCGCACGGTGAGCTCGCGCAGTTGAAGATGTTCGGGAACAAACGGCTTGAAGGGAGGCGATTGGGTGCTCATGGGTAAGAAAGGGTGCTGCTATTGTACGCGGGGTGTTTACGGCCCTTAACTACGTTCGGAAGACACGGGCTGCAAATGGATTGAGGGTGAGCGAAAGAATAGCTGTGTTGGGGTCCCACACGGGGGAGTTGTCGACGTAACCGGTTTCGGTCAGCACAGAATCACTCCAGGGCCATTCTGGAATGTTGTAAACCGGGTAGGATTGAGGTCCCATATTGGCGATGACGATCACTTGCCCGGGGCTGCCCAGTGGCTGAGCTCCGGTCCGGCAGTAAGCGAAGACGCGAGGGCTATCGTTGTCGTCAAACTGAGGATGGAAGTAGAAGAATTCGACCTCGTCGCGCTGGAGTGCCGGATGAGACGTTCGCAACCGGATTAGTTGAGCGACGCTCGCGAGGAGTTCCGAGTTAGCGGAAAGTTGGGCACGGTTCCATTGCACCGGATCCTGCTGTTTTGCGTTCGCGTCGATGTAGCTGGTATCGTGCACGTCGCCGAATTCTTCTCCGGCCAGGAACATGGGCACGCCGACGGAGGTCAGCAAAACAGCAAAGCCTCCGAAAACTCGCCTGAGAGCTAGCGCGACGATGGCTTTCAGCGCAGGGTCGGATGAAGTGTCTGCGTTATCGATAGCGCTGCGAACACTCTCGATGCTGCCGTCAGCCAAACTGGCCGCCTCGAGCATCGGTCCGAGGAGAACGTTCGTTAGACGGGGGCCGTCTGCGACATCGTGCGAAGTGATATAGGCCACCGAGCAGGCCATGTCTCCAAAGCCCACATCAAACTGCTGGTTCCAATCGTTCCAAATGCCTCCATTAGAAAGTAAGTGCTCCACTCGAATCGAACGCGCTGGTTGACCGTAGACCGTGTCGAGGGAGTTCGTTAGTAGTCGCCGTACTTCGTCCCGGAAGCCGAAGTTCCAGATTGAATCGACTATCTTGCGGCCGCCTGGATTATCAGCATCATTCGCGGTGGTTACAAAACGGCGGCTGGAGTCTTCGGCGATTACCAAAAAGGGTTTTGCAGGATAGAGTGACTGGCTCCGCGCGGTTGCACGGTTGTAGAACTCTTGAACAAAATCCCAGTTGTTAATGTCGGCAAAATCGTCGACGCGGAAGCCGTCAACGTGGTACTCGGTTACCCAAAACTCGGCCATCTCGCAGAGAAATTCTCTAGCAGCGTAGTAGGAATCGTAGGCAGGCGTGTTGAAGTGGAACAGCTGCTGACCCCAGTCCTGCCGACTTGCGGTTGAAGGTTCGTAAAACCATGTAGAAGCAAGCGCGGCGAGAGGACATTGGGGCGCATACATGTTCATGACGACGTCGAGTAGAACGCGTATGCCTCGTTGGTGACACTCTTTAACGAAGAACTTTGCATCGACGGGACTGCCGATGTCGTAGTCGGGTGCAAAGAAAAACCGTGTGCCGTAGCCCCAGTTCAGCGTTTGCGGGGAATCTTGAATAGGCAGAAGCTCTATACAGTTGATTCCGATTTCAGCAAGATTATCAAGATGCTCGAAGATGACCTTGTCGAAACTTCCCAGTTCGACGAGAGCGGCGTTTTCATCCGGATCGGAGGACATCCATTTGACTGGCATCTCATAGATGACAATTTGATTGTTTGCGGGAAGTTCGACGCCGGCCGGGAACTCGTCATCCCAGCGGAAGGGCGCCGCGATGCGGATGCCATTCGCAATCGTGAACAGCCCGCGATACCCACCGAAGCGGGTGATGGCGTGTGCATAAGGATCTGCGACAACCAGGGTTCCATTTACAACGAACTCATACTCGTATACGGCATCAGCAAGCATTAGCGCATCAAGGTCGAACTCCCACCAGCCAGGAAATGCGGCACTTGGGGTGAGTGACTGGTGAGTCCAAGTGGAGGGCGCGAATTTGTCCCGTTCCGAAAGGGCAGCAAAGCGAAGGTCTATTGTTTGTAGCGCAGGACCTGGAAGCCGAAGGAGACCGGGTCGATTTGTTGGGTGAGGTTGCACAAACCCTTAAGATCCACGTTAGAGCATTGTGGGACGGCTTGCTCGAATAGGCCGGGAAGGGAAAAGATTCTGAAAAACAGCCATGTCGATTTTTGGGAGGTGCATGATGAGGGATATCTCAATCGACTTCTTGTTCAAGTTGAGAGCAAAAACGATCGGACTGTGGTTCGACCCTGCTACCGTTCACCTAAGCAGCGCAGATGAGTAGAGACTGGCTCTTGCTGATTCTGACCATGACAGGTTCGGCATTATGCTGGTGGCCGGCGATGGTAGAGCCGAGTCTCGATTTCCCTCGATGGATTCTTCTAGCGATAGTGGCCTTAATAACGGGACTATCGACCACTTTGTCTGACAGGTGGATGCCGTTCGTGGTCGCGACTGCTGCCGGTGCGTTTGTGGGACTGTGCAGTGGCTGTGCGTTCTTTTCCCTCCAGCGATGGCATCGCCAACTCATATGCGCCGTTAGGGGTCGTTGTTGCAACCATCGCGGCATGCCTCGTATCGCTTCCCGCAGGACTACTTGGACGGAGTTTATCGGTTTCAAACGAAAACTAACGGCGTGCTATCTGGCTTGCCTTCGCGTGCTGTGTTGCGTTCGGGCCGGTAGGTCTCGCCATTACACCACCGCTCGTCACTTATAGAGTTGTGCGGAATGATCGGATGGCTGCGGAGAGATTTCAGGCGTTAAAGAATGCGGCTCAGCGAACAAAGGCGGAAGCAGGCGACACAGGGCGCATCTGTGATGCACAGACCTTCAGACGCCGATATTCTGGACCCCGGTTTACCGAAGAAGACTGGAAGCGAATCACTGGGAACGCCATACGGCAGGACGGTTATTATTTCCTGGTGAAATGCCAAGAGGCGAGTGGATACACAATTGATGCAAACCCATTTGGAGGAAAAGCAAACGGCACACGCCGGTTCTGCACCGACCAATGTAAGGAGTGGCTTCGTGCACGGCATTTGTGCTTAGCGTCCACAGAATAGGTCAGGCGCTTTCCGGAGAGTAGTGGTTATAAACCCGACCGAGATCAGGAAAGTCCCTGAAGTTCTGGTTTTGGATTAGTGCAGAAAAGCTTGTTGACCGCTTCCGGCGTCACGCACATATTTGTCGAACCAGGAAATTTCCTCGTAAACGACGTGCTCGATCGATTCGAGACCGCGATAGCCGTGCGCTTCGTAGGGCAATGTCACCAGCCGCACAATGCCGCCGTTTCCGCGCACGGCCGCGTACATGCGCTCGGATTGAATTGGAAAGGTGCCGGTGTTGTCGTCCGCCTCGCCATGGATCATGAGCAGCGCTCCTTTGATTTTTTCGGCCGAGAGGAACGGAGACATCTTCAGGTAAACATCCGGGGCTTCCCAGATAGTGCGGCGTTCAGTTTGGAAGCCGAAGGGGGTTAGCGTGCGGTTATACGCTCCGCTACGGGCAATGCCGGCTTTGAAGAGAGTGGAATGAGCGAGGAGATTTGCCGTCATGAACGCGCCGTAGCTATGACCGCCGACGCCGACGCGATCAGGATCAGTCACGCCCATTTGAGTCGCTTTGTCGATGGCCGCTTTTGCATCCATCACAATCTGGTCGAGGTAGGTGTTCTTCACTGTTTCCGGATCTCCAATCACGGGCATGGCCGCATTATCGAGCACCGCATAGCCGCGCAGGGCGAAGTAGACTTCCGAGGCGCCGAGCAAGCTGGTGAAGCGTTTCGTCGAGCCCGAGATTTGTCCCGCTGTGTCTGCGTCGTTGTACTCGTACGGATAGGCCCAGACGACGGTGGGCAAGCGGGTACCCGGCTTGTAGGCGGGTGGCAGATATAAGGTGAAGGAAAGCGGAACTCCGTCCGGCCGCTTATACGTTACTAACTGCCTGCTGACCTTACGCAACTCGGGCGCAGGATCCGGATAGTGGGTGATCTCAACAGGCGGCGCGTTTTTTCTTCGGAGAAAGAAGTTGGGAGAGTCAGCCGGAGACTCACGTCTGGTAATCAGATCGCCGCCATCGTTCGTAAGAATCGCTTCGACGACTTCGTAGTGCTGGTCGTCTGAGCGGAAGAGGTGCTGGGTTGAGCCGGTTTTCAAATCATAACGATCGAGGAATGGGTAATCACCCTGCGGAGTGGCGCCCAGGCCCTTGAGAAAGATAGCGCCGTTATCTTGCCGCATGGCCATTTTGCCGTTTGGGAGCAGGCGCATATCGGGCGCACCGGGGTCCTTGTACCGGTCCTGCATATTGCGCGACCAGATGAGTTTGGGTGCCTGGGCCGGATCTTGCGGGTTGAGAGCAAAGGTACGGACCCAGCGCTTTTTGCGTTCGTAGTCTGTGACGAGGGAGAGAGTGCCCGATTCACCGAACTCAATGGTTGTGAAGCGCTGTTCCACTTTCATCAATTCCTGAGGCTCGCGCTGAGAGAGGGGCAGCTTAGCAGCGAGGATACGATCGCGGTGAGGGACCATTTCTTTGGGGTTGCCGCCGTCCATGGCCTCAACCCAGTAGAGCGAAGCCGATTCAGTCGGGATCCAATGGTAATTGCGCGGCCCCGTAGGCACGCCTTCGATCGGGACTCGATCCTGCAACGGCAGGGAGGCGACTTTAAAAGTGACGTTGGCTGAAGAATCCCAAACCTCAACTTCTCTGGCGAAAGATCCAACAGGGTGGAAGTAAGAGTACGGCTTATGAATGCGGGCGACCAGGACCTGTTTGCCATCGGGAGAGGGTTCAACTGTGCCGAATACCGATTGTTTACCGTAGGGCGTTGCCGTTCCAGACGCGCGGTCAATCAGCATCAGCTGCGTTGCCGCATAGTAGTCGAACAAGTCTTCGTCGTGTGCATTCTTCATCAGGTCTTCGTAGGTGGGGGCCGGACCCGCTTTGCCCATGCTCTCCTGCGTATGCGGGCCGGGCGGAACAGCGGACTCAACGGGCGCTTCTCCGCGATTTGCCGGTACCGTTTCGACAAGCAGCGTGCGGCTGTCCGGCATCCACTGAACCGGCAGAGGCAGCGACGGTCCGCTGAGCGCGGCGTTCACCCGGACACCTACTATCTTGTGCGCCTTTCCCGTAGACCCGGAACCGATCCAGAGCTCGATCGATTCAGCGGTGTAGTTCTCGAAAGCAAAACTTTGATCGTCCGGACTCCACTGCGGAGACGAGACTTCAGCGCCTGGGGGCAGATCGATTTTGATTTCGCCGCTCCCATCCAAATGCGTCAGGACGATGGAGCGATACAGAAATACATTGTGAGGACCGTTGTTCCTGGGGTTGATGCGCAACCCGGCAATGCGGAGCATGGGTTCGGCAAGATGAGCAATCGGCGGGTAGAGAATGCGCTCGATGAATAGAACCTGCTTGCCGGAGGGACTGACGACCAGATCCGGAGTAGGAGCTGCTTCGAGGACACGGAGAATGTCTTGGGTTGGCTTCTTGTAGGCTTCGTCGGCCCAGGCGATGGTGGAAAGGGCAAGTGAGACCAGGCTGCCGGCAATGACACTGCGCATGGTTGACATGATGGCATGGAGGGCGCGCCGGAGGGAGTCGAAGTTACACAATAGAGGCATGGAGCAAGCAAAGCGCACCGAATCGGATAGCATGGGCAGCATTGAGGTGCAAGCAGACCGCTATTGGGGAGCGCAGACGCAGAGGTCGCTGCAGCCTTTCGAGATTGGTGACGATCGGATGCCGCCGGAGTGGCTT
>CAXTMN010000171.1:0-7690 GCA_964245395.1 uncultured Bryobacteraceae bacterium
GTGGAGGAGGCATGGGCGGAGGAGGCGGAATGGGTCGCCCGCAAGCTCAAAGCCGACCCGATGGAAAGAAGATTCTGAAGCAGATCTCGCAGGAGACTGGCGGCGGCTACTTCGAGTATTCGAAGAAGAAGAGCGTGGAAGACATTTACAAAGAGATCGAGGAAGAGCTTCGCAGTCAGTACAGCATCGGGTATACGCCGACGTCAGCGAGCAACGGAGACCAGTTCCGGGCCATTCGGTTGATGGCGAAGCAGAAGGGGTTGGTTGTGCAGTCGCGGTCGGGGTATTATGCGGGGAGTTCGGCGTAGGGGGACGACTAGCCGCGGCCTGTAGCGGGGTAATCAGTGAAGTGCCGGAATTGTCGTCCTCTCGGGAGGGCTTACCAAGTTGCTCGAAGGCATTACGTGTTCAAGTTGCGGTTATTACAACTTCCCGCAAGCGAAGACCGCAAGAATGACAGTTAGTTTTGAGTAAGCGAGGTATTGGATTGCCATTTTGAAATGGAAATGCCTTTTGGCGAGAGAGAGGGATGGCCAGCTAATTCTTCAAAACAATTTCACTGGAGCCCATTCGAACTTACGTGTAGAACCTCGTGCACCCGGATGCCGGAATTTACCGGAGAAATTAAGAAAGTACGTCCTCGAAAATCGGATAGAGTGGAAGCTGCTGTTTTCACGGTGCAGTTCCCATTCGTGCGACCATAGAATTCTAAATAGGGCTTGGTATCGGCGATTCTGTCGATTCGCCCTGAACAGCAGCGATTGCATTTTTTTACGTCGTCCGCTGTCGGATTCAGAGTAATTAGGACGTCATTGATCTCGTCCGAAATAAGCTGATGGAGCTGAGATCTAATCGCTCCAATCCTATCCTATTGTGAAACGTGAAGCTTGTCAGATGCAAGATCATCGTGCTGAACGAATATTTGCCGACTCAATTGGGCGTAAGAAGCATGTCGCTGATTGTGCCCGGGGGCGGTTGGGGTGCTGTTTTGCGATTGAATGTTTTCGGCTTGAGCAAAGAGGAACAAGAAAGAGAGCAAAGCAATTTAGTCGTGCAGTTACGGTGCTCGCCGCAGGCCGACCACGGCCCAATCCTTTACAAACCGGCGGCGTGAGAAGCTTCGCATGCCAAGCCGGTATATCACAGACCGGGAGAACGATCACGACTGGATGATGGTGACAACCCGGGAGAAACGCCGCACCTTCCTCCCCCTACTGGGCTGACTTGGTCACACTTTCTGTCTGTTGCAACCCGTTTGGCGTTACCTGAAACACCTCATGTCTCTCGATCGACATGTCGTTCCGGTCCAGGTAGTCGAGCGTAACAGCATCCGGTGTGGCGGTAACCTTTCCACCGTTGAGACGATCTCGCTTCCATAGTGTACGAACCGCGGAACCATCGAAACTGTACAAACATATGTGAACCGAACCGCGGCTGCTGCCAAACGGCATACCCCAAGCTAAAAACCAGGCTTCACCGGGGTTCCCTGATTTGAGTTGGGCAACCGAGAAAGTGCCTGCCTCAAAATCAGCGAGCGTCGGTGAACTTGCCTTTTCTGCCCATACACCAGAGCTGTTGTCGTAAAACTTCAAATAAGGTTGTGTATCCGGAATGGCATCGTCCTCTTGCATTAGGACGTAGGCGATTGCTACCGTTTGGGTTCCATTCAGGGAAAGAAACTGCGCAAAAGGTGTATTGGTCTCTTCTGGTCCCCAAGCGGATAGCGTTATTTCGCCTTGTAGCGTTGAAATAGCCGAGATGATAGTCTTCGCTGTTGGCTTGTCCGCGGCAAGCGCAAGACCCACTTCTCTTTGCACCATCTGATTAAGCTGCCGGATTGTTGACTTGCCTTTCTCCTGATCTAAGTTCAAGTTGCCAGAACCTGGATCTTCATGCCTTGCATAGATCTGGCGATTGAGCTGCAGGTAGGCTTGATGTCTGTTCTCTGGTTCAGGGTCGAATGCAGACACTCCGGATTGGCCAAAGCTCCAATGATGGAAAACGACCGAGGCAAGCGTTAGGAAGATAATTTTTTTCATAATTGACCTCTCACGGAATCTGTATGACTGAAGGGGATGCTGGATCTCTCCATTGTTCAAAAATGAAAGCTGGAACTGAGCTATTTTTATAGCCTGCATTGTTGCCGACAGATGCCTTGTAGACGAGTTGTCTATTCTCCGCGTGCAGAAAATCAGTTTTGCGGTTTGCTGCCGGTGAAGGCTCCTAAGCGGCTTGATCCATGAGTCGCTTGCGGTTGCGCTGTGACTGCATTTGGTTTAGAAGGTTCACTAGCCATCGTGGAAGTGTCGCGCCCGACCAAGTAGAAGTTCAGAAAATACTTCTGCCAATTTGGATCATAAACAAGGTGCCAGATGTACGACGATGATTTCTGCCCACTCACAGTATTGGTGTTCAGCCCATCCAATACTGCCCCTAGAATTTGGCCCGCGGTCAGCGAGTTCCCCTTGCAAGGATGCATGAGCAGAGAACCCATTGGTCCGACGCCTTCAACAACATGCACGCCATGTTGCTGCAAAGCGGCAAATAGGTCAACCAAGACCTTCTGGCAAGACTTTGATTCTGAGTTCCAGTTGACAACCGTGTTGGAAACGGGTTCAAACGGCTGTGATTGACCGTTCAAAGTCCTTTCAATCTGCTGGACGTGGAGAATACTTGCCATCTGTCAAAACAGTAAACTTGCCAGGATTTCCCGAATCGTTGTATTCTTTGACCAGTTCTTGAACCGCAGCAACAGACTGACTAATATCAACTGCTCCGTTTAGCTGAGCAGTTGAATCAGGGCGGGTTGGCAGTTCCGGCGACACGTGAAACGTAATGGGCTCCGACTTTGGAAACAGAAATGAGCGGCCATTCGAACGGGATTCGCTACGCGTTTCGGTGATGGGATCGGTCGGCGCGTCTTCATAAGTGACAAGTAACCCGTGTTTGTCTTGGAGCTCTGCGCATAACGCCATTAGAGGACGAGGCTGGGTTAGCGATATATCCTCTGCCCTTACCCACACTGCGACACTACAAAGCAACGTCAAAAAACCAACTTGGAAGAGGACGGAGCCGGCTCGGAGCGCCAGGTCCTCAGCGAACAGAACTTTCAAGGTTGTGACTAGAATGGGTGCGCGGCACGTTGAGATTCATTGGGCGGATTGACGAAAGAAGAGGCACGATCATGGGTGAGCGGCCGGGACATTTGGCTGTAGCGCCTTCTCTCGCCTGAATAATTTCGACTCCGGTTGCGAATAAAGGGGATTGGCGCAGGCCGAACTCGACACGAACGCGTTTGTAAATCGTAGAAGTGACTGCGATAAAAGCGGTTCAGAGCACTGCGGCAAGTGCGGCAAAGAAACCAGCGCAGCACACTTATCGGGCCGCTTTTCGTTCGCGTATCATTTCTGTGCGCAGGGCTGCATTTAAGTGTTGCTGATATTTACCGGGTTTCGCTTTGAGCCAAGCAAGCACATCGGCATCGAGGCGCACGGTTACGGGCGATTTTCTCACCCGATACATGCGGTTCAATTCCTCACTTGTGAGTTGCGGGACGGCTTTCAGGTCGGCCTCGCTCGGATCTAGCCCTGGTGCTTTCAGGCGCTTGCCAACTCTCTTTGCTTCGGCAGAGTTAGCATACCTGCGAATATCGGCCTCGCTCCTTACGACTAGCTTTTCTCGCCGAGATAATGCGGCAGACTTGCTCGTTTTCATAGGACCTCCATGTGTAAACGACAAATAAGATGACGTCACCAGTCGCTTTGCCGATTACACTGAACCGGGGCTCCCCATTGACTATGCGGCTTAGCCCTTCGACACGGTGTTCGTCAAGAAATACAGTTGAGGCATAGTCGAAAGTGATATTGCGATCGGCTACAGCCTTTGCCTCCTTAGCCGGCTCCCAGATAAAGCGCATCGGCAAGTATAATGTACATACAATTATATATGTCTTCGACGCTTGCTAATCACGGATGAAATGCGATTACATGCACTTAGGTTGGCTTGGCCCGCCGCTATCGGCTGCTTCTGGGTTGGTCGGGTAATTATGCGAAAGGGCAGTCCAGCACAGATGATCTGGCGTTCCGGCGGGCTGGCCACTTACGGCATGGAATCGATACGAGTATGTGGTTTGCGTAGTCTGGGGATTATTCACTCCGGCATTTACAGAGTTTTACAACGTCTGATGACATAGTGGCGATTGCCCATATGGGTTAGTCGCGCCAATACGCGATGATTAATGCGCGTGCACGATCTTGGTTCAGCTAGTAGGCTCGTTGTTCTTTACTATCCGTAACCGTACAACTGAACCAGCCACACGTTCCTCGCCAAGCTCCTTGCGAAGGTTGTCACGAAGTTGAGCCAAGAGACAGTTGATCTCCGCGGACTTGTGTGTTGCAAGCTCCATTGCAAACCGTTGAACCAAGGCCACCTGCTCCGGCGTACCAAAGAGCTGTATATCGCCGACAGCCTGCTCAACCTCATCAGCAACCTCATACAGCCGTGGATGGTGATTTGCTTTTACAAGTGTGCGAAAGACGCCCACATGATAATTAATGCGTTGTTCGCGACGTTTGTTCTTCCGATCCCGAGAGCTGGTGAAACCAATGAGTCAACGCAACTACAGTCAAGGCAACCGCAGCCGGAATAAGTACTTGTAGCATGAAGACGGGCTCATTTAGAGTCGGCGCTGGGTGTTCCGTGGTCAAAAAGAATGAGCATCGACCGGGGTGTTGGGTTGTGCCGGAACTGGAGCTTTGAGGCTCTGGGCCACAAAATCCAGTACTGCTGTAATCTGCTCACGCGTAACGTCGAATTGTTCCACGACTTTCTCGACGCTCAGGTCTTCAAGGTTCTCAATGATCGTCGCAACGGGTAAGCGGGTATCACGAAATACCCATGCACCGCTTACTTTGCCGGGAACGCTCTCCACGGCGGGACATTGGGACCAATCGAGAGTTGCCATGTCCTTTCGTTTCCTTGATTTTAGTCTTTTCCTGCCTTGGAGGAAATTGTAGGCGTTTTGTGAACGCTTTTCGGACTGCACTTGCAGTTACAGCTTATTTGGGATCGGCGCTGGTTTGTGAATAGAAATGGCTTAGATCGGTTTTGACCTGCTTGAGGGCGTCGACGTTGAGATAGATCATGTGGCCGGAGGGGTAGTAGCCGAATTCGATGTTGCCGCGGAGGCTCGGGTCGAGTTCCATGTGCGACAGATCGTATTCGGTGATGAAGAACGGAGTGGCAAGGTCGAACAGGCCGTTGGCGGAAAAGACGCGGAGGTGGGGATTTTTGCGCATAGCATCGGCGAGATCGCCGGCTACGTAGGCATTGCGAAGGGGCTGCGTACCGACGCCGGGGCCGCGGTGACTGTGATCCCAAGTCTGGTTGATGTTGGGGCCGCTCGGGTAATAAGTTTCGGTGGAAGAGAACTTGAGTTCGCGCCCGAGATAGTCGTGAAACGCGGAGACGAATACGCCGGTGATGCCGGTGCTGGAGGGATCATAGCCGGGGGTTTCGCCGGCGGCATCGAAGTCTGTGCCTTCAAAGCGAGCATCGTAGCGGCCGAGGATGCGGCGATCGCCGCGCATCAGTTCCTTGCGAAAACGAACGGGGCTGATGCGGAGATTGGCCTCTTTGATGAACTGAACGCTCAGTCCGGTGTAAGTGCTGAGCTTCGTCGCGATCGCATCTAACTGCGCTTCGGGTAAGTTGTGACCTTGAGCAAGGGCTTCCGAGTAGGGTCCACGTGCAAAGGCGCGAACTTCGTCCAAGAAAGTTTTTAGATTGGGCGGATTACTCGAGAGTTTGTTGTAGTGGCAAGCGATGGCTGCATAGGAGGGCAAGTAACCAATGAAGTCATTGTCCATGCCCGGAGCCCGGTTGAAGTAGTTAAGCACCGATGACATTAGGACTATGCCATTGAAGTTCATGCCGTCGTTTTCGAGGGCGTCGACTAGAGCGGCCGAGCGTGTGGTGCCGTAAGATTCTCCGAATAAATACTTCGGTGAATTCCAGCGCTGGTTGAGGTCGACGTAGCGGGTGATGAAGCGAGCGAACGAGTTGACGTCCTGATCGGTGCCGGCGAACTCTTTCTCGGTGGCCTTCCCGACTGGTCTTGAATAGCCAGTGCCGACGGCGTCGATGAAGACGAGATCGGAGCGGTCGAGCAGGCTGTATTCGTTGGGAACGAGCTGATAAGGCGGGGGACCGGTGGCGCTAGGGCTGGCAGTGACCACGCGCATGGGTCCGACTGAGCCCATGTGGAGCCACAGGCTGGCTGACCCAGGGCCGCCGTTATAGAGGAAGGTAACCGGGCGGGTGCGCGGATCGGTGACGGCTTCTTCGGTGTAAGCGACGTAGAAGACGCTGCCGTACGGCTTGGCGTCGTCACCGTTGATCAGCAGGGTTCCGGCGGTGGCGCTGTAGCGGATGGTTTGGTTGTTCAAGGCGAGTTGGTGGTGGGTGACGGAGGTGTGCTCGGGGGAAATGGGCGAGGGCTTCTCCTCTTTCACGGGGGTGTTGGTTGCGCTCGGCGGAGTATCGCTGCTGACGATTTGGGCTGGGAGCGCTGACGTAAGGAGCAGCAGAACCGGGACGCAACAGCACTTCCGGAGGGGAATCATTTACGGCATTTTCGCACAACGTTCATACTCGGAAGAGAGCGATCCGTTTGAGAAGTTTACCGGTTCACGTTGGTTGTTTACTGGCTGTCCTGGCGCCGGTATTCACGGTCGGAGTGCCAGAGGGAATGAATTTCAAGCATGAGAACTCGCCCACAGCGCAGAAGTATTTGATTGAGACGATGGGCGGCGGAGTGGCGCTGCTCGATTACAACAATGATGGGCTGCTGGATGTATTTTTTGTGAACAGCGGGCGGTTGCAAGCAAACATGGGGGAGGCGGCAACCTTCGGTCGGGGCGAGAGCAAGTATTGGAATCGACTGTTTCGGCAAAACAAAGATAAGACGTTCACCGACGTGACGAAGGCCGCGGGCCTCGCGAATGCGGGAGAGGGCAACTACGGGATGGGCGTGGCGGCGGCGGATTACGACAACGACGGGTTTACCGATCTGTACGTGACCAGCTATGGGAAGAACATGCTGTATCACAACAACGGAGATGGGACGTTTTCGGATGTGACGGCGAAGGCGGGCGTAGGGGCGGGGGGCTGGTCCGCTTCGGCGGGTTTTGTAGATTACGACAATGACGGGTGCCTGGATCTGTTTGTGACGCGATATATGGATTGGGATTTCAAGCGCAGCAAAGTTTGCGCGCGGGAGACGTATTGTCCACCGGGCGATTTTCCTCCGGTGACGAACATTCTGTATCGGAACCGGGGTGACGGGACGTTTGAGGATGTGAGCGAAGGGTCGGGAATTGCCGCGAAGAAGGGCCGGAGTCTGGGCGTGGCGTTTGCCGATTACGATGGCGATGGCTGGGCCGATATTTTCGTGGCGAACGACGGGATGGAGCAGTTTCTGTTTCACAACAACGGCGATGGGACGTTTACCGAGCGGGCGCTGGAGGCGGGTGTGGCGCTGTCAGACGACGGGAAACCGTTTTCGGGGATGGGGGTTGATTTCCGCGACTACGACAATGACGGCAAGCCCGACATTATCGTCACGAATCTGGCAAGGCAGGTGTACGCGGTTTATCACAACGACGGCAAAGGTCTGTTCAGCTACCGGAGC
>CAXTMN010000172.1:0-630 GCA_964245395.1 uncultured Bryobacteraceae bacterium
GCATCACTCTCATCGGCAACACCGGCGCCGACGCTAAAACTACGTCGAACGGTCCCACCACTCTCTCCCTAGCCAGTAATCAGAGCTGGACCGACAACACCACAGGCGAGCGCCGCACCCGCACGGAATGGCACTCCTTAGTGATTTGGAATGACTTAGGAAAGTGGGCAGCCACTTTACAGAAAGGAACCCCGCTCTTCGTCGAAGGCGAACTGGTCTACGAACAGTACCCGCGCAAAGTCCAGGCCACCCTCGGCAAGAAAACCGTAGAAGTCGAAGTTCTAACCAAAGTAGCGAAGATCAAGGTGCAACGCCTGATTCGTCTTGAGTCAGCCGCCCACGCCGAAGGGGACGACCTTCCAGGAGACGCCGAATAGCCAAGCGCCCAGGGAGGGCGAAAGCTCTCCCGTTTGCTCCAAGGAAACATTGGTGCACACAAAACACCAATTTCAATCCC
Organism: uncultured Bryobacteraceae bacterium; assembly: GCA_964245395.1. Lineage (GTDB taxonomy): Bacteria > Acidobacteriota > Terriglobia > Bryobacterales > Bryobacteraceae > Bog-105. The sequence goes on from CAXTMN010000172.1 coordinate 458, forward strand.
AGGCAAAGGACAACGCAACTTATGAGCGACACTCAGGCAAGTGACTGGTTCGAAGAGCATCACCTCGAAAGCACCAAGGACCGTAAAGTGCAAGTATCCGTTTACGCTGTCCAACGGAATTACGGCGGTCCGGAAGAGGGCGGCTGGTACTACGACACTTACGAATTCACAGG
>CAXTMN010000172.1:640-7661 GCA_964245395.1 uncultured Bryobacteraceae bacterium
CGTCAGTAACGTTCTTGTGACGTGACCCCGTTTCCCGTCCCACTAAATTATACGACACAGGCAAGTGACGGGTTCGAAAAGCATAACCTCGAAACAAGGCTGGTACTACGACACTTACAAATTCACCGGCGTATCGGAGCGTGTTTCACCGAACGACATCGAAGCAACAAAAGCCCGGCTCGATCTGTTATACGCAGACGAGCAGCCCCGTTACCCGATCGGCAGTGTTCTCAGCAGCGGGCCGGAGTACCACGCCTGCATCGAGTCGCGAGCGGGCGATTCGCAGATGATCCAGAAGCCACGTTATTCTTAGGATCGTTGATCACGGGCTCCTACTCGGAGCCCCGTTCCCGTTCCGTCCAAAAACACACAATATGCAGAGCCGTGCAAGATTGGCGCGGGCGAAACAGGCGGACGAGTCATTCCTGCAAGGAGTTTCTCCCCACGTCACAGGTACGCGCCGCGAAGAGCTGATGTTTTGCCAGACATGACTACCAGCTAGCCCAACGCACTCCCGGAGCGAGGCTGGATTATTTCCTAGTGGCCGATGATGCTAGACCTCATATCTATTACTTACGCTCTACTGCTTCCCATTCAACTTGTTGCGTGATAGGGATCATGAGACCACGCAGAAGTTGGGGAAGCCGCATGGACAGCTGCACTAAGTCTGGCGTTTGCCCAACAAGAATTGCTTCGCCGATGCGCGCGCCGGAGTACAAATAGAAACTTAAAATGGCTCGATCACAGGCCGCGAGCACATCATGGCCCTGCGGCAAAGCGAGCAACTGCCGGACACGCGCCAGGCTGAGAGTTTTGGTCTCCTTAGGGCATCGGCTTTGGCGCGTTTGACAACTGAGCGCTGGCCGGATTGGGCACGCTAATCGGGAGGCGCAGCTCGGCTGCCGAGAGCCCTAGGTATTTGTAGAAGGCCGCTCCAAGCTCGAGCAAGGCTTCGCGGAAGCGTTAGAGGCATGCAGGCTCTGCTGATACTATTCAAAGCTCAACTTTGACAACGCACTGTATCGGTTGTAGTTGGAGAAGCTTAAGTCATTCCAATAACATTCACTAGATTCTTTGTATCGAACCTCATATCTGCCTTTCGTGGGTACCAGATAGGCATGACCATCCAGATTGATCCACTGCAGATTTACCTCCCACTGCAGTTGCGCTATCCCGGTCTCGGGGGGCAGTTCCGTAGCGGTTCGTAGAATCTTGACAATCTCGCCTGATGTTTCTGATACCCACACTTTCGTGCGAAAAGGGAGCTTATACTCCCGGCCTCCTTCGAACGTGAATAGCCAGGGACTGTCTTGCACCGAAACCTCAAAACCGAAGGAAACTAGAGAATTGTCGAGCAGACTCTTATCTTGCCGAGTGACTTGCCGAGATTGAAGTAGATCTAAAGTTTGCTCTAATAGCGTTGCGTACTCGCCGGTCGACCACGCTCCTTTAAGATTGCGGAGACTCGGTATCCGATGACCGTTCTGCTTTACCCGCGAGTAATCTTCCCGTCCCTTCTCGAGAGATACCTGGGCGGTCAATCGATCAATGTTATGCCTGCGGCCACTACCACTAGTGAGCCGATAACGAGTAATCACTTCATCGCAAACAAATGATTTCAGCTCAGCTGACGTAGATCGGTTCCCCACTACATTGCTAAGTAGGACCTTGGCTCCGTCGCGATTACTTAATGTCCGAGAAGGCATAATTGGCACTACGATGATTTCTCGTGGAGTGAGAGGAGGATTCGTCGTTTTAGTAGGAGTCTGATCTACACGTTTGTTTTCCAGAATCTGCTCCTTCGCAGCGCAGCTGGAGTTGTTGAAAGCAATTGCGAGAGAACAAACAATAACGCGAGTTACAGTGAATGGTTTCGTGGCGGTGTTCCCAAGATATGTGCAACATCACGGGATGAGGAGTGACTTGCACGCATACGGTAGGTAGAGTTGGCAACGGTAATGTCGCCACTCTAGTCAGTGCGCTTCAAACGAAAGATATCTCAGGAGGAATATGTTCTGGCCTCCGCTCCGACAATGCCCAGCAGTGCTCTTTCCGTTCAGTTTTGATAGAGAACGATTGACGTTCCGCTCAGTGAGCTTCGGTCTAATCCTGGGTCAGGCAATCAAGACGCTAGAAGCAGAGCTGAATGAGCATTTCTTGTGGCGCGAGTGAGCTTGGGCCGCCATCGGGTCTATTCGACGTTGTGGCACCTTGCATCGCTGAAAGCTACCCTGTTCGAGCTCGTGTTCCACGCAGTTCAACTTGTAAGATCCGGAAGAGCTGCATCGACCCTTCAGGCTGCGACGACGCCTTTCAGGCCCAGATCTGTTTCATGGTCATCGTTATTGGTCACTTGCTCATACCGGATGCGATGGAATCCGGAATAAAAGCCACTCGTTGCATCTAGAATACAGCGACGGAATTCCCCTGTTGAAGCAACTGCTAATGCACGCGAGCACTCAGTGCTATCTACTGGAGGCAAGATATGATAAACGCAGCCTCGCGGCCGCTTATTGGCCGCAACTTGTACTAGAATGTGCCTTTCGACATCATCGATTGACTCGGCATCAATCGCGCCACTACCAGCCATATGGACAACGATCGTGCCAGCGCCGACTCCTCCATCCCCCTCGCCGCTTTCATGGCCAACGATCTTGTACCTACTTATACTGTTCACTCTTCACTCCTGATCAAGATGGGGTAGTCGCCGTAAGCTGTAGTCTCTTGCAGCTGAGAGTTTTCTCGCGATCATTTATCTGAAGCTAAGTGACTTTGTTATGCGAGTTACTCTTTAGTTTAGACCTGAGGCCACGTTAAGTACGAGATTTTCCCTTGTCACGCTCAGTCAGGCGAAGACTCCAGACTGTGAGGAATGATTAACGCTTCTCAAGGAAAGCCGGTGTGTGGGTGTGAACAACTCAGCGCTATCACCCTCGGCATAGAACCCCTATTTCTATGTTGGTCATAACGAGCTCCGTATCCGGCATTGCCGTGAACACGTAGCGTTCACAACGGGCTGAGCAGAGCTGCCGTAACTTGGCTGCCTCCCAGAGCATCCCGACGATGGCAACAGTAAGTCCTTCTCTCTGGTGAGAAGACTTCCGTTTCAGGAGCACTCCTCCATAGCAGAATCTCGCTCGCACCAGGAAAGGCGCGCTATGAAGGGGCAAGCTGGTCTGTGGCGCTTAGATCACACCAGAACCAAAGAACAATGATTACTTCCGAAATCCCGAGTAAGAATCTGTCGATAACGGCCATTGATAATCGAGCGACACCACGGCTGAAAGCACACGGCCTAGCAAAGATCACTAACCTCACCAGAGGATCTCAGCACGAAAGTGAATCGGCTCAGCTTCTTGATGTCTCTGTCCGTGGTATGAAAATCGAGACAGCTTTAATTGTGTTGCCTGGCGACGCTCTGCGAATCGATTTGAGTGATTCAATACTTTTAGCCGAGGCTCAGTATTGCGCCCAGACAGCAAAAGGTCATACCACCGTTGGACTTAAGCTCTTCCACTCCCTCAGACATGCTGATTTACGGAAGTACGTCGAACCAGAACTCTGGAACAGCTTTCCCCTACGTTCTTAGAGTTCTCATTGACTCTCGCAATGGCGAGTCCCGCGAATCGTTGATAGTGCTGCGACTTTCGTCATGGCATGCATGAGGTTTGTCCGATGAGAGAAGCCGGCGAGCAGTGAACTCTTTCTTTACGGCCGTATGAATGACCGACGCTCCCAACCTCGATTCCTCAATGCTGAACTTGTTGTTGTTTCTTGCGAAAAGCACCTAACAAGAATTGAGCAACTTGGAAACGTTGCGGATGTCTCGAAAGGTGATGTAGGAGTGATAGTTGACTATCCTCTTTCCGTCGGAAGTCCAGTGACTATTTCTTACCGAGAGGGCGAGCTCATAGGGGTCGTTAGGCACTATTCGGTCCGCAGAGACGGTCACCTTATTGGCATCGGGTATGCCCTAGGCAGCAATACTCGTCTTTGCACTTCCACTCTGACTTGCTGATTCCGGCAAGCTGATATGACCTTGCCCGGCAGAACTGAGCCACTCTAAACTAAGTTTTCCGAAGCAACGAAGGTTGCGGAAGGAATACGAGAGTGAAGAACAGCAGGTTCAGCGAAGAACAGATCATCGGGATACTGAAGCATAGCGAAGCGGGAGCTAAAACCAAAGACCTATGCCGGCAGCACGGGATCAGCGCGGCTACGCTTTACGGATGGCGCAGCAAGTATGGGGGGATGGATGTGAGCGAAGCTAAACGCCTAAAGCAGCTGGAGGAAGAAGACTCAAAGCTGAAGCGCATCGTCGCGTCGCCGATCAGGCATTGGACATCACGATGTTAAAGGATCTGGTTGGAAACAAATGGTAGACCCGGAGCCCAAGAATCGGCGGTCGCGCATATGCGGCAGAAGCATGGGGCCAAGCGAACGCCGTGCCTGCGGGCTGGTATGACAGCCGCGTTCCACGGAGCAGTACAAAGCCAAACCCAAGCCGGAGGATACTTTGCCCAAACGCATTGCGGAATTAGCAGCAGAGCGTCCTCGCTTTGGCTACCGGCGTTTGACGGCATTGCTGAAGCGCGAAGGTATTTCCGTGTGGCACGGGCGGGTGCGTCGGATCACGAAGGAGCTGCGGTTGCAAGTGCCGCGCCGGAAACGCAAACGGTTCGCGTGCTCGAGGCCCATGCAAACAGAGATAGAGCGTCCCAATCAACGCTGGGGCACGGATCTCGTGAGTGACAGCCTGGCGGATGGACGCAGCTTCCGCGCCTTGGCTACCGTCGATCATTACACGCGCGAGTGTCCGGTCATCGAGGTCGACCTAAGCCTGCCCGGAGCACGCGTATTGCGTGTGCTGGAGCGAGTCGCTAAAGAACGCGGGCTGCCCGGCGCTATTCGTGTGGATAACGTGCTAAATGCAAGAGCTTTTTTCTGGTCACGGCATTAGATCTCCTCAGGTCGCCGAAAGTGGGCAACCGTGCGACACAAACGTCTAAACAACCAAGAACCCGGTGGTCTTCCACGATGATTAGGAAATCCGCTGAGCATAATAAACACAAGATCGGCGTAGAACACCGTCTTCACAGGACTTTAAACAGCGTGGGCACCCAGCCGCTCCGGCATCCCACCGGCCCCGAGCAGATCGATGGCCCCAGTTAGAACTTCGTGTCGCTTTCCTACCCTTAGCGATCACTTACAGCCGGTAGTCTCTTCGTCCAATCACGGGCAGAACCACAGGGAGAATGGTGTTGGACAAAACTCATTTTCGTCCTGTACACGTGTAGGAGACAGTGCCTGTAACCGGCTGGGCAAAGTTAAGAATGAAGGATAGTGCATTCGGATATGTTATCCAGAAATGATTGTTAGATCCCATATCAAATTGCGGTGTTACTGTGCACTGGGGATGAACAAGGTAGTACCCCGCAAAAGAATAATTGGCCGAACTGGCAGCAGAGAGAGATAACTCACCGGTCATATCGCTGTTGTCCTCTGTTCCAGTTTGAAGCCTTCCTCCGTTAATCTGAACGTTATTTCCGGAGTTCCCGGGACCAAAGAAGTTCATCTGAAACATTGTTACTTCGTTGGCATCCCAAGGGCCAGGACTAAAACCCAAATTAAGTTGAGTTCCGTTCCGTTCGAAGTAAGCATAGGATCCACCCGGTCCTCCCTTGTTGTCCCAAATTGCTAATCGATTAGGGCTATAATCCCCGACTTGTTGTATCCATAGTTCATTAGACACAACGGGTCGCTCGCCGAGATATGGTACTCCGGAGAAGCCTTGGTTTGGGAGTCCCCAAGTATAGAGCGGCCACGTAGTCTTACCTTGCGGCGTCTCGAACATATCGTTGCTCGTCAATCCGCGCGCTAAGCCGAATACTCGTGAGTTCGGAAATTGTCCGGTGTAAGCAGTACCGCTCTGGTCGAAATATGCGGCCGAGAAGGTGAAGCTGGAATTGTGCAGGTTCATGGCGCGAATTAAATACTGATCTGTAGGGTCACTGGAAAGAGGGTTTCCGATACGACAGCCCGATATACCATGGATCGTCAGGGTTTGAACGTCGTTGAAGTCAACACAAGTCGCTGCGGACTCACAGTGTAGTTGGTTTATTGTCGCCGAGCTCAACCCGTTCAACCATATCGCGTGTGCGTAAGCAGACGGGTCGTTAACCCCCCCAGACCAAGGGGAACGAAACTGCCCAGAGTTAGGGGTCATGGACTCTTCTACGTAGACCTGATTTACGGACAATGCGCCTAAGCCAGTCTGACCAGGGTTATGAATCCAAGCGTACGTGCTGGTCGAAGAAGCCATGATCCAGACATTATCAAGTTCGGTCGAACCAGTAAAAAGTGCTGTTCCGAATGCGTTTATGATCACTGTGTGTCTGAGAAAGGTTTGAATAAACGTTCCTCGAAAATCAACCAAAGCTTCGCCTTGCAGTTCTGTTGTTTGCTGAGATCCATTTCCGTCAAAAACAACATTTTCGACGCACATGAATTCATTACCTCCACCCGGAGGATCGTGGCTATCAAATGTCTGTAATAGGGAGACGTTGCTATTGGGAGCCAATCTTATTACTACCCCCCGAGCTGGGTCACCAGAGTTCGGATTGTTAGCACCGCCCCCGAATAAGAAATCGCCAGCACGCAGGATGAGAGTTTTCGAAACAAGATAGCATCCACCAATTGGTCTTGGCAAATAAATAAAATTCTGACTATCTAACAGGTTTTGCAAAGCCACGGTATCGTCTGACAAGCAGTCCCCTACTAAGGTGTTCAGACTTGGTGCATTTCTTGCGCTGTGATGTTGGATCGTGCTTGGTTGGGCAATCGTTTGCATTAATGCCGCGTCGCCCGGAGAAGAAGTCCGTGAGGATCCTTGGCCGCCTGACGAGGACTGACTTGTTGTGGAAGTGCCAGAATCCGTTTTAGATACTACCCGGTGTTTACCGGTGGCTGCGATGAACCCGTCAACGACGACGTAACAACCTGTGGAGTGTGGATTAGCATT
>CAXTMN010000173.1:0-7542 GCA_964245395.1 uncultured Bryobacteraceae bacterium
GTCTTCTAGTGGGGCTCCTGGGGGTTGCCTATCTGATTTATCCTGAGGCCGTTCGGCATGGGATAGGCGGACCGATGATCTCTGGTTTCCTCTTACTTCAGCTAAGCGGAATCGGCTGGGTTCTGGGCTCTTTGCTGCAAAAGCGAGTGAAGGCTCGCTCGCATATATTTGTGAGCGGGGCAGTACAGCAACTGGCGGCGGGGCTAGCGATGTTTGTGCCTGCCGGAATTTGGGAGAGGGTTCCTCATGCGGTAGGACGTGGACCATGGCTGGCTGTTGCCTATCTGGTTGTTTTTGGCTCGCTGATCGGGTTCAGTTCGTTCGTTTACTCGGTGGCGAAGCTGCCGGTGGCTATTGTCTCCATCTACACCTTCGTGAATCCAGTGGTGGCCGTCTTCCTCGGTTCGTATTTCTACCGCGAGCCATTTGGATATCGCGAGATGATCGCGATGGGGATTATTTTCACCGGAATCGGACTGGTCAGGTGGAGCGAGTCGGCAAAAGCGAGCGTGACGCGAGTGGCTCTTGAGAGCTAATTAAGCAGAAGGCAAGACCAGGATTGAACTTGCATCGGGTCACAAAGTAAGAGGGCCTTAATTCAGGGCCTTTTTCAGCTGGGCAGTCAATTTTTCAGCTAGTTCACGCGGACCGCCGTGTTTTAGATTCAAGTACAACCGTTGCTTATCGCTGGCGGCACCTGACCATAGCAGCTTGCTGCCTGCAATATCCACAATGCTCACAACCTCTGGAGCGCGGCTGTCAGGGTTCTGGAGAATAGCATCGGCGTTCGATCGATTGAGTACGACAATCAGGGTTCCGGCGAGCTTGCGGGAGATGGAAGCACGCAGATACGAGTCGAGACCGTTGGGCATTTTTGCGATGTAGAGATTGTGCACCTCGCGCAGAGTTTGAGGACTTTTCCTGGGCCGGTGAGTGAGAACTGGTTTGCTGGCAGGGAGCGTGGCCGGTTCATGATCGTTTCCAGCAGATGAGACGACCGGCAAAGCGTGCAAGGCAGGAGCGGGCAGCGAAGGGCGCGGCGGGTTTAACGCTGGATTACGGTGCCGGATAAGGAGCAACGCAACTAGAATCGCGACAGCAACACCGGCGATGGCAATCGAGGCGAACCGATGAATGAGGGGAGGCTTGGCAGGCCGGGCGGTTGGTGCGGAGATCACTTGAACCGCTGGAGCAGCTACAAGAGCGAAGAGAGCATTTCGCATTTCGGAAGCAGTCGCAAAACGATCTTCAGGCTGCTTGGCAAGAGCGCGCATCACGACGCGATCGAGCGCTTCGGGTACGCCGGAGGAAGACAGGTGAAGCGGCGGCGGTAACTGTTCCAAATGGGCGCGCATCAACTCGAAATCAGTATTGTGCTCGAAAGGTACGCGATTGGTGAGGAGTTCATAGAGCAAGACCCCAACTGCATACAGATCAGAACGCTCGTCTCCTTCCTGTCCCATGATGCGCTCGGGAGCAAGATACTCGATGGTGCCGACCAGGCGCGCATCACGAGTGAGACGCTCCGTGCCAAATGCGCGGGCGATGCCGAAGTCGGTGATCTTGACCTCCCCACTTTCGGTAACCAAGATGTTGGCGGGCTTGATGTCGCGGTGGAACACCCCAAATTGGTGGGCGTGTTCGAGGCCATTAAGCACCTGGATGATTAACCTGACAGCTTCAGCCGGAGCCACGGGGCCTCGATCGCGGACGAGGCTGGACAGCGTGACGCCTCCGACAAATTCCATGACCATGAAGAACTCGCCGTCTTCACAGAAGAAGGTAAAGAGCGTGGCGATGTTCGGATGGTGAAGTTTGGCCAGGAGCGAGGCTTCGGAGCGAAAGCGCTCGATGACGGGGGCTTCGCGCGAGGTGTACTGATGAAGTAATTTGATGGCTACAGGACGGTTGACCATCCCATCAACGGCCTTGTACACGGAGCCCATGCCGCCTTCGCCGAGCTTATCGGTAATTTTGTACTGCCCTATTGTGCGGCCGATCATGATTTCAGGTGCGATCTGTCCGATGCCGGATTCACTTCGACTCGTGCATCTACGATATCTGGTATCGGGAGCGGATGGAGGACCGGCCGCTCTCACCGGCTTGAGCTAGGCTAGAGAACTGCAAATGAGAACACTGACTTTTGCGTTGCTCAGCTTGGCTTTGACGGCGCGTGCAGCTGACCGGCTGGATGTGGGCAGGATAGAGCCGGAAGCGGCTGGCATGGACCGGGCACGATTATCGGCAGTTCCCGTCCGGATGAAAGAGTATGTTGACGCGGGGCAAACAGCCGGCATGGTGACGATCGTCGCCAGGCGGGGACACGTGGCAAGTTTCGAAGCAATTGGATTTCAGGAACTCGAGACGAAAAAGCCAATGCGCAAGAACACGATGTTTCGTGTCGCGTCGATGACCAAGCCGGTGACGTGTGCAGGGATCATGATACTTGCCGATGAAGGAAAGATTTCTGTTGTTGACGAAATCAGCAAGTACCTGCCGCAATTTAGAGGGCTGAAGGTAGATGCTTGCGGCGCAAGAAATGGGTTTGGGTGTGACACAACCGCGGCATCAAGACCGATCAACATCGAAGATCTGATGACCCATACGTCCGGGTTGCCCGGGTCGCCGGAAGTGGGCGAGGGGGAAGCTAAGACCCTCGAAGACTTGGTGAAAATAAGCGCACGGACTCATTTGCTTTTCCAACCTGGCTCCAATTGGAATTACAGCAATTTGGGAATCGACATACTGGGGCGGATTATCGAGATTGTTGCGAAGCAGCCCTTCGATCAATTCCTGCGAGAGCGTATTTTCGAACCACTGGCGATGAAAGACACTTACTTCTTCGTTCCGGCGGACAAGAGGGATCGTATTGCGACGCTTTATAAATTTGCGGATGGGAGGGCAACCCGCGAGAGTGCCGAGTGGGGCGCGGAAAAGGCGATTCCGTCGCCCGCGGGCGGACTGGTAAGTACAGCGGAGGATATGCTGCGGTTTAACGAGATGATGCGGAACAAGGGAACCCTCGACGGGCACCGGGTGCTGTCAAGCGCGGCAGCTCATCTGATGACCATTTCGCATACCGGCGACTTACAGGCAGGATGGGCGCCAGGCATGGGTCATGGCTACGGATATGAGGTAGTGAGAAACACAGCGGGATTGTTTAGGTACAACTCCACAGGATCATTTGCGAAGGGAGGTGCGTACCGAACCTACGAGTGGGTGGATCCGGAGAAGGAGATTTCTGGCGTCTTCCTGATGCAGGTGGATAGCGGGCTGGGCGATTGGCGACCGGAGATCAACAGCCTGATGCAAATGAGCGTTGCTGCTATTGAGAAGTGAGGGTTGCCGCCAAAGGACACGGGCATCTTTCGATCCAACAATTGTTCGTAGAAAAGACGGAGCAGTGTAGAGTATGTGATGCAAGATGGTGCCGCCAACTACCAGATCGAAAGAATCCGGGACGAAAATTCCGTTCAGCGGCATCCATCGCGATCATGCGAACCCGGCCTTTATCCGCATCCTGTAGCTGATCGCGGAGGATTGCTAATAACTACGGGCTGATATCGGTGGCCTCTATCTTTCCTTGCGGAAGCAATCGTAGAAGCGACAGCACGGTATTGCCCGATCCCGATCCTATGTCCAGAATAGAGATTTGTTGCTGATCATCGGGTACAAATTCCAGCTTGGGAAAAAGCTCGCGTGAGCAAGAAGCTCCACTTGGCATGATCGTTAAACTTGCGATGATAAGCAGCCGCGTCCTCTAAAGATTGTTGAGTAACGCCTGCGGTATGTCTTGGATCGAATACGGGATCGAAAGAGTAGATCCCTGCAAATGGTGAACTATCCGGGAACGAATACAGCGGCCGTCTCGCGAGCGCTTCCCACTCAGTTTCGGGAATCATCGCTGCGGCACCGGGCACTGGGTCGCTCTCGTTATCGTCTGCCGACTCGGTAAAGGGCCCTGGAAGCAGTGCGAGGTAACCCGATGGAAAGACTGCGACTAGGGCTGCCCTTCCGCTTTCCCTCCTAGGTTCAAAGGACATTGTAAAGCCGAGAAGTTCACTAGAACTTGCCTTCAGGTGGGCGCTAGCATCTGGCCGAAGCGCTTTCCGGAACATTACGTCACGTGCAACCTTGCCGGCTTGGATAGAGATCACGAAGACACAGGGCTGTTTCCTTTTAGCATCTACCGCCCATCCTCTTGCGGACCACTCATCCTTGTGTTTTTCCAAAGAATCGAAGCATCCGGCGACCCTCGTCGTGGTTTGAGGAGGGCTGCAAAGCTCGAGATCGCCGGTAGCGTACTTATGCAGATCCCTTGGCGTAACAGATGTTCAAGCATTAACGCTTATATTGTTCCTGAAAGGCGTGGCAGCCTAGACGTGCGAAGGAGCAAATTGAGCAATCAGCCTCCAGGTTTGTGCAGTTACGGGCGGGGGATCGGAGGAGGTGCGCACCGGAAATATGGCCCCTCGACTAAGTTGATGGTGAGGAGATCACTGGGACTTGAGAAACGCCTATCGCGGTTCGGGTGCGCCTAAGCCACGAAGCTGGGAGGTAACTGGGGGCTTCCGGACGAAGCGTCGCGGTGGCGTTTTCAGGGCCTTCAGAGCGGCCCGGTTCGCACGATCGACCAGTATAGGGCGGAGATCTTCTTCCACAATGCGATAGTGCTGTAGCTTTTGCAGGGAATCAGGACCTGCCGCCAGGGCGACGGTCAACATTTGCAAGCAGAAACCAGGACCGTCCTGCATGTTGACCCGATGGCGGGCCAGGAGTGGAAGATCAACCTCGATAGAGAATACGGTGGAACTCTTTGCCGGGTCAATCCCTTGAAAATTAAACGATCGGACTTGGCCGGCGTGCGTGAACCCTTCGTAGACAAATTGCACAGCATTACCTCTCTGCGTGACGATGTTTCCTGACAGCAGCACGAGAACCTGCTTAGGTTCTTAGTCTAAGAAGGAGAGGAATTCAGATCTTATGACTTAGTTCACAAAACCTGAAGCGTAAGCAAAAGCGCCTAACTCACATTAGAATACAACAGAGCTTCGACTAAGTCAAACAAAACTATTGACTTACGAAGGTTGAGACGTACGGAATCAGTTGTTCTGCCCGTAAGACAAGCCGAGCGGTGTACCTGATAGAAAGCCCCTCTCTGGCAAAAATTGAGCGGTACGCACCCAAAACGTGATCATTCTCAACAGAGCGTTGACGTGATCTTCCGCGTTCAGGCGCTTCACAATGTAACAGCTTGCGTGCAGGTCGTAGGCAGCCTTGACATCCTGAGGATCGGCGGAAGTCGAGATCATGATCACTGGAATCGGCTGAAGGTCCGCATCGGCTTTGAGATCATGGAGCAATTCAAGCCCGGAACGACCAGGCAAGCTTATATCAAGAAGAATAAGTTGTGGGTAGTGAAATGCCGGGGGTTCAGATTTCAGGCGCAAGTAAGAAAACGCGGATTCAGCGGTGTAAAACTTTTCGACAAAATGAGGAACAGACACCCGTTCAAGAGCCTGTTCCAGGAGGATAAATTCAGCGGGATTGTCGTCAATGGCGACAATTCGTAGCATGACACCCCCTTGGAAAGAAAAGCCTCGAGGAGGAGAGGTTAGACTGATTTCTCATCGACACACACGTTTGAACCGCGAATAGGTATTAAGTTACTTTCATTCCACCCGCGAATACCTTGATCTGTACTAGGTTGTCAAAAGAGCATCACAGTGCGAGTCTGACTATATGAAAAAGTCGATTTGTCTGTTCGCTGAGCCGAGGTCTTCCAAGCAGTCTGGAGGCTGGCTCAACCTCAGTGAAATTGCTGATGTGGAGTTAACGTCGGAACAGCCCGAACATCCAGTCGAGTCGCTGTTTTTCGCGGAGAATGCTGGTGGCTGGAAGGCTGCCGATGGTGGGACGCAGACCATCAGGCTGCGTTTTCATCGAGCCCAGAGTCTGAGCCAAGTGTATTTGGAATTTCAAGAAGATTCAGTGGAACGAACTCAGGAGTTTGCATTGGAGTATCAGCTCGAGAACGAAAGGCAGTTCCGAACCATTGTTCGACAACGGTGGTCGTTTAGCCCGCGAGGTTCAACTACTGAGATCGAAGATTATAAAGTAGAGCTAATCAGGGTAAGTGCCGTGCAACTGACCATCTCTGCTGACATACAGAACAGACAGGCATTGGCCACTCTAGCCAAGTGGCAGATGAGATGAAGCTCAGCCTGACCTAGGCGACTGCCCGTTGCTCGGGCTCCGTAGTGGCGCTTGCTTTACGGACTGATTTAGCAATTCCAAGTCGCTCTAAGAGCCGGATTTGTATCCAGGAGGGATCAAATTCGTACCAAGCTAGACCGTGGCGTGCGGAGGTGGGGTGAGCATGATGATTATTGTGCCACCCTTCTCCGAAAGTGAGCAAAGCGACCCACCAGTTATTGCGAGAGTCATCGCGGGTAGCAAAACGCCGCCTGCCCCACAGGTGAGTCGCGGAATTAACTAACCAGGTTGCATGCAGGCCGACGACGACCCGGACGCAGGAGCCCCACAACATCATGGGGAGGCCGCCAATGGCAAATAGCGCGATTGCCATTAGGATGCTTGGCACCCAGTGATAATTGTTAAGCCAGATATAGAACCGGTGTTTCGCCAAATCCGGCGCGTACTTAGACAGCAACCGCGTGTTGTTGTGCTTTGCTTCGCCTATTAGGATCCACCCCACATGGGCCCACCAAGCACCATCTCTGGGAGAATGAGGATCGCCGGGCTTGTCGGAAAGCTGATGATGAAGGCGATGAGTCGCTACCCAGAAGATAGGGCCGCCTTCAAGCGTCAGCGCACCGCATACGGCGAAGAAGTATTCAAGAGCAGTGGGGATGCGGTAGGACCGGTGCGTGTGCAGGCGGTGGTAGCCGAGACTGATTCCGAGACCAATGGTCATCCAATACAAGAAGGCGGCCACGGCCAAGCTCTTCCAATTAAACTCGAAAAGGGCAGCGACTGCCCCTAAATGCAACACAACAAGAACTACCGTTGTGATTCTGTTCAGTTTTACCGGTGAATCAATCGTGGCAACGTTTGCAATCACTATCTACTCCGCTAGTTTGGATGATTTAACAGAAGTTTCGATTGAATTCTCCGGCCGTTGAAGGCGATTAGGGTTCTCAATCAATGTATTTGGATCGACTCCGGCCGGCAAATCAATCAACTGGCCGTCCTCGCCGATGATGGCGAAATCCGAAGCTTCGCCCGAGGAATCCGGGTTGTCTTTCTTTTGCTGCCGGCGCACAAGCTTTTCCTGCTGTTTTTCCTTGCGCTGCTGCTCTTTCTGTCGTTTATTGAATGTTTGTCGCCCGCGACTCGCCATCGATGCTCCTTCGGACCCTACCGCCCTTCAAAAGGCAGAACTTGCAAGAGGGTACGAAGTAGACAGGTCACCGATCGTGAATCTTATCCGGTTCGCCCCTCAGTAAAATATTGGCTAGCGCGTAAAGCTACCAGCGAGGCCCACGGCCGCGGCCACCACCGCCGCCACCGTTCCCACCC
>CAXTMN010000174.1:0-7533 GCA_964245395.1 uncultured Bryobacteraceae bacterium
TAAACAGCGCTTTGACTTGTAAGTTGTTGCAATCCACATAGCCGTATCGGACGCCTCTAGTTGACTCTAGAGTGAATTGCGATCCGCGCTTGTAACAGCTCGGGCTTTGGCTGGCCGCTCGCGGACGGCGATCCCGGAATCCTCGGGCCGACTGATCCAGCCACCTACACAGCCATTTACGATGGATGCCTAGTTCCTGCGCTAACGCAGTAACGTATCACAGCTTTTCATGCGCTCCAGCGCTTGCGCGCGGAACTCGCCGGAGAACTTGCGCGACAGGCCCATCTTCTTCGGTTCCTGCTGACACTTGGGGTTCACTCTTCAGCTCCATTCTGTCCTTTTGTCTCAGTTTTAGGGTTCACCACACCTTAATCGTGAGTGGTGACCCCTGGGTTGACCGTAGTGCATGAATGCCTGTGACCCATATAGAAGAGCAAGGTCTTAGCCGTTCTATCAATTGAACGAGAAGCGTTGTACCCGTCGGCCTCAGTTATACCTCTCAAGCTCTTCCTGAGTAGCAGTGGAATCAGACCGTACGCCTAAAGCTAGGAGGAGCCCTGCGGAGGAGATTACCTTAGAGCGTTTT
Organism: uncultured Bryobacteraceae bacterium; assembly: GCA_964245395.1. Lineage (GTDB taxonomy): Bacteria > Acidobacteriota > Terriglobia > Bryobacterales > Bryobacteraceae > Bog-105. Next base: position 587 of record CAXTMN010000174.1, read on the forward strand.
GCCCTCCTAAATACTCTCAGTTAGGACAGACTTCTGCTTGTTCTGCCCACAATTGGAGAACGTTGCCTTAGGCAGTGCCGTATGCTGAAGCATGTTAGGCAATACAGACTCATGGCAACATCTAAAGTTGCTTCCAGCAAAGGTCCATTTAGTACTGGCTCGAAATCCTCAGTGCAAGCGAACTCGGAGTGGATCGCTGAGTGGATAGTCCTTCAGCTACAATCCCCAGGGCTGGATTTGCGTCCGGCTGGAATTCTTTTGCTCGATGCCCAGAACGACAGGCTACACCTTGCTTTGCGGAATCTCGTTGCCGACGAAAACGACGAAGACCTACTTGAGTTCTGGGCCGAATTAGCGGAAGATCTCCACTCCAGAGTTCGGGAAGTCGGGGGTATCCAGGTTCTTGAGTGGCTGGAAGCCGATGCTTCTCACGTGGTTCAACTGAGTGCTCGACAGCAAGTTAAGGTCCGATCGCCTAGTGAAACGTTAGAGCAGTTGTTTACTCTGCACGTGCTTGCAAAGGTGAGTACGTCTCGCAAACAGTTTGGTCCCGCAGACCGAAAGGTTAGCGCGGAACAGCTCCGACAAGCACAAGAGCGTGTTGGTCCGCTCCCTTCCTCTCTCTTTCATATCCTGACGACTCTCCAGAATCCGAATGTGCATTTTAGTCAGGTCGAGCAGGCCATCAGCCGAGACCCGGTGCTTGCCGCCCATCTGGTCGGTTTGGCAAACGTAGCTGCTTACAACGATCCTGCTCGGACTCTGTTGAGTGCCATTCAACGAATTGGCCTCGATACAGTTCAGTTTCAAGTGACGGCGCACGCCATAAAAAAGTCGTTTGCTGCACCGGCACTCCGCACGATCTGGAACCATTCTTTGCTGACCGCCCATGTGGCCCGGAGGTTGGCTCAAAATACCACAGTCGCTCCCAGCGAGGCTGCACTTGTGGGCCTAGTCCATGACATTGGCCAAGTTGTGCTCGCACATCTAGGTGATCTCTATCCTTCACAGTTGTACGACCTCCGCCAGCAAGGCTTGACTACCGTAACGGCCGAGCGTATCCTTTGTGGACGAAGTCATGCCGAACTCGGTGCTGACCTTCTCGCTTCCTGGTCTTTTCCTTCAAACATGGTCCATGCCGTAGCGGCTCATCACAGCTCAGCTGTCGCAGACTCGGATCTTGCTGCAATTCTCTATGTAAGTGAAGCTGACGTAGATACGGACGAAGACATCTACGACACTGACAAATATAGGAACGCAGCGCAGAGACTTCAGTTGAAGCCTCAAGCAGTTTTGAGTAACAAAGAAAATGTCGATCCTGACCTTAGTGTACTTCGCTTTGCAGCTGCGACGGGCTGATTTCCAAGTGGTCCTCCAAAACGTCTCTTAAAACAAACAGCGGTATCTGGCAAGCCGGTGGGTCTTACGTCGTTGCCCTCAGCGCCCTCAAATACGAAGAGAGGTAACCGGGTGTGTGTAAATGACGCGCCGCGAATTAATCTATTTTGCGTGATCTTGTCGCAAGAAGGTGACATCCTCCCTCGATGAACACCCGTAGCGTTTTGGAATATCAGGTCTATGCGTTCATACCGAGGTGCCCCGGAGCATTGAAGATGACACGGCGGGCGGGCGAACATCTGTGCTTTGAACAGCTGCCAAGTGCCCCCTTAAGCCGAGCTGAGTGCAAGGGAAACAGCGACCGAAGCCGCAGATTTGAGAACCTGTTGAACGGCATCACGATGGGGAGCGTGGAAATAACGATCGGGTATCTGGATCCAGTTCGAAAGGGTGTGCCGGCGATGTTGCACCTGATCGAAGAGCCGCTCGACGTCGCCTCTTTCGCCGGTGTCCAACCAATGCTCGGGCAATTCTGCGAGCGCCGCCTCGCATTTAGGAAGCGCGTGAGATCCGACCAACTCCAACGCTCGTAGCCACTGAGCAGGAGCAATGCTGGCGTAAGGATGGAAACCGTAATAGGAAGTGAAGTCTAGCCGATTCTCGATCTTCCTTTCGCTACCGCCAAAGATATCCCCGTCGGCAACCAAGTAGGCCCGAAAGAGATTAGGGTGACAAGGTCGGTTCCGCGTGAAGAGAATGCGGCGGAAGCGATTCATCCCGAGTAACTGATCCAGAACGAAAGTCGTCGCAAGGTCGCCCAAATTGACGATCCTGCTCCAGAGTCGTTTTGGTAAAAGTCCGAAGGAGGCCGCTTCCTGTGGATGTGCGGGGTACCGCGATCCAAGGCATAGTAGAGGCCTTCCCTCGTTGTTCAGTCTGCTTACCAGGTCGAACAAATCGGGATCGGCTTTTGCGATGTCTGGCGGCACATGCAGAATCTCTGCCGCGGTGGTAGACACCGTGAATTGCTGGAGAAAGTAGCTTTCGATCCATTGATTAATCAAAAGTCGCCTCGACTCTGAGGTTGTAGCGAATCTAGCTCTGTAACAGACTCCGTCGCTATCTTCGATCAGTCTCGAAAGAGGAGCGCGAATCTCCTTTCCAAGAATTCGTTTGACTTGAATACGTGCCCGCTCCGGGCAAGGGGAGCAAGAGGCTGGCGGTTGGAACTCGTTCATGACGAAGCAGACATGAAGTCTTATCGATTCTGGTCAGCAATTTGTCTAGAGTTTGAGTGAAAGATCAGCACGCGTCTTACGCCGACAGATGAACCACGGCCAAGTCGGAATCAAGGCTAATGTTCACCGTGCAAGATAACTACCTGCGACAGGTGCAATTTGCACACGGCACGTACGCGTTGTCCGACTTTATAAGTGCTCTCTTCGTTCCCTCGTATGCCCAGTTACCGAAAACAGCGCCGATAAAGGCGAATCTGAACTAGCTGTACGACAATGAGCAGTCACGACCTCCACCGTGTCGGCAGAGACAGAGGAAAGCACCAATAGAAAGAGGTCGGCGACTGTTCCGCGCAGAGTGTTGAAGGGTTCCACCAAGGAATGTTAGAGAGAGCGTCCGATTGGCCTCCATGGGGCGGTTCGCAGATGCGCCTTCGATGAAAACCACCAATACACGACGTCTCTCTTACGCAGTACCGTTTCAGGGCCCGAACGTCAAGTCGGTTCCCGCTCTGATCACGAATGTCAACATCAATCAACAGTTGCCCTTCAGCACCTTGTTTAAAGCTTTGAGAACGGCACCGCCTGTCTCTTTCACGACCATCCTTCTTCAATACGCGGAAAAGAATTGCCTTCGCGCTTTGCCTCACCCTAGGCAACAATTCTTTGTTCGACGCGGTAATCAGCGCTACTTCTTCGTTATCGCACGTAATCTTGATCTGCTTCCCTTACTGATACAGGTACCACTTCATCTTGGAATCGTAAGCTCAGTGCGGCGATACTCTACGATCTTTCCTTTAATGACCGTGACTCAACAGAACTGCGAAAATCATCAGCGCTTACCTGATAGACGAGAAAACCTGTGGCATTCTTGCACTTATTCGATAATTGATTGTCGTGCAATAGCGCGGTAATCCTCCAAAATGGTTGGGCCACTTTCCTAGGGGTGGCCTTTTAACTTCTGCCCTGAAGATTGCTTAACCGGACTTGTTTGCCCATCGAGCCTTAGCGGCCTTCCTAGCTTCTTCGGATCTCTGCTCAGGAGTCATTTTCTTAAAGCGGTTCGGACCTTGCTTGGCCCAACTGCTTCGTCGGGCGAACTTGCCGAGGATGCTTCGGATTTCCTGCTCACTAAGGACGGCTTTGCAGTGCGGACAGCTTACCGGATGCAACCATGCTCCTAGCTCTCTAGCATCATCGTCGGAACTTACTAGAGGGAGTGAGTCAGGCTGCGTTCTAGATGGCATACTCGATCCTGGTTTGGGGCATCTATCCCCATGGTGTAAGCACCTCCGATTTTTCTCTCCTCATTCATCAATGGATGCGATTTTCCGATCGCGTTTCCTACTCATTCAGCAAATGGTTGCTGAGTGGGTAACCATACCGCATAAGCGTCAGGGTCTTTGTGGCCCAGAGAGGCCCTCGCTTATCGGCAGACCCGCTCCCTCTATGTGTCTCCTTATTTTCGGGTTGATTAACCTCGCGGTAGTCGTTTTCGCCGTTATCGTCGAACGCAAACCTGATCCTAGGTTTGGTGGCGAAAAGATCAACTACCGAAGCTGACAGACTTGGAATTATTCGCCAGCATCCATGCGAAATGGCGCTGCCGATCCCACCGATGAACGCCGAGGCACAGAGAAGTTGTTTAAGCCACTTTCGACTTGTGTGTTCGATTTGACCAAAGTCTCGCTAGAGCTCCCAGATGTTCTAGCGTGTTGAGTGCGCAAGCGAAGAATCCTGTGGTCATCCTTCTATCCGTGCCCGGCATCTCTCCTCGACCTCTGGCTCCGCGCAGGAGCACGAGCTGAACGATGGGCACTTGGGGAGATGCAACAATCGGTCTCACGGGTGCGCATCCCGAAGTGTAGGAACTCGAGAAGGTCTGGCAAAGAGGCTACGCTTATGGGCAGCTACTTAGCCCCTTCCACCTCGAACTTACGCTCGCCTCATACGGCTGGGCTGGAACCACTGTGAAGGGCGGCGTTGAAGCGAATGTAATGAAAGTCGACGGCGGCGTTCTTGAACAAAATTCGTACTCATGGCGCCCTTTTGGGCGAATAAGATTCTACTACTGATCACGCCAAAAGATCCCAAGCATGCAGACCTGTTTAAGATGATGTCCGAGATCCCGGCTCTCCTGCCGGTCGCGATCAAGGCTCATGCTTTAGCACTATGCTGGTCAATAGGAAATGAAGGACGCGCGATATTTTAGCCTGCCTTACAGGCATGAAGGCGAAGAGCGGTACTTAATCTGGATCCTCCCAAGCGACGATCTTCGAACAAGTACTTGCGCATTATTGGCTGTAGATAAAGATGGATTGATCCTTGCCTTCCAGGATCGACTTGCAGTGCAAAGATACGCAAGTCTTTTCGGCTACGCCCTTGAACCGGAGGAACAAGATCATCCCCTGGTTGACTTAGACTGGGTAGCAGAATGGTACCAATCCAAGGAAACCTCAGTAGAATGCTTTAAAGCATTTTACGCATGGAATTTGTTCGACACCGTCAACTCATCGCTTGGCGGCAAGCAAAGTTCTACGTCGGATGCTTTCTCGCGAACAATCTACGAGAAGCTCTACTGGAGCTACACGACACGCATTCTTCCGGACTTCGGTGCGATCTATGAGCCGAAATGGGAAGGGAAAGAGATACAACGTCTGAAAACGATCCTGGGCTCTGGACTTAGCAGCTTCAAGTCTTCCGTTCTCTTGACTCGTGTCTAGTCTGCTGTCCATATTGGGTCGCCACACCGCCGCTGTGATATTTGAACTTCTGGAAAAACGTAGGTTCACCTATCGCTGTGTTAAGTCTTCTCTACACATGAGCCAAAGACCAAACAAGGCGGCAAAGAGTCGCCAGATTCTCGAAACTGCCCAACTGGATTATGCTGTTCGGCTTTTTCTCATTCCTGATTGCGATACCTGCCAGAACAGCTTGGCTTTATTCTGGTGAAGCGACAGCAGTGAGGGCGGCTGACACCAAGGAAGCTGTGTCCCACCGTCGTACTCTATTTTGGCTAGCGGCTTCACTAAGCTTGCTGTTTGGTGTTCTCGCCTTCAATGGGTTAATCTTTTATGTTGCAGCAAGAAGCGAGGGCGAGCGGCCCAAAGTTGAAACGCTGGAACTTACAAAGATCTAAGCGTGAGTCAAGCCACCAACAGCAGGGCATCTGATTAAGGCCCGATCTGCTCGATCTTTGACACTCCCCAGAGCTGATCGTAGCTGGCCCACATCGCCGGGAAGGAATCGATGATTTGCGCGATCACGGTGCCGGCTTTTTTCCTGCCATCCTTGAAGGATGCGCCGGAGTGATAGCAATCCTTTTTGTCGATGAAGAGATAGCGGTCATGCAGCTTCGCCGAAAAGCGCAGCGCCACGGCCTGACCGCTTTCCTGCAGGAAGAGCGCAAGCGCGGGCTTTAAAGGCGCGCAGCCGCCCGACATCGGCGTCGGCCAGCAGGCGGATTGCGACGCCTGTGCGGACCTGGTTCAGATAGAGGGAAACGAACGCCGGATCCAGATAAGGATCGATGAAAAACACCTCCTCTGTCGCGGCCTCAACAATCTTCCTGATTCCATCGAAATACTCGACTACCCGGCCCTGCCCGATGCCAACGCTGATCGGGGCGCCAGTCTTCAGTCGTAAAATCGGCATGGGCCTGATTCAGGAGCATGAGAAGTTCGTTTACCCCGCGCTGAACAGTTCCGTCGTTGGTGTTGCTAAGGAGGCTCATCGCGTACCCGATCACGGGTGTTTTTGTGTAATCCCATCGTTCGAGGATGCTATTCAGCTGTCCCAGCCAGCGCGCTTTCTCGTCCGCTATTTCGCCAAGCGTCGCGCGAGGCGGCATCGCTCGCAATGAAGTCTCAACTTCGAGCAACAGGCGCTCATCAGGAATAGATTTGTAAGCGATTATTGGGGCACCCGTCCCTTCGCTTTGTCGCGGAACTCATCTCCCGTCATGTTATGCGACGCAGAGGTGTTGCAATGCGACAGTTTAAAGATTTTTTCTTCTCCTCCGACCTAATTCTCCCTTTGTGGCAGAAACGAATTCGTTTTCGCACGGTAGAAATATCTGTGGCGAGTCCTGAATTCGACTGGACTTTTACTCCTGGCTTTAGCGCTTCCAAAGGCTCTACAGCCGACTCGTAAGCTGGAGCACAACCGGCGATGAGCACGACTATTTGCGAGACCCACAAGAACGCTGATGTAAATACGTGAAGCCGCTAAGGAAAGCGGAGTCCTTCGGCACATTTCCAAGGCCTTAAGAAAGGCGCCGCCTCTCTCTTTCGCAAGACCATTCCTCTCTCAATACGCCAAAAAAGAATTGCCGCTGCGCTTTGCCCTACCCCAGGCAACAATTCTTTGTTCGAC